>CAVAUD010000051.1:0-14831 GCA_963591565.1 bacterium
CCGGCCCCGCGGCCGAAGACCGTCTCGCCTAAAGGCCCATCTGGGCGATGTACCAGGCGGCGACCTGCTCGGGGGCCTTCCCGGCGCCGGCCGCGAACCACCACGAGACCGCGCGCGAGAAGGAGCTCACCAAAAGCACCCGCGCAAACTCGGCCGGCACGCCCTGCGCCGCCGCGGCGCCGCTCTTCTCGAACAGCTCATCTAGCTGCGCCTCGAAATAGGCCGTGAAGTGCGGCTCTCCCTCGCGCACGAGCTTGCCGCACACCCCGCCGCGCGTGTCTCGCAGGTGATAGAGCAGGTGGGTCAGCTTGCCCTCGAGGCTTTGGGTGACCAGTCCCGGGTGCGTCACGCACTGCTCGTTGACGCCCTCGAAGATGTGGTCGAAGATCTCGCGGCACATCTGGTCGAGCAGCTCGTCCTTGGTCTCGAAGTGCGCGTAGAAGGTGCTGCGGCCCACGTCGGCGCGGTCGATGATCTGCGCGACGGTCACGCAGCTGTAGTGCTCCTCGGCCATGAGGGCCTCGAAGGCGTCGTAGATGGCCTTGCGGGTCTTGCGCTGGCGCCGGTCGAGCTTCTCGGTTGCCATCGTTGCCTCCCAATCCTGAACAAACCGCAGGAAACGTACGGTATCGGGCAATGTGGGCGGCGCGTGCGCTATGGCCCAGCCGCCGCGGATTGCCTCTGTTGTCGCCGAACCGCCTGGATTATACCGAACTTAGTGTTCGATAACAGAAACGAAGTTCGGAGAGACATGGAAAGCCTGAAACCCTACCTCAAACCCGTCGAGGACCTGCTGGGCGCCGGCGGGACGCGCAAAGACGTCGCGTTTCTCGTCACCTCGGCCCTTTTCTTGGCGATCAGCTTTGCCGGGGGCGGCCAGCTCGCCGTCGACCCTGCCTGGGTGGCCATTGTCCTGTGCGGCGCGCCCATCGTGATCGAGGCCGCGATCGCCCTCGTGACCGAGTTCGACGTCAAGGCCGACCTGCTGGTCTCCATCGCGCTCATCGCGTCGGTCGCCATCGGCGAGTACTTCGCCGCGGGCGAGGTCGCGCTCATCATGCAGCTGGGCGGATTGCTCGAGGAGCTCACCGTCGAACGAGCCCAGCGCGGGATCGCCCGGCTGGTCGAGCTCGCCCCGCGCCAGGCCCGCGTCGTTGGGACAGACGGCGAGATAAGCCTGGTCAACGTCGACGACGTCGAGCTGGGCGCCGTCGTGCGCGTCCTTCCCGGCGAGACGATCCCGGTCGACGGCGTCGTGGTCGCGGGCACCACCAGCGTCGACGAGTCCGCCGTCACCGGCGAGCCGATGCCCGTCGACAAGCAGCCCGGCGACGAGGTGAGCGCCGGCACCGTCAACCAGTTTGGCAGCGCGGACGTGCGCGCGACCCACGTGGGCGAGGACAGCTCGATCCGCCGGATGGCGCGCCTGGTCCAGAGCGCCGACGCCGGCAAGGCCAAGATCGTGCGCCTGGCCGACCGCTGGGCGACCTGGGTGGTCGCGGGCGCGCTGCTCGCGGCCGGCGGGGCCTGGCTGGTCACCGGCGAGATCCTGCGCTCGGTGACCGTGCTGGTCGTCTTTTGCCCGTGCTCGCTGGTGCTGGCGACGCCGACGGCCATCGTGGCCGCGATCGGCAACGCGACCAAGCACGGCTTTTTGGTAAAGGAGGGCGACGCGCTGGAGCGCCTGGCTCAGGTGGGGCAGGTCGCCTTCGACAAGACGGGGACGATCACGGCGGGAAAGCCCGAGGTCGCCGCCGTGGTCGCCGCGCCCGGGGCGGGGCTTGAGGCAGACGAGGTCTTCTCGCTTGCCGCGTCTGCCGAGGCGAGAAGCGAGCACCCCTTGGGCAAGGCTGTCGTGGCCTGCGCGCAGCGGCGCGGGGTCGCGGTTGCCGAGCCGGCCGACTTCTCGATGGAGCCAGGGCGCGGCGTCACGGCCACGGTTGCCGGCCGCCAGGTCTGCGTCGGCAGCGAGAACATGATGGCTGAGCTGGGTATTCCCACCAGCGCCTGGGACGCGGGGGCGACCGAGCGCCTGCGGGCCACTGGCAACACCCCGGCCTTCGTGGCCGTCGACGGGCGGGCCGCCGGGGTCATTGCCCTCTCGGATACCGTACGCCCCGAGTCGCCCGCGTCCGTGGCCGAGCTGGGCGACCTGGGCGTCGAGCCCGTCCTTCTCACCGGCGACAACGAGGCAGCGGCCGCGTCCGTGTGCGGGCAGGTTGGGATAGGCGCCCACCGCTCCGGCTGCCGCCCCGAGGACAAGATGGCCTACATCGAACAGGCCGAAGCGGACGGCCGCCGCGTCGCCATGGTGGGCGACGGCGTCAACGACGCCCCGGCCCTGCGACGCGCCTTCGTCGGCATCGCGGTGGGCGGCGCCGGCAGCGACGTCGCGGTCGAGGCCGCCGACATCGCGATCGTGAGCGACGGCATCGCCGGCCTGCCCCACCTGGTCGAGCTCTCGCGTCACATGATGCGCGTCATCCGCGCGAACCTGGTTTTCTCGATGGGCCTGAACTTCCTGGCCGTCGTCCTGGCGCTTCTGGCCGTCCTCGATCCCGTCTCCGGCGCCCTCGTCCACAACTGCGGCAGCGTCTTCGTGATCCTCAACTCGTCGCTGTTGCTCCGCTGGGAGAAAAAGGCCAGGTAAGCGAGACGGGCCTGGGCGGACGCTGGCCACTCCCCCAATCCCGAGCGACTTTTTCCACTTTAAATTCGAGAACGCCGAGTAGACGACCGTTCGCGCTTCACGTTTGCCCAGTTGAGCGGCGAGCGCAAGGGCCGGCTACTCGGCGAGTTGAAATTTAAAATGGAAAAAGTCGCTCGAGCCGTGCCAAGCGCCCCTACTCGACGCCAACGACATGCAGGACGGGCCCGTCGACCGTGAAGGAGACGTCGTGGCCGGCAAAGGCCAGGTGGTAGACGCGCTCGGGCTCGTGCTTGCTACCGGCTCGGCGAGGGTCCTGACGCAGGACCTCTACCAGGCCGGGAAGCTTCTCGGACTCGACGCAGGCGCGCAGCTCAGCCGGGAAGTCGACCTCAAGCTCCGCCCAGGGGGCGCGCTCGATCCAGCCGCCGGTCGCGTCCGGGTGGCAATCCGCAAAGGGAATATAGGGCTTGATGTCCAAGATCGGCGTGCCGTCTCGCAGGTCGCAGCCGCGCACGTGGATGACGGGGCCCACCTCGTCGTCCAACTCGACGCGCTCCAGCTCAACGCAGGTAAGGCCGATGGGATTAGGCCTAAAGGGGCTGCGCGTCGCGAAGACGCCCACGCGCTCGCTTCCGCCCAGGCGCGGCGGCCGCACCGTCGGTGACCAGGGCTTCGTTGCCCCGGCACCGCCCGCCGGAGCCGCCGTGTCCGCCGCGACGTCGGCCGCCGTCCCGCCCGGAGCCCCGTTCTCGAAGCGCCACAGCAGCCACAGGTGCGAGAACTCGTCTAACCCGCGCACCGCGTCGGCGCGGGCGAACTCGGGCTCAAAGACAATCTGCCCCTGCAGGTGAGGGGCCAAAAAGCTGTTGCGAGGGATGCCGAACTTCTGCGGCATGTCTGTATGGATGTGCGCGATAGGTTTCATGCGGCCATTGTAGCGCGTCGCGCCGGGCTCGCGCCCGCAGGTCTATACTGGGACAATCAAGGTAAACCTAGGCTAACTTCAACGTCCCAAACGCCCCGCCAAGGAGGCCGCGATGCTCTTCTCGACCATGGGAGACCCCTCCAACCCAGCCGTCCTCTTCTTCCACGCCATGGGCGTCACCGGCGCGAGCAGCGAGCCCGTTGCCGCCAACCTCGCGGCCCGCTACTTCTGCGTCATGCCCACCTCGACCGTCTACTGCCCAGGCCAAACCTACCAAAGCAAGGACGACGAGGTCCGCCAGGTCGAGGCTTTCCTAGCCGAGAAGGGCGTGCGAAGCCTTGCCCTCGTCGTCTCGTCCTCCATCGGCGCCGACCTGGCCTGCGCGTTTCTCGCCCAGACCACCCTGCCCGTCACCTGCGCCTTCTTCGACGGCGGCCAGTTCGCCCAAATCGCCCCCGGCACCCGGCGCGCCATGACGCCCGTCCTCTACCTGGCCATCAAGAGCCTCTGGCGATCGCGCGGAGCCACCTTGAAGCACATCATGTGGTGCGACGACGACGCCATCAAGCCCTACTTCATCGAGGCGGGGCGTCACCTCACCTACGCCAACCTGCGCCGCCAGCTGGCCGACAGCCTGGAGGACAAGCCCTTCCCCTCGCTTCCCGAGGACCTGCAGGCCCGCTCGTTTTGGGAGTTCGGCAGCGCGGAGGACCACTTCAAGTACCGCGGCGCCGTCATGGCCGCCTACCCGCGCGGCCACTTCCCCGTCTTCGAGGGCCACAACCACATGCAGTTCCAGATCCGTGACCCCCAGGGCTTCGCTGCGATGCTCGAGCACGTAATCGAGAAGAACGAGCTGCCCGCCCTCCCCTTCCTGTACTAGCGGCCGCCCGTCTCCGCCCGCCCGTCTCCGCCCCGCCGCGCCCGTCTCCGCGCCCGTCCCCCCGGACACAACTTGACAACAGCTGTTCACGCGGGCGAAACCAAGCCCGCCCGGCGGCGAAACAACCCTCCCCCATCATGGACCCCGTGCCAAACGACACGTGACCAGACAACAAGTGAGAGAGGGATGGGCCATGCCGCACTATGACGAGCTCCTAGAGCATGCACCCAAGATAAATCAGCAGCTCGCGCGCTACGGGGTCAAATTCGGCCTGTACAAGAACGGGACGTTCAACGAGCGCCTCTTCCCGTTCGACCCCATCCCGCGCACGATCGCCGCGCCCACCTGGGCAAAGCTCGAGCGCGGCCTGGCCCAGCGCGTCGACGCCCTTAACGCCTACCTCGCCGACATCTACGGCGAGAAGCAAATCGTCAAAGACGGCGTCGTGCCCGAGGACTTCGCCTTCGCCAGCTCCGGCTACCTGCCGCAGTGCGAGGGCATCGTGCCGCCGGGCAAGATCTACAGCCACATCTCGGGAATCGACCTGGTAGAAGGCGAGAATGACGAGTGGTTCGTCCTCGAGGACAACCTGCGCATCCCCTCCGGCGCCTCCTACCCGCTGATCGCCCGCGACCTCTGCCGCCGCTGCGACGCCGAGACCTTCCGCGCGACGCCCCTCGTCGACAACCGCGACTACGGCGAGCGCCTGCGCCGCGTCATGGACTCGGTGAACCGCGGGGGCATCAACGTCCTGCTCACCCCGGGCCGCTACAACGCCGCCTACTTCGAGCACACCTACCTGGCCGAGCGCGCCGGCTGCGTCCTGGCCGAGCCCTCCGAGCTCTTTGTCGAGAACGAGCAGCTGTGGTACCGCGACGCCCAGACCAACCGCAAGGTCGGCGCCATCTACCGCCGCCTCTCGGACGAGTTCCTCGACCCCCTGTGCTTCCGCCCCGACTCGCTGATCGGCGTCCCCAACATCATGAGCGCCTACCGCGCCGGCAACCTCGCCATCGTGAACGCCCCCGGCAACGGCGCCGCGGACGACAAGGGCATCTACTACTTTGTCCCCAAGATGGTCGAGTACTACCTCGGCGAGAAGCCCATCCTGCAAAACGCCCCCACCTACCTGCCCTTCTATCCCGACGACATGGCCTACGTCCAAGACCACGCAGACAAGCTGGTCATCAAGGACGTCGCCGAGGCGGGCGGCTACGGCGTCGTCTTTGGCAGCTCGCTTGACGCCGAGAAGCTCGAGGACCTCAAGGCCCTCATCCGCCGCGAGCCGCGCCGCTTCATCGCCCAGGAGGTCATCGACTTCCTGTGCCTGCCCACCATGATCGACGGCGAGGTCCAGCCGAGAAAGGCCGACCTGCGCGCGTTCGTCCTGTCCGCCGCCGGCCAAGAGACCACCGTCTGGCCCAGCGGCCTCACGCGCTTCTCGCCCGACGCGGGCAGCGCCATCGTCAATTCGTCCCAGGGAGGAGGGTTCAAAGACACATGGGTGCTCTCTCGATAGAAAAGGTCGACCACCTGCTTTGGCTTGGCCGCTACATGGAGCGCAGCTACACCACGCAGCGCTTTATCATCGCAACCTACGACCGCGCTTTGGACAGCGTGGAGGGCAACTGGAAGGGCCAGCTCGAGGAGCTGGGCTTCGACGCCCAGACCGAGACCCCGCGCGAGTTCTTTAGGTCGTGCCTCTTTGACGCCGCGATCGCCGAGTCGGTCGCCCACTCGATGGACGGCGCCTACGACAACGCCGTGCGCCTGCGCGACGTCCTGGGCACCGAGACCCTAAGCTACATCCAGATGGCCTACGACGCCCTGGTCGCGGCCAAGCTCTCGGACGCCCCCCTGCTTGACCTGCAGCTCGTTCAAGACAACATCATGGCGTTCAAGGGTTGCGTCGACGACTTCGTGGACGACGACGCGGCGAGAAACATCATCAAGTGCGGCATCTCGTGCGAGAGGATCGACCTCTACGCGCGCCTGAACTTCCGCCTCGACCGCTTAAAGCAGGAGGTCCACCGCCTGGCCAGCCGCATCAACCGCACCGGCGCGCCCTACAGCCAAGCCGAGCTCAAGAAGCTCGTCGACATCGTCTACTCAGACCGCTTCCCGCACTTCACCACCTACGACGAGCTCGGCCAGCTGCTCACCTGCGTCGCGAACCTGTTCACGACGTCGTAGGGGGCGCCCATGAAGATCCTCAACTTCACCTTCAAGACCGAGCTCGAGTTCAGCGAGCCCGTGCGCGAGCACGACTTTGTCCTGCGCTGCCTGCCCTCGAGCACCTCGACGCAGACGGTCCTGGACTCCCAGGCCATGGTCACGCCGTCCACCTCGATCGCCGAGCAGACCGACGGCTTTGGCAACAAACTGCTGGTAGGACGCATCGCCGAGGAGCACACGGGCTTCTCGTTCATCTCGTCCGGCTCGGTCATGGTCTGCGACCTTGCCGAGGCCTCGCCCACCCTGGAGTACTGCCACCCCATCTACCTGCGCACAAGCGAGAAGTGCAAGCCGGGCCCGGCCATCCAGGCCCTGGTCGCCGAGGCGCTGGCCGGCTTGGACGACGCGACGGCAGCCGAGAAGGCCGCCCATCTCACCAGCGCCGTCTATGACGCGATGCGCTACGAGCCGGGCTCCACGACCGTCGACACCTGCGCCGAGGAGGCCCTGGCCGCCGGCGCGGGCGTCTGCCAGGACTTCTCGCATATCCTGGTCGCGGCGCTTCGCGTGGCCGGGATCCCTTCTCGCTACGTGAGCGGCCTCATGCTGGGCGAGGGGGCAACCCACGCCTGGGTCGAGGCCTACGACGGCCGCCACTGGGTGGGCTTCGACCCCACCCACGACCGCCTGGTCAACACAGATTACATTGCGGTTGCGCATGGGCGCGACTTCGCCGACTGCCCCGTCGAAAGCGGTATTCTCACTGGTGGCGCGCGTCAGGCTCAGTACGTGCGCGTACGCGTAGTCGACGACGCCCCGTGGGTCGGCAATCCCACGTTGGGGGCAGAAGAGGTTCTGTAAGTGATCAGCACGATTTTCTCCGCAGAGCTGCCCATCGGCGAGCATCTGCAGATAAAGAAGCACTCGATCGAGGGCACAGCGGCCGCCCCCTTTGGCGGGGAGGCCGCCCTCGACGGCCACAAGCCGCGCATGGCGGTGGTCACCGGCATCCACGGAGACGAGCTCGAGGGCCAGTACGTGGCCTTTAAGCTGGGCCAGATCCTGGAGGCCAACAAGGACAAGCTCTACGGCACGGTGGACATCTACCCCGCCATCAACCCCCTGGGCATCAACTCGATCGAGCGCGGCGTGCCGATGTTCGACGTCGACCTCAACCGGACCTTCCCGGGCAACGCCGACGCAGACCTCACCGAGACCCTGGCCGCGGCCGTCATCGCCGACATCGAGGGCGCAGACGTCGCCGTGGACATCCACGCCTCCAACATCTTCCTGCGCGAGATGCCGCAGGTGCGCGTGAACGAGCTTTCTGCCGAGGCCCTGGTGCCGCTGGCGCCGCTGCTGAACGTCGACTTCGTGTGGGTCCACGCGTCCGCCACCGTCCTGCAGTCGACCTTCGCCTACGCCTTGAACGAGCGCGGCACCCGCACGCTGGTCGTCGAGACGGGCGTGGGCATGCGCATCACCCGCGAGTACGGGCACAACCTCACGCAGGGCCTGCTTCGCCTGGCGGCCCACCTGGGCGCCTGGGGCGGCGGCTTCGAGGTCGCGGGCGACCCGGTCATCTCGCACGACGGCCACGTGAGCTACCTCAACGCTGCCCGCGGCGGCATCTTCCTGCCCGAGGCCGAGCACGCCACGATGGTCGAGAAAGGCCAGCTCATCGGCGTTGTGGCCGACGCCTTGACCGGCGAGGTGGCCGAGGAGGTCACCGCGCCCGAGTCCGGCCTTCTGTTCACCCTGCGAGAGTACCCCGTGGTCTACCCCGGATCTTTGCTCGCCCGTATCCTGGGAGACGTCAAATGAAAAAAGTGAGCCTCTACACCCTGGACACGCCCTACCGCGAGCCGCTGACCATCTGGGGCTACGAGTTTGGCCGAGCCGACGCCGAGAAGTGCGTGGCGATCGTGGGCTCGATGCGCGGCAACGAGGTCGAGCAGACCTACGTGTGCGCCGACCTGGTGCGCCGCCTCACCGCGCTCGAGGAGCGCGGCCTCATGGACCCGGGCAAGCGCGTGCTGGTCGTGCCCTCGGTCAACCCCTTCTCGATGAACATCAAGAAGCGCTTCTGGCCCGTCGACAACACCGACATCAACCGCATGTTCCCGGGCTACGACCTTGGCGAGACGACCCAGCGCATCGCCGACGGCCTCTTTAGCGCGGTGCAGGGCTTCCAGTACGGCATCCAGCTCTGCAGCTTCTACCTGCCCGGCGACTTCCAGCCGCACGTGCGCGTGACCGACGCGGGCGCCATCTCGGCCGAGTCGCTGGAGCTGGCCGACTCGTTTGGCTTCCCCTACGTCGTGGCCAAGAAGCCCTCGAGCTTCGACACGACGACCCTCAACTACAACTGGCAGGTCTGGGACACGCACGCCTTCTCGGTCTTCGTGCGCGAGATGGGCTCTTTGTCCACGCGCGGCGCCGAGGAGGTCGAGGACTGCATCCTGCGCTTCTTGGACGCGCGCGGCATCATCAAGAGCGTCGAGCCCGGCGGCTTTAGGAGCGCTCACCTGGACGAGCGCAGCCTCATCGACGTGCGCTGCGAGAACGCCGGCGGCATCTTCCTGCGCGACGTCGAGCCCGGCGAGCGCGTGCGCGCGGGCCAGACGTTGGGCCAGGTGCTTGACGCGGGCGACGCCCACGTCAAGGAGATGCTGGTCGCGCCCTTGGACGGCCGCGTGTTCTTCTGCCACGTGGACCCGCTGATCAACCAGTACACCATCGCGTTCAAGCTGGCGCCCGAGACGACCTGGGCGCACGCGCAGTAGCGCGGCGGCGCGGGCGGGCCGCGGGGCGGCGTCCCCGGGTCGCACTTCCCTATCAACAAGAAACGGCGAGAAGCTCGAGCGGGCTTCTCGCCGTTTTCATTTGCTGCGCTACTGCAGGGTGAGCTGCAGGAGCTTCGCCGGGCCGCTTGGGTTGACGGCATGCTCTATGCCCGCGGGCACAACGAGGACGTCGCCCGCGGCCATGACCTGGCCGTTTATCGTCGCGGCTCCCTCGATGAGGTAGTAGAGGGTATCGCCCGGGTAGCGCTCCTCCGAGACGGACTCGCCGTCGGCGAAGGCCAGGACCGTGCCCGCCAAGGGGTCGCCCACGCGGGTGATCGTGCGGCTCGCCACCTGGCCGGCGCGGGCCTCGACGAGGCTCGCCAGCGTGCGCGGCGCCTCGGTGGGGAGGTTTCGAAATCCCATGGTCTTCTCCCCTGCCGTCTAGGCGTCGAAGATGACGACGAGCAGCATCTTGAAAGCGGTGACGCCGCGCACCGAGTGCGGGGCGCCCGCGGGGATGACGATGGACTGGCCGGCGCCAAGCTGGTGGGCCACGCCGTTGATGGTGATCTCGCCGGTGCCCTCGAGGACGTTGACCATGGCGTCTCCGCCGGCCGCGTGCGAGCTCATGCCCTCATCGGCGTCGATGGCGAACAGGGTCACCTTGGCGGCGGGCATCTGGGACAGCGTCAGGCTGTTAACGCAGCCCTCCTCGACCTCGACCAGGCCGGCCAGGTCGAATACCTGGGACTTCTCGACGTTCTTGATAAGCTCGGACATGTGGGGCTCCTCTCGCCTCGTGTCGCGGATGGTTGCTGGCATCAAGATACCCCATCTGCCGCGGCCGCAAACCGGCTTCGCTTCAAAGGGCCTCGTCCTTGTGCAACAAAACTTCGACTTTGCGGCATGTTGCAGCGGTTTTGAGGCCCTGGGCGGCCGATGCGGGCGCCCCAAGATTAGTTGAAGCCTTTCAATCGGCTCATAATCATCGATTTTTGCCGCAAAGTCGAAGTTTTGTTGCACGCACGATCCCCGTCAACAAGAAAAAGCCGCCCGGAACCCGTGCGAATCGGGGTTCCGGGCGGCTTGCAGGCCATATCAAGCGGGCAAGAAGCCCGCGGCGGCGCAGCGGCTTACTGCTGCTGGTCGGCCACCATGTTGGCAGCGACGGCGGCGGAGTCGGAGAGGGCCTCGGCGCAGTGCTTGCGGCCGAGCTCGGTCCACTCGGGCTCCTCGTCGGGGATGGAGCCGGCCTTCTTGGTGAAGAGCTCCTTCAGGCAGTTGTAGGCGACGATGACGCCCAGGACCACCAGCAGGACGGCGAAGACGAGCTGCAGCACCGAGTTGAACACGGAGGCGGCGGTGCCGGCGGAAAGCGCGGTCACGCAGCCCATGATGGACTGCACCAGCGAGGTGAAGGTGCAGCAAAGCAGGAACGCGACGGGCACGTAGAGCATGGCGCCCTTGCGGCCGGTGCACTTGCAGAAGACGGCCAGGGTGATCATGGTCATGCCGCCCAGCAGCTGGTTGGACGCGCCGAAGAGCGGCCAGATGGCCAGGTAGCCGCCAAAGGTGAGGGCCAGGCCCGGGATCAGGGTCACGACGGTCGCGAACCAGGGGTTGCACAGGACCTTCTTGACGCCGGACTGCTCGGCGTCGACGGCCAGGGCGTCGTTGGAGGAGGCGAAGAACTCGGAGAAGGCGGTGCGGGCGATGCGGGCCACGGCGTCGAGCGAGGTCAGGGCCAGGGCCGAGACGTTCATGGTCATGAAGACGGTGGCAACGGTCGCGTCGACGCCGAAGGCCTCCATGGCGCGGGCGACGCCGGCGGCGAAGATCTGGAACGGGGTGGAGGCGACGCCGTTGTTGAGGGCGCCGGTGCCGGCGGTGTTCATGTCAGCGAACATGATGCCGGCGATGATGATGGCGAGAATGCCCACGAAGGACTCGAGGACCATCGAGCCGTAGCCGACCTTGACGGCGTCCTCCTCGTTGGCGACCTGCTTAGAGGAGGTGTTGGAGGAAACCAGGCTGTGGAAGCCGGAGAGCGCGCCGCAGGCGACGGAGACGAACAGCACCGGGAACATCATGCCGGAGGCGTTGGAGAAGCCGGTGAAGGCGGGCGCGGTGATGGTGGCCTTGCCGTGGACGCCCAGGACGACGATGCCGATGACGGCGCCGGCGATCATGACGACCATCATGATGGTGGTGAGGTAGTCGCGCGGGGTCTTGAGGACCTTCAGCGGCATAGCGCTGGCGAAGACCAGGTAGACCATAACGACGGCGATCCACTGGTTAAGGTCGAGGTAGAGCGGGAACTGCATACCCACGGCAAACATCACGACGATCGACACCACGGCCGCGCCGAACTTGGCGGCACCGGAGAGGTTGAACTTGTTGTAGGCCCAACCAAAAGCCATGGCGACGAAGGTGAAGAGGATCGAGATGGTGCCGGCGCAGCCAGCGGCGTAGGACTTGGTGAAGTCGATGCCGCCCTCGGCAGCCGCGGTGTACTTGAAGGTGCCGCAGACCATCGAGGTGAAGGCCGCGATGACGATGATGCAGAAGAGCCACTGGAACAAAAGGAACAGACGGCGACCGGTGCGGCCGATGTACTTCTCGACCAGCTGGGCCAGAGACTTGCCGTTGTTCTTCATCGAGGCGTACAGGGCGCCGAAGTCGTGCACCGCGCCAAAGAAGATGCCGCCGACAAGGACCCAAAGCACGACGGGGACCCAGCCAAAGGCCATGGCGACGATGGTGCCCGTGACGGGGCCGGCGCCGCAGATGGAGCTGAACTGGTGGGAGAAAGCCATGAAGGACGAGACGGGCGAGAAGTCCTTCTCGTTTTCCATACGGCGAGCCGGGGTCAGGGCGTCCTTATCGACTCCCCAGGACTTAGCCAGCCACTTGCCGTACAGCAAGTAGGCTGCGGCCAGGACCACGGCCGCGACGAGCATCAGTACGATTCCGTTGTTCATTGAAGTGCAAACCTTCCTTCTGGGACACACAAAAAAGGCCGCCTGGTTACCCAAGCGGCCCATACACCTTCGCATCAGACAGCCGCCCATTATCTTTCGGGCCGGCTCGTCACCAACCCGCGCTAAATTGCAATCGAGATAATGGATAGTGCTGCGAAGAACATTTTCTTGTGCGTTCCTTTTCTTGTGGCGCCGAGACGCCCCCTGTGGACGCCTGACATAGTGGACCCGTTGCGTCCACAACTCGTCCATATCTGTCAATAAATAACATGCTCGAAACATTATTTTTGGCCAGTTGGCGGCGGGTTTCTGCCGTTTGCCGACACTCGATAGCTAAAATCGGGTAAACCTGCTTGGGTCTGAGTGAGTGCACCGGCACCTGACGAAAGGAGCAATTGTGTCAATTATTGATGTTATGCAGGAGAGGTACAGCGAGAGGCGCTTCTCGGATACCCCTGTTAAAGACGAGGATCTGGCCGCGATTCTGGAGGCGGGACGCCTCGCCCCTACTGCAGAGAACAAGCAGCCGCAGCGCATCTTGGTGCTGCGCGACCCCGACGACCTGGCCCGCGTCGACCTCTGCAGCCGCTGCCGCTTTGGCGCGCCGCTGGTCCTGGTGCTGGCCTTTGACATGACGGCCGAGGCGAGAAACCCCGACGTCGGCGACCTGGGCGTCATCGACACCACGATCGTGGCCGACCACATGAGCCTGGCCGCCGCCGAGCGCGGGGTCCACAGCTGCTGGGTGGGCCTGATCAACCCCTTTGAGCTGCGCCGCCAGTTCGACATCCCGGCGAGCTACCGCATCATGGGCATCATGCCGATGGGCTACCCAAGCGAGAAGAGCCGTCCTTCTCGGCTGCACAGGATGCGCAAGGAGCTGAGCGAGACGGTGTTCTTCGATAGGTATCAGGCGGCCGGCGCCGCGGGCGACGCCCCGGCCGGCGCCGCGGGCGACGCCCCGGCGGGCGCGGCGGGCGACGGCGCGGCCGAGTAGGACGGCGCGACCGTGACCCTCTTCATCGACGCCGACGCCTGCCCCGTCACGGCCGAGGCCCTTGCCGTCGCCCGCCGGGCCAAGGTCCCCGTGGTCATCGCGGGCAACACCACCCAGAACCTCGAGCGCCACGTGCGCCCCGGCGACCCGCGACGCGCCGAGGACGCCCGGCCCGCGGGCGGCTTTTGGGTCGATACGCTGGTAGTTTCGTGCGGGGCCGACTCGGCGGACTTCGCGATCGTCGAGGCCCTGGAGCCAGGCGACGTCGTCGTGACGCAGGACATCGGCCTGGCCGCGATGGTGCTGGGCCGGGGCGCAAGAGCGATCGGCGTGCGCGGGCGCGTGTACAGCCAGGCCACGATCGACTCGGACCTCTTCATCCGCGCCGAGGAGAAAAAGGTGCGCCGAGCCGGCGGCCGTACGCGCGGACCTGCGGCTTTTTGCGAGAAGGACAGAAGAAGGTTTGTTGAAAACCTTGAGGGCCTTCTTGGCATTTGGTAGGGCATCGCGCATAATAGGTAGCTTCTATCGGCCTAAAACCGCACGTCAGCGCCCTGCGCCAGACGTCGACGCGCCGTTCGCGGCGCACAAAGGAACCAACATGACTTCTACGGACACCCCTGCCAAGACCTTCACGCTCGCCGACTGCGACATGCGCCCGGCGACCGTCGACGATATCCCCGCCATCGTGGCCACCCTCGAGGAGGCCCGCGCCCTTCTCGCCGCCGACGGCATCGACCAGTGGCAAAACGGCACCGGCCCCAAGATCAAGAACATCACGCTTGACCTCGAGTTTGGCTGGGGCCGCGTCTTTACGATCAAGGGCAGCGTCGCCGCGACGGCCGCCCTCGTCGACGTCAAGGACCCCAACTACAACCAGCTCATCGAGGGCGCGTGGGAGGAGCCGGCCGAGGGCGAGGCCAACTACGCGACCATCCACCGCGTGGCCGTCTCCCCCGCTTTCCGCGGCCAGCACGTGGCGCAGCTCTTCTATCGCCGCCTGATCGAGGAGGCGCGCGTCCGCGGCTTCTCTGACCTGCGCGTCGACACGCACCCCGACAACGTGCGCATGCAGCACGTGATCGAGAACTCCGGCTTCAAGCGCGTGGGCACCTGCTGCATCGACGGCAACCCCAACGACATTCGCTGGTCCTACCAGCTGTTCCTCTAGGGCCGGCGCCCGCGGCGGGTTTCTCTCGCCACAAAATCACGGGTCGGGCGCAAGCCGAGGACCTTCTCGCCACAAAATCACGGGGTGGGCGCATCGAATCTGGCGCCCACCCCGTTGTTTTGTGGCAAACACCCCTTTTGGCTGCGCCCATGGCACGTTTTTGTGGCGAGAAGGAGCTTGCGCTGCGCCCGCACACCGATTTTGTGGCGAGAAGGTCAGGCGGCGGCCTTGGCCTCGGCGAGACGGGCCAGAAGGCTCAG
>CAVAUD010000052.1:0-14609 GCA_963591565.1 bacterium
TTGGCTCGCCGCCCAGGACTTCACCAACCGCCCCGAGGACGCCTACACGGGCTAGCTCGGGTGTCCCCCGACCCCTTTCGCAGCGTTTTACGGCGTTGCGGGAGGGGTATTTTCGAAAAGCGGATGCTGATTGCCGGGAGCCCAAATAGCAACCCGTTGAGAGACGACAAAACCCCAGTTGGGAGTCTTCGAGAGCGAGCGGCTCCTCGAGTTCCCGGCATATTGCGTCCGCTTTTCGAAAATAGGTGTCGCCGAAAGTTAATAAAGCGCAGTTGAGGGGTGATATTCACCTCGCGGATGGGTACCATGGGGGTAACCTCGTGGAAGGAGCGTCCATGTTGATTCGGCCTATCACCTGCGATGACTACGACACCTTGGTTGACCTGTGGCTCGTTTGCCGCGGCTCGGCCCTTTCTGAGACCGAGGACTCGCGCGAGGCGACGGCCCGCCTGCTCGAGAGAAACCCCGACACCTGTTTTGCCGCCGTGAACGAAGAAGGCCTGCTCGTGGGCGCTATTATGGCCGCCGAGGACGGCCGGCGCGGCTACGTCTACCACCTGGGCGTGCTGCCCGATCACCGGCGCATGGGTATCGGCGAGGCCCTTGTCCAGGCGATGCTTGCCGCCATGGACGAGAAGTCCATCACGACGGTGGCCCTTGTCGCCTCAACGGCCAACGAGGCCTGCAACGGTTTTTGGGAGCGCATGGGTTTCGTTGAGCGAGAAGACCTCACCTATCGCAACCGCTCGCTGGTGAAGATCGGCCGCCAGTAAGGCCGGTCGTGCAACGACCGCAACTACAACGTTCTACTCAGCGTTCGCCGAGACGCGCACATCCTGCGGCCTGCTCTCCGTCGAAGGGCCGGCCAACGCCGTGAACAGCGCGTCTTGCGCCTTAAGCACGAGCTCGCCCGGCAAGACCTTGGTCGCTGCGTAGGCCAGGCGCATGTCGCGCGCCGGGATGCAAACGCCGCGTCCCGTCTGCGCGGCCTTGATCGCGCAGGTCACCACGTGCTCGACGTCCTCGAACCCGATGCTCGTCATGCGGCGCACGGCCTGCGCGTCGCCGGCACCGTCCAAAAAGCGCGTGTCCATGAACTTGGGGCAAACGGCGCACGCGGTGATGCCCGTGCCCTTGAGCTCGTGGTTAAGGGTGCGCGTGACGTCCAGCACAAAGCGCTTGGTCGCGCTGTAGACAGAAAGCTCGGGCTGCGGCATGAGGCCCGCGACCGAGGCCAGGTTCACGATACACGACCCCCGGTCCATGTAGGGCAGCGCCGCCGAGCACATCGCCGTCAACGCGACGCAGTTCAGGCGCACCATCCCGATGTTGTCGGCGGGCGCGATGTCCCACATATGCCCAAAGCGCCCATATCCCGCCGAGTTCACCAGCCACACGACCAGCGCGTTTTCCTCGGCGGCCAGGCTGTGCTCGATGGCCTGCCAGCTGCTCTTGGCCGTGAGGTCCAAAGGAAAGAGGCGACAGGCGTGGGTGGTCTCCTCGGCCACGCGCACGAGGCCCTCCTCGCTTCTCGCCACCAACCACATCTCGTCGATGGCGCCGCAGATCTCGGCGTCGAGCTGCCGCACGAACTCGCGGCCCACGCCCGACGTGGCTCCGGTGACGATAGCGATCCTCTTCTTGGCCATGGTCTTCTCGCATTCTTGCTGGTAGGGGTTACAAAATCGTTGGAAGGTCGGGGTCGCCTCGACGCGGCGGCCGTCGTCTATCTTACAGCTCGATATACCCAAACGGGCTGCCGTGCTCGCGCAGCAGGGCCTCGAGGTCGGCCGTGCGCACGTGGACGCTGGCCGTGTTGCTGCAGGGGTGGCAGCCGATCCAGCCCCAGCGCTCGAAGTCGGCGTCCAGGGCGACCTGCACCGTGCGCGTCTCGTCGTTGAGCGCGGCAAACGGCGTGACCGAGCCCGGGTAGATCCCGATCTTCTCGGCCAGGTCCTCGGCCGAGGCGAACGACAACCGCTTGCTCCCCAGCCGCTCCTGCAGGACCTTGAGGTCGACCTGCTTGTGGTCGGGTACCGTGACCAGGTAATAGTTGCGGTGCTTGGGGTCGCGCAGGAACAAATTCTTGGCCTCGTGGGCGGAGAAGGGCAGCTTCGCCAGCCGCTCGGCCTCCTCGACGGTGAAGACCGGCGGGTGCTCGACGGCCTCGTACTCAAGGCCGCGCTCGTCCAACAACCGGTAGATGTCGGCCTTGGTGAGGGCGCCTGCGATCGCGTGGTCGTCCGGCCAGGTCTCTTCTTGCATGGTCTTCTCCTCTGGGGTGTTTTTCGCATGAATCGTAGCGCACATCGCGCGGCTTGCGGTTTTGGAAATCTCTCGGCAACCCATCTGTGGATAATGGATGCCAAGCTCTTTCGCGCGCGTCCAAGCGCAGCAACCCGTATCCAACCGTGCGTATCGTGCCCGCATGCGGGCTTTCACTGAGAGGGGATTTGCATGGTCAAGCTCTACGACGAGGGCGTCTACCTGTGCGGCGAGAAGATCGTTGCGCAAAGCGAGGCCGCGGCCGCCGGCATCACCGCCACGCCCGCCGAGGCCAAGAAGGGCACGATCGCCTGGTCGATCCTGCAGGCCCACAACACCTCGGGCGACCCCGAGATGCTCAAGGTCCGCTTTGACGCCATGGCCAGCCACGACATCACCTTCGTGGGCATCATCCAGACGGCGCGCGCCTCGGGCATGGAGAAGTTCCCGCTGCCCTACGTGCTCACCAACTGCCACAACTCCCTGTGCGCCGTGGGCGGCACCATCAACGAGGACGACCACGTCTTCGGCCTCTCCGCGGCCAAGAAGTACGGCGGCATCTTCGTCCCGCCCCACATCGCCGTCATCCACTCCTTCATGCGCGAGAACTTCGCCGGCTGCGGCAAGATGATCCTGGGCTCCGATTCCCACACCCGCTACGGCGCCCTGGGCACCATGGCGGTGGGCGAGGGCGGCGGCGAGCTGGCCAAGCAGCTTTTGCGCGACACCTATGACGTCGCCTACCCGGGCGTGGTTGCCATCTACCTCACGGGCGCCCCGCGTCCCGGCGTGGGCCCGCACGACGTCGCCCTGGCCATCATCCGCGAGGTCTTTGCCTGCGGCTACGTCAAGAACAAGGTCATGGAGTTCGTGGGCCCCGGCATCGCGTCCATGACCACCGACTACCGCAACGGCGTCGACGTCATGACGACCGAGACGACCTGCCTCACCTCGGTCTGGGCGACCGACGAGGACACCCAGGCGTTCCTCGCCGCCCACGGCCGCGCCGACGACTACAAGAAGCTCGCGCCGGCAGACGTCGCCTACTACGACGGCTGCGTTTACGTCGACCTCTCTGAGATCAAACCCATGATCGCCCTGCCGTTCCACCCCTCCAACGGCTTCACGATCGACGAGCTCAACGAGAACCTCACCGATATCCTGCACGACGTCGAGGTCGAGGCCGCGCGCATCGGCGGCGACAAGGTGAGCTTCTCGCTTCTCGACAAGGTCAAGGACGGCAAGCTGCATGTCCAGCAGGGCGTCATCGCCGGCTGCTCGGGCGGCAACTACGACAGCGTGGTCCAGGCGGCCCGCGTGCTCAAGGGCGCCAACACCGGAAACGGCGAGTTCAACCTGGCCGTTTACCCCACGAGCCAGCCCGTCGCGCTCGAGCTTGCCCGCCGCGGCTACCTCTACGACCTCATGGAGGCGGGCGCGATCGTGCGCACGGCCTTCTGCGGCCCCTGCTTTGGCGCGGGCGACACGCCGGCCAACAACGGCCTGTCCATCCGCCACACGACCCGCAACTTCCCCAACCGCGAGGGCTCCAAGCCCGGAAACGGCCAGCTCGCGGCCGTCGCCCTCATGGACGCGCGCTCCATCGCGGCCACGGCGGCCAACGGCGGCGTGCTGACGGCTGCCACCGACCTGCCCGACGAGGTCTGGGACGAGAAGTGCGACTACGTCTTTGACTCCGCGCCCTACGACAAGCGCGTCTACTGGGGCTACGGCAAGGCACAGACCAACGAGCCGCTGGTAGAGGGCCCCAACATCAAGCCCTGGCCCGCCATGGAGCCCTTGGCCGACAACATCTTGCTCAAGGTCTGCTCCAAGATCATGGACCCCGTGACCACGACCGACGAGCTCATCCCCTCCGGCGAGACGAGCTCCTACCGCTCGAACCCGCTGGGCCTGGCCGAGTTCACCTTGAGCCGCCGCGACCCGGAGTACGTGGGCCGCTCCAAGGCCGTCGACGCCGTGGAGAAGAAACGCGTCGCAGGTCAGAGCCTTGTCGAGGCAGACCCGGCGCTTGCCGCGGTCTTCTCTGCCCTCGAGGGCGCCGGTGTTGCCGCGGACGCCGCGACCACCGAGTACGGCAGCATGGTCTACGCCGTCAAGCCCGGCGACGGCTCGGCCCGCGAGCAGGCCGCGAGCTGCCAGCGCGTCATCGGCGGCCTGGCCAACATCGTGAGCGAGTACGCGACCAAGCGCTACCGCTCCAACGTCATGAACTGGGGCATGCTGCCCTTCCAGATGGCCGGCGAGCCGTGCTTTGAGGTGGGCGACTACGTCTTTGTGCCCGGGATCCGCGCGACGCTCGACGGGGCGCTCGACGACATCGCGGCCTACGTGGTGCGCGCCGACGGCGCGGTCGAGCAGGTCAAGCTCTACATCGCCGACATGACGCCCGAGGAGCGCGCCATCGTCAAGGCCGGCTGCCTCATCAACTTCAACCGCGAGAAGGCCGCCAAGTAGGGGCTTGTCTCGGCGCTTCGCGGGTTAAGAAAACCGCCGCTCGTCGCGATGACGGGCGGCGGTTTTTGCGTGCCGGTGCGGTGCGTAGTGCGGCGCGGCTGAGCGGGCGCGGCTAAGCGGGACGGCCGGCGGCCGCGCCGGGATGGCCCGGCGCTACGAGGCGTCGTCCTCAGCGGAGTCGGCGCGGTGCTTGACGACGCCGGCGGCCGCCGCGGTCACGAGGGCCGCTGCCGCGACGCCCTTGGCCGAGCGCGACTTGTCGCCGGTCTCGGGCACCTTGGCCTTGGCCTTGGGCTTGGGCTTCTCGGCGCCGGCGGGCTCGTACCCGCCGCCGTCGATCTCGTCGTCGGTCTGGTAGACGGCCGGCACCGCGGAGAAGCTCGAGGCCACGGCGTCGGAGACGGCCTTCTGCGCGACGCTGAAGGGCATGCGGCGCGGGTCGCAGATGCTCTGGAGGCTCGCGCCGAAGGTGACCTCGGCGAAGTCCTCGGGCTCGAGCCAGGCGAGGTGGCTCGGCATCGAGAGCATGCCCGCCTGCAACCTGACGTCGCCCGCGGCCAGCGTGCTGGCAAACGGGTTGGAGCGCGGCTCGCTCAGCTGGACGTTGAACTCGGTCTCGCCCTCGTAGCCCTCGGGCATGGTGAAGCTAAAGCGGTACTTGCGAAGGAACCCGGGCCACAGGATGCCGGACTGGTCGCGGATGTCGTCGACGAACTCCGTGACCACGTTGCCGTCCTCGTCCACCACGGCCTCGCCGCCCTCGTCGTAGACGGGGTGGTAGTTGTCCGGGCTCGGCTGCAGGTACTCGCGCAGGTCGGCGCAGACCTTCTCGTCAACGACATTGCCGTCGGCGTCGCACAGGGTCACGGTGAAGCCGTTGACCAGGCAGTTGCCGATGTTGGAGACCTCGACGGCGTAGGTCACGGTGTCGCCCGCGGCCGCGAACGGGGACTCCACGCCCACGCTCTCGCACTGGATGGAGACGACGTCGGGGACGCTCACGTGGTAGATGTCGGACTTGACGTCGACCTCGGGGTTGTCGCCGGCGTCCTCGATCGTGGGCAGGCCGGTGAGGTTTGCCATCACGAAGTCGCGGCGGCCGTTCGCGCAGCTGAGAATGGCCGTGTTGTCGGGCGCGAAGGAGAGGCGCGCGATGGGGTAGAACTCGTGGAAGGCGCCCAAAGACTCGATCCAGCGGGACTCGAGCAGCTGGTAGACCGGCTCGCGCTGGTCGCTGTCGGTCGCGGCGCCGCCGAAGTTGGCGCCCGTCTGGGGCACGTAGTGGACCGAGCTGGAGAGCATCGCGCCGTCGTCGATGGCGGCCTGGGTATCGTCGTCCACCTGGTGGCCAGTGCCCTCGTTTAGGCGCACGGTGTAGAGGCGCTTGCCGTCCGAGGACGCGAAGATGTTGGAGTCCGTGGTGTAGCCCGAGGTCTCGACGTCGACGAGCGTCTTCTGCTTCGAGTCGTACTCGATGACGCGGTTCTTCTTCTCGGTCGGGGTGTCGCTGTCGAAGGTGTAGGTGAACAGCGCCGCATCGGTGTCTTGGTTTCCTCGCGGGGTGATGGAGGCCACGTTGGAGAGGGTAAGCTCGTCTTCGACCACCGATTTGCTTCCGCTGAGCCTGAACCCGCACACCGTGGCGTTGCCTGCGCCATCTTGGCAGGCGAGAACTGTGTACAGGCCGATGCTGTAGTCGGGGTTCTGCGAGTTGGTGTGGTCGGGGCAGATGACGTCGAAGGTGCCGTTCTCCGTGAACTTGCCGGACGAGTCGCCGGCGACGTTGAGCCCGTCGCCAAGCTCGCCCCACGTGAACTTCTGCCCGTCGCGGGCGTAGTACGCCGAGACGAAGATGCCCTGGTTCTCGGCGGAGCCGACGGCCTTGCGATAGTAGTAGAAGCAGCAAATGCGCCCAAACTGCTCGACGCCGAGCCTGGAGTCTCCCTCGATGACCGCTCGCGGGTGATACGTGGAGAGGTTGTTCTCGCAAAGCACGGAGTAGAGCGACTTGGACCATTCGACGCAGTTCTTGTTGGTGTTCCACAAGACGAAGGTCGTGAACTGCCTGTCCGCGGCCTCGGCGTAGTCGAGCGACTCGTTGCCCACGACCTTGACGCTCGTGATGGCCATGGCGAGCATGACCTCGCCGTTGATCTCGATGACGTCGAGGTCGTAGTCCACGTCGTAGCGGTCCTCGAGCTTTAAGCCCTCGACCTTGAAGTTGACGACCTGCTCGTTGCCGAACGCGCCCTTCTCGGCGTTCCAGGGACGCACGTGAACACGGGTGCGCGTCCAGTAGTGCCCGCCGTTGTCGGGGACGGTGACGGTGACCAGGCGCGCCATGACGGTGTTCTTCTCGGGGTTGTCGGTGTAGTAAGAGCTGCCCACGAAGGTGCGCACGTGCGAGTTGCCAAAGACCTGGTCGTAAAGGATCTCCTGCTCAACGGGGATGAGGCCCAGGCGCGGGTTGTAGGTCTTCACGGACTGGAAGGCCAGCTGGTGGTCATCGGCGGCAAGGTCGCTCGTGAAGGAGGAGGCGCCGAGAAGGGCGCGGCCGCTGGCGTCAAGGGCGCCGTAGGGGTTGGCGAAGCCCTCTGCGCCCTCGGGGCCCTTGGCGACGAGGGGGGACCTGCTGAAGCTGTCGATGTAGGGGCGGGTGCGCTCGAAGGTCTCGGGCGTCTCGTTGGAGAGGCCGGCGGTCGTCTCGTCGCCGCTCTCTGCCGCGACGGCGGCGTCGCTCGTCTCGCTTGGGGTCGACTTGAACTCGGCGGTCGCCGCGAAGGTCTTCTGCGAGATGGCGCGCGCGTCGGACAGGTCCAGGTTCGAGGGGTCGATCGAGGACTGCAGGCTGTCCATAGCCGCAGACACGCTGTTGTTCTTGTTCGAGATCTCTTTGTAGGCGGGAGGGCAAATCAAGAAGCTCTTGTAGAAGAAGAGGGACTGCACGAACAGCTGCAGGCCGGCCTCGAAAGCGAGGCTGAAGATGGCCGTGGGGTTGTTCATCTTGTGGACGTTCGTCACGTTCGTGATGCTCGCGTATCCACGGACGCCGACCCCGATCGCGCCGCGGACCCCCAGGCCAACCGACAGGCCGGCCTGGACGCAGATGATGACCACGAAAGAGACGCCGGTGTCGCCCCACTGGGGCTCCTCGAGCCAGTTCTTGAAGATGAAGCCCGCGCCGAGCCGCGGCTGGGCACAGGCGGAGAGGTCGACGTTGACGTAGACGGGAAGGTAGAGAATCGCGAACTGCCACCCAAACGCGACGTCCACGCCGATCCTGCCGTTTACGCCGAGGAAGGCGCTGCCCTTGACCTCGCCTTTCTTCGCCTCTTTATCGACGTACTCGCACTTGGCGGTTCCCCTTATCGTGACCTCGAAGCTCGCCGAGACGTTCCTGGAGAATTTCGAGGCTCCGAAACCGTGGTTGTCCTTGGCGCCGCTGTAGGCATCCGAGAGATTGGCCCAGCTGTAATCGATGGTGCTCTCGCGCCAGCTCTCCATGGCCTTCATGCCGGCTTTTCCGCCGAATAGCTTGAGTTTGTTGGGACTGTCGTCCTTCACGCCGTCCTTGCTCTTGTAGAACTGGTACGACAGGACCGTGATCGCGAACCCGAAGTTGCCGCCGACGTCGCTGAAGAGCTCAAAGGGCAGGCCGGGGATGCCGAAGGAGAAGCTGTCGCTCTCGCCGAAGAGCCAGGCCATGCTAAAGAGCTCTTCGCGCTCGGCCTGCTCGCCGATGGTGACTCCGGGCACGCACTGGAGCTTGCCTGTGCCAAACGCCTCGGGGAAGTAGATGGCGGGCTCGAACTCGAGCGGCAGGGTCACGGTCTTGGCCTTCTCGCCGGGGACCTGGAAGCGCAGCTTGAGCTTCTGGCCGGCCTGGATCTTGGAGAGGAAGTAGTCGGTGAAGGAGGCCTTGGAGACCTTCGCGTCGTCGGCGTCCTGGGTCGCGGTCGCGCTGGCCCACTCGGTGTCGTCGACGATGAGGGACACGGGGACGCTGGCCGAAGTCGCGGCGGCGCCCCGGGCGATCCTGATGTCGATGGTGTGCTCGATGTCGTTGTAGTCGCCGACATAGGCCGGCGCCGAGCTGTGGAGGATGTCGACGTCGTCCAAGGAAACGTTGAGCAGGTAGGAGCTGCCGTCGTCGACCTCGAGGGGGATCTCGAGGACGTTCGGGCGGCTGCCGTCCTGTGCTGCGGGGACGGCGGACTCGAAGTACTCCTGCGCGAAGTGGATGTCGCGGTAGCCGTCGGCCGAGGCCGTGACCGAGCCAAAGAAGGCGTAACTGTCCGCGTCGTCCTCCTCGCACTGGAACGACAGGTCGCGGATGTGGACGGGCGCGAAGCCGTCGGCGCCGGTGGTGACGCTGACCTGTTTGCCGTTGTAGAGCGAGGTGATGGTGACCTTCACGCCGCCGACGGCCACGTTGCCGGTCGCGGTCTGGCGCATGGCCATGACGGGGACCTCGTCCTTGCCCAGGACATAGACCGAGAAGTGGGTGTTGCCGGCCTCGTCGGCGTAGGCGTTGATGACGGTGCCCTTGGGCGAGACGAGCGAGCCCAGGAAGGTGAGGGCGCCCGCGACCACGCCGGCGCTCAGGAACGTGCGGCGCGAGACGGTGGGGTTGGGCATGAGGGAGGTGGACTCGGGGTCTTGCTTGCGTTTTGTCGCCACGCTGTGAGTGACGTGGGCGTGGGCGTTTGTGGGCTGGTGCTCGGGCTGGCTGCTCATTTGCCGCCTCCTTGGTTGCACGTAGGCTGACCTGTTCAGATTAACGCAAGGTTACGGGGGACACGGCGTCAATCTTTGGCCGCGAGCAGCGCAAACGCGCCGTATTCGGTGAACGGTAGGGGGTGCGACAAAAGTGTTGAGGGGCTTGGTGGAGCGGCGGGTGGGGCGAGGTGAATCAAAAAACGTCGAAATACGGGTGCAGTTTGCGGGTTTGCTGAGTAGAGGAATGTTTTGGCCATTTGCCAACTGGGGTTTTGTGGCCGAGAGAGGGTTGGCTGCTCGGCGGGTCGCGATAGTGCACCCGTATTTCGACGTTTTTTATTTGGAGGCGTGTCACGCCGGTCCTGGGTTTCGAGTTGTCGAGCTTTTGCGAAGAAGTTAGCTAAGGTTGCCGCAAATACCGCGATAATGAGTTTGTCAAGGCAAACTTGAGAAGCAGTATTTAGAGAGAAGGCCCGCCATCATGGCGGGAAGCGAAACGGCGAGATAAAACATTCAACTAGAGGAGTCCCCATGATCGACCCGACCAAGTCCATGAACCAAATCGCGACCGAGGAGCCGGCCTTTGGGGAGTTCCTGCGCGCCAAGGGGTTCCCGTTCTCGGTGAGCAACCCCATCACCAAGCTCGTGACCTTCAACGACGTCGTCAAGTTGAAGAAGCTCGACGGCGAGGCGTTTCTCGCCGAGTACGAGGCATGGGCTGCGCAGCGCGAGGACGCGAGCGCGGAATAAGCGCAGCTAGGCTGCTCGGGCCGGGATGGGCCGGCCCTTAAAACCCGGGAGAGGACAACATGAACTACACCGTTGGCATAGACGCGGGCGCGAGCTCGGTCAAGGTCGTCGCCGTGGCCGCCGGCGCTTCTGTTGGCGAGAAGAACGAGGCGCCTGACCTGCTGTGGAGCTGCCGCGCTCCGCACCACGGCGACCCGACGGGCATGGCGCGCGGGCTTCTCGCCACCTTGGTCGCCGAGTTGGACCCGGGCGCCTGCACGGGCGTTTGTGCCACGGGCTCGGCCGCGGGCGCCATCGCCGAGGCAGCGGCCCCCGGCGCGTTGCCGGTCCTCGAGGACGTCCCCGCCATCGCCGCGGGCATGGCCGCCGTCTGCCCGCGCGTGCGCTCCGTCATCGCCGTGGGCGGGCAAAACGCCTGCTACATCCACGGAATCGCGCCCGGCGAGGTTCCGCAGTTCGCCATGAACGAGAGCTGCGCCTCGGGCACGGGCGCCTTCTTCGAGGACCAGATGACGCGCCTGGGCCTCTCGATCGAGGATTACTCCGGGCTGGTCGCTGGCGCGCGATCGGTGCCGCGGATCTCGGGTAGGTGCTCCGTCTTCGCGAAGACCGACATCATCCATCGCCAGCAGGAGGGCGCGCCCGTCGAGGACATCCTGCTGGGCCTGTGCTACGCCATGGTCAAGAGCTACAAGGCGCTCATCGTGCGCGGCCTTCCCGTGGAGGCGCCGGTCGCGCTCGCGGGCGGCGTCGCGCTCAACGCCGGTGTCGTGCGCGCGGTGCGCGAGGTGTTTGGCCTGGCGCCCGACGAGCTTATCTGCGGAGAAGAAACCCTGTTCGCGCAGGCAGTCGGCGCGGCGCTGCATGCGCACGGCGGCGAGAGGGGCCTGCGGCCGGGCGATCTTCTCGCCGCGTTGGACAAGCCGGGACGGGCCGCCGCCGTCGACTCGCTGCCCCGCGTGGCGCCCCTGCCCAACAGCGGCTATGTGCCCAGCAAGGGCTTCGCCGACCTGCCGCGCGACGAGTGGGAGGTCGCGCCTGACGGCCGCGTCCACGCGACGCTCGGCATCGACGTGGGCTCCACCTCGACGAACCTCGTGCTGCTCGACCGGGCGGGCCGCGTGCTCGACGCGCGGTACCTGCGCACGGCAGGAGACGCCCGCAACGCCGTGCGCGAGGGCCTGGCCTCGCTGGCCGCGCGCCTGGGCGACGCGGTTGCCGTCGACGCCGTGGCCACCACCGGCTCGGGCCGCGGCCTGATGGCCAAGTTCGTGGGCGCCGACGCCGCGGTCGACGAGATCACGTGCCAAGCCGCGGGCGCCGCGCATGCAGACCCGCAGGTAGACACGGTGTTCGAGATCGGCGGTCAGGACTCGAAGTACATCTCGCTTAAAGGCGGCCAGGTCACGGACTTCCAGATGAACAAGGTCTGCGCCGCGGGCACGGGCTCGTTCATCGAGGAGCAGGCCGCTCGCCTGGGCGTCGCGCTTGCCGACTACGGCGCGCTGGCGCTTGGCGCCTCGGCCCCCGTCGACCTCGGCGAGCGCTGCACCGTCTTTGTCGAGACGGCCATCAACGCGGCGCTTGCCGCGGGCGCGAGCAAAGCCGACGTGCTGGCCGGCCTTGCCCTCTCCGTCGTGCGCAACTACCTGCACCGCGTTGTGGGCGCAAAGCCCGTGGGCGCCCACATCGTGCTCCAGGGCGGCGTGGCGTACAACCCCGCCGTCGTCGAGGCCTTCCGCGCGTACTGGGGCGACGCGGTCACCGTGAGCCCTCACTTCGCGGTCTCGGGAGCCGTGGGCGCGGCTTTGATGGCGGCCGAGAAAGCCGCCGAGCCCGGCTTCGAGGGCACCGTCTTCAAGGGCTTTGACCTGGCGAGGTCTTCTCCCCAGGCGCATGAGGTCGACCAAGAGCAGGTCGCGCTGAACCGGGCCTTCTACGCGCGCACCGAGGAGCTCTTTCTCAAGGATTACACCGGCGAGCGCGACCCGGCTAAGAAAACCGTGGGTATCCCGCGTTGCCTTATGCTGCACCGCCTCTTCCCGCTGGCGAACCAGTTCTTTACGCAGCTTGGGTACAACGTTGTACTTTCGCCGGACACGAGCGAGGACATCGTGGCGCTCGCGCAGGAGCACGCCCGCGGCGAGACCTGCTACCCCGTGAAGCTCATCTACGGCCACATGGCCTGGCTCGCGGCGCAGGATGTGGATTACATTTTTATGCCCCGCGTGCGCACGATCCGCCACGCGGCCTCGACCGTGGCGCACAACTACGCGTGCGTCTACATGCAGACGGCGCCGGTGCTGGTTGCCGACGATTTGGGCCTTGAGCAGCGCGGCATTGAGCTCTTGAGCCCCATGCTCGACATGGACTTTGGCCAGGAGGCCATGGCCGGGGCCATGCTTGGGCTTGGCGAGAAGCTCGGCCATTCTCCGCAAGAAACCGCCGTCGCCATGATGGCGGGCGGCTTTGCCGTGACCGAGTACGGCCAGGAGCTGGAGCGCCTGGGCGACGAGCTTTTGGCCTCGCTTGCCCCCGATGAGCGCGTGCTGGTCATCGTCACGCGCAACTACGGCATCGCCGACGGCGCGCTTAACATGGGCATCCCGCAGATCCTGCTCGACCACGGGCAGAAGGTCATCACGCTGTCGCACCTGCACGGCGGCCACGACATGGACGTCTCGGCCGACCACCCGGGCATCTGCTGGCCGTTTGGGCAGCACATCGTCACGGGCGCCAAGATCATCCGCCGCGACCCGCGCCTGTTTGCCGTCTACCTCACCAACCACGGCTGCGGGCCCGACACCATGATGGACAAGCTCTTTGCCGAGGAGATGGGCGACAAGCCCTACCTGGCCATCGAGTGCGACGAGCACTTCAGCCGCGTGGGCGTGGTCACCCGCGTCGAGGCGTTCTTGAACGCGCTGTCGCATCTCTCGGCCGCGGACGCGGCGCGGGTGAGCTCGGTCGATGGCGAGAAGGGCGCGGTTGCCGGCGTGGCGGGCGATTGCGCCGGGTGCTGCGGGTGCGGCGCCGGGGACGCGGCCGAGAAGGTCGCGCCCTCGATGGCGCTCTATACCGTTCCCGAAGGAGGGGAGGTGCCCGTGCCGGGAGGCAATGCGCGCCTGGTCGTGCCCGGTGTCGGCGCTTATGGCGAGCTTGTCGCCCGCGCCTTGCGCGCCCGCGGCCTTGATGCGCGCACGGCGCCTTTGGACGCAGCCGCGCTTGAGGCCGGGCGCGCCGCGACGTCGACGAAGGAGTACTGCTCGTTCACGGTTCTTCTCGGCATGTCGATCCTGGCGGCCGAGCAGGCGGCGCGCGACGGCGTTGACCTGCACTTGGTTCTGCCGGCGACGCGCGGCGCCGAGGCGGACAACCAGTTCGAGCGCGCGATCCGGGCGATCCTGCGCTCGCGGGGGCATAAGAACGTGCGCATTTGGGCGCCGCGCTTCGAGACCCTGCCGTGGGAGCTCGAGCGCGTCTTTGGCCCCGGCGCGGCCGAGGGGCTGTTTGACCTGCTCGTTGAGGGCGACGTCGCCACGGCGTTGGCCGGTGCCGGCGACGCGAATCCGGCCGCTGCGCCCAAGCGCCTCGCCCTTCTCGGCGAATGGCCCGTCGTCTACTGCGACGGCCTTACCGGCAGCGTATGGGACGTGGCGAGAAACCGCGGCTTTGCCCTGGTGCGCATGCCGCTTTCCGAGTGGTTCTGGATGCTGTGGAGAGACGAGCTGGTCGAGGACCGCACGTACGGCTCGCATGCGGCGGCCGCGGGCATGCCGTGGGAGAGCGCGGGGCATGCGCACGAGGCGCCCGCGGTCGACCCCAACGACATCCCGGTCGCCGAGCTTGACCGGCGAGCCGCCCTTCTCGGCTTGTTGGAGGAGAAGATGCGGGCCGCCGGCGCTCGAATCGCGGCCGAGGTAGGGGAGTGCCACGTGCCCTTCGCCGACGACTTCGATGAGCTCACGGCCGCGGCCGACCGGCTTCTCCCGCGCTTCGCGGGCGGAAACGCGCGCTATCGCATTGCCAAGCAGGTCTGCGAGTCGCGCCGAAGCGCAGGCGTCGTGACCTGCGCCTCTCTCTACGAGAACGCCGACACGATGCTGCGCCTTAAGGAGGCCTCGCCCGACTATCACGCCGCCGCGCCCGTCCTGCACCTGGCCTTCGACGGCACCCTCGACGCCTCCCAAGCCGAGAAGCTGTCGTCGTTTTTGTACTACGTCTAGCCCCCGGCCGCGCCGCAGCGACACGCCGGCGGCGCTCCCGGGGCTTTTCCGCGCCCCGCGAACCAAAAAGTGGCACCTCAGGAGCTTTTCCGCACGTAAAAGCCCCCGAGATGCCACCCGCCGCGCAGAAAACCTCCCGTTCTGCCACCCTCGCAGCCCGGGAGGTTTTCT
>CAVAUD010000053.1:0-3679 GCA_963591565.1 bacterium
GGCGCGATGGCGCGGCTCACGTCGTCGCGGTAGAAGCTGATGTCGAGCGTGCCCACCGGCGGGCGGACGCCCTCGATCTTCTCGATCTCATTGGCAAGGGCCGGAGCCAGGACCGCGCCGCGGGTCTCGATGCCCACGATGCCGATGCCGGACGCCCCCTCGTTTCTCTCCAAGACCTCGTGGGCGATGCGGGTAAGGGCGCGCGCCATTGCCTGCTCGTCCATGATCTGGGCCTTCAACGTGGCCTCCATGGAACTCCCTTCGTCGAGAAAAAAGATGCCCTGACCAGTAAGTTTGGCACAGGGCATCCAGGTTTAGGCTATGTTTTGGCGGGCCGGCTCGGCCCTTCACCTTACTGGTCTCTCGTACCGCGCTTAAAGGTTCTTGCTTACTTTACGTCAGGCGGCGGGGAGACACAAGGGGAAGTTGGGGATTTGCGGCGAGCGGCGCGGGCGGCGGCGAGAAGGGCGCGCGGGGCTGGGCGGCACCGGGGCCGCCGCGGTCTTCTCGCCCCTCTCCCCTAGTTGAACTGGGCGCGGTAGGCCTCGCAGACCTCCTTGACGGGGCCGTCCATGCGCTGCTGGCCCTTCTCGATCCAGACGGCGCGGTCGCAGATGCGCTCGACCTGCTCCATGGAGTGGCTCACGAAAAGCACGGTGACCTTGCCGCTCTCGATGAACGACTGGATGCGCTTCTCGCATTTCTCCTGGAAAAAGACGTCGCCGACCGAGAGGGTCTCGTCGACGATAAGCACGTCGGGCTCGGTCACGGTCGCGATGGCGAAGGCGATGCGGGCAACCATGCCGCTGGAGTAGTTCTTGAGCGGCATGTCCATGAAGTTGTTGAGCTCGGCGAAGTCGATGATGTCCTGGAGGTGGTCGTCGATGAACTGGCGCGTGTAGCCCAGAAGCGCGCCGTTGAGGTAGATGTTCTCGCGGGCCGTGAGCTCGGCGTCGAAGCCGGCGCCCAGCTCGATCAAAGGCGCGATGTTGCCCTTGACGGTGATGGAGCCCTCGGAGGGCTCGAGGACGCCGGCGATGCACTTGAGCATCGTGGACTTGCCCGAGCCGTTGGTGCCGACAAGGCCCACGACCTCGCCGCGGCGCACGTTGAACGAGATGCCGTTGAGCGCGCGGAACTCCTGGAAGAACAGCTCGTGCCTCATGAGCTTGATGAAGTACTCCTTGAGGTTGTTGAGCTGCTCGGAGGCCATGTTGAAGATCATCGAGACGTTGTTGACCTCGATGACGACGTCGTCTTGCTGGGTGTTGGAAGTCATGTGAGGGCCCCCGGCCTAGATGTAGAGGATGAACTTGTGCTCGGTCTTGCGGAAGACCAGAAAACCGATGACCATCATGATGACGGCCCAGGCGACGCCCACGGCGAGCACCGTGAGGGACGGCGAGTTCTGGTAGACGATGGCGCTGCGCATGATCTCGAGGTAGTTGTACATGGGGTTGGCCTTGACCACCCAGATGACGAAGCGCGGGGCGTTGGAGTTGGTGAGAAGCGAGATGTCCCAGAAGATCGGGGTGAGGTAGGTCCAGGCGGTGAGCAGGACGCTCCACAGGTGGATCATGTCGCGGAAGAAGACGGCAAGCGCGCTGATCAGCATCGAGACGCCCATCGAGAAGACCATCACGAGGAAGACCGCGACGAACATCCACAGGATGTGGACGGTGGGGATGACCTTCGAGCAGAGCATGACGATGGCCACGGCGATCAGCGAGAACAGGAAGTTGACCGTGGCGGAGAAGACCTTCTGCACCGGGAAGAGCCAGCGGTCGACCTTGACCTTCTTGAGCAGCGGGGCCGCGTCGATGATGCCGCGCAGGCCGGAGGAGGTCGACTCGCTCATGAGCGAGAAGGTGATGTTGCCCACGATGAGGTAGAGCGGGTAGTTCTCGACGGTCGAGCCGCGCATGAAGTACGAGAAGACGAAGCTCATGATGAGCATCATGAGCAGCGGGTTGAGGACGCTCCAAAGCACGCCCAGAACCGAGCGACGGTACCTGAGCTTGAAATCCTTGGTGACGAGCTGCTGCAAGATGAACAGGTCCTTGGAGGTGGCGCCGCTGACGTGCGCCTTGCTCAGGGCCTTGGAGGTAACCTGGCTCAAGTTTGCTCCCTGTGGGTTAACAACGGATGGCGATTTGAACGTGTTCGATGCTAACACAGGGCCTTGGGCAAGGCTCAAATCTGTGGGCAACGGACATAAAAGAAAAGACCGGAAGTTTTTAACTTCCGGTCTTTGAACTTTCTGGCTCCCCGGGCAGGATTCGAACCTGCGACACGCTGATTAACAGTCAGCTGCGCTACCACTGCGCCACCGGGGAATTGGTGGGTGCTCGTTCGCACAAGAAAGTAATATACGCACTTCTCCCCCTCCGCGCAAGCCTCAATTTCAAAAAAGTTTGGCGGATTTGAGGCGCCGCCGCCCCGCCGCAGGTCAACGCAGGTTCTTCTCGCCACAAAATCGCGGCTTGGGCGCCGGGGCGGTCCCTTTGGACTGGCGCCGCGAATCAAAAACGACGAAAGACGGGTGCACTATTGGGAATTTACGGGGAGCCGGCCCATTTCGACGACAAAACCCCAGTTGGCATTCGAGTAAATCAAGGCTCTTCTCGCCAACTCCTTAGAGTGCACCCGTCTTTCGTCGTTTTTGATCCTAAGGGCCCGCGCGATGTTACAAGACGGGCCGAAGTTCGCGGACGACGGGCGCAGGCGGGTATTCTCGGCTGGTTATCTGACGAAAGAAAGGAAACCCAGATGCTGGATATCGAGAAGAGCTGCAGGCTGGCGCTGGTGCAGGCCGAGCCGGTGATGTTCGACAAGGCGGCGTCGCTCGAGAAGGCCCTGCGCCTCATCGACGAGGCGGCGGCGCAAAACCCCGACCTCATCGTCTTCCCGGAGCTCTTCATCCCGGGCTACCCCATTGGCCTGACCTTTGGTTTCTCGATGGGCAAGCGCGACGAGGGCGGCCGGGCGGACTGGAAGCGCTACTACGACGCCTCCGTCGTCGCGGGCGGCTCCGAGTTCGAAGCCCTGGCCCAGGCCGCGCGCAAGACGGGCGCCTTTATCAGCATCGGCTTCTCGGAGCGCGACGCCGTGACCGGCACCCTTTACAACTCCAACGCGATCTTCGAGCCCGACGGCTCCTACAAGGTCCACCGCAAGCTCAAGCCCACGGGCCAGGAGCGCGTGGTGTGGGGCGACGCCGACCGAGACTTCTTCCCGGTGACCGAGACCCCCTGGGGCCCGATGGCCAGCCTCATCTGCTGGGAGAGCTACATGCCGCTCGCGCGCGTGGCCCTCTACCAGAAGGGCGTCACGATCTACATCTCGCCCAACACCAACGACAACCCCGAGTGGCAGTCGACGATCCAGCACATCGCGATCGAGGGCAAGTGCTTCTTCGTGAACGCCGACATGGTGGTGAGAAGGTCTTCCTACCCCGCAGACCTCAACGAGGCGCAGGTCGCAGACGGTCTACCCGAGCTCGTGTGCCGCGGCGGCAGCTGTGTGGTCGACCCCTACGGCCACTATGTGACCGAGCCGGTCTGGGACGCGGAGACGATCATCTACGCCGACCTCGACATGGAGGCGGCCGCGGCCTCGCGCATGGAGCACGACCCGGTGGGCCACTACGCGCGCCCCGACGTGCTGGAGCTTATTGTCC
>CAVAUD010000053.1:3784-5049 GCA_963591565.1 bacterium
GGCCTCGCGGGCACGGCGCAGGCGGATGGCCTCGACGGCGGCGCGCAGGGCCGCCTCGTCCTCGGCCCGGGCGACCTCCTGGGTCGACCGAACGAGCTTGACCACCTCAACGACCAGCAGAATCCCCAGAGGAGCCACGATCAACGGGAAGAACAGCAGCGGGTTTGACAGCAAAGACGCCACGACGCCGATCCACGCGCAGACAAAGACGACGCGCCCCACGACGTTTTGCGGCGCGACCTTCTCGGCGTCCTCGACCGCGTTGGCGTCGCCCTTGGTACGAAAACGCAGGTCAGAGCCCTCGCCCTCGACCGCGACGATGCGGTGGGTGTTAAGCGAGCCCTCCAGGGCCTCGTTGGTGGACCTAAAGGTGATGACGTCGCCCACGGCCAGCTCGCCCGCGTCGACCTGCTGCACCACGACGAGCGAGTGGACCGGGATCTCCGGCTCCATGCTGCCCGTCAAGGTCCGCAGAAAACTGTAGCCGCAGATGCTGGGCACCTCGCCCGACGGCGTGAACACGACGCTCAGCAAAACGACCACCGCCACGGCGATGACCAGGCCCGATATGACGTTGACGACGCGCAGGAGATGCTTCACGCGCTAGTCCTCGTCGCCGTCGTCGGCCGCGCCGTCTTCCAGCCCGCGAAGTTTCTTAAGCAGGTAGTGAGACAAGCTGTTCGCGTCGGCGCGCTTCTGCGCATGGGCGCGGGCCTTCTCGGCCTTCTCCAGGTCGCTGATAAGGGCCGAGACACGCTCCTGCATTTTGGCCTCGATGCGGTCCACCTCGGCCTTGCGCTCCTCGGCGGCCTTCGCGAGGGCAGCCTCGAGCTCGGCCGCGTCGGCGGCGCGAAGGTCCTCGAGCTCGGAGCACTTCTCGTCGAGGGACATCTGTACCTTGGCGAGAAGCTCGTCTGCCTGGGCTTTGTTTGCGGCCAGGCGCTCCTCACAGGCGGCGTTGGCCTCCTCGACCTGGCGGGCAGCCTCGGCCCGGGCATCGGCGACGCTCCGGGCAGACTCGTCGCGCACGCGCTCGGCCTCGGCCGTCGCGGCGGCGACCTTGGCGGCCGCAGACTCCCTCGCCCTCTCCGCGTCCTGCTTGGCAGCGGCTATCTCGGCGGCGGCGTCCTGCTTGGCCTGAGCCAGCTCGACACCTGCAGCGTCCTTCACGGCGGTGACCTGGGCCTCGGCGTCTGCCTTAGCCGCCGCGACCTGCGCCTCGGCCGCGGCCTGCGCCGCCGCGACCTTCTCGGCTGCATCAACCT
>CAVAUD010000053.1:5133-14311 GCA_963591565.1 bacterium
CCGCGGCCTCCTCGCGCGCCGCCGCCACAGCCGCCTCCGCGTCCGCCTTCGCCCCGGCAACCGCCGCCTCGGCCTCGGCCCGCGCGGCCTCCTCGGCGCCCCGGGCCTCCGCCGCCTCGCGCCTGGCCAGGTCCCGCTCGTCCGTCAGCGCGTTGACCTCGGCCTGCATGGCCTCCAGCTGAGCCTGCAGCCCGGCCGTGGCCGCCCGCTCCTGCTCAAGCGCCGCCTCGGCGTCAAGCTGGGCCTGCGTGACCTCCTCGACAAAAACCCGCCGAATCTCGACGTCGGGCAGATCAGGGTCGGCAACCAGCTCTTCCTTGAGCTCCTTCACGAACTTCGGCCGAACCGGCTCGCGGTCCTCGCCCTCGACCTCGGCAAGGTCGCGGTCGTCGACGCCCAGGCTCTTGAACACGGTGTAGTTGTTGATGAGGTTGGTGTACATCTGGATGATGTACTCGTCGTCGACCGCCATCTCGGAGTCGTGGACGTTGATGGTGTAGCCCACCTCGTCGTAGCGCTCGATGAACTGCCACAGCTTGTAGCAGGCGCGGTAATCCGGGTCCTTGGTCATGAGGTTCGTGCGCTGGATCGGGCTTCTCACCGTCGCGCAGCCGTTCATCAGCTCGCAAAACGAGGACTTGCCCAGCGACTTCACAAGGCGCCTCACGCGGTCGATGCGCATGAAGGTCCCCACGTTATCGGCGTCGTTCTCGGCAAAGCTCTGGCGGTTCTTGACAGACAGCTCGACGGTGTACTCGATCTGTTCGTACGCGTCGTCGATCTTGCTGTGCATCTTGAAGCGGTTGCAGATCTCGTTTCCCGTGGACCAGAAGATCACGTCGGTGCGCTTGTCCACGAAGGCGAGAAGACGCTGGATCAGGTGGTAGACAAAGCGGTTCTCGTACAGGTCGTAGGTCTCTTTCGTCGAGACGTTCAAGATCTTCGTGGGGTGGATGCCCCCGTCGTCCGAGGGCGCCAGGAACTGCGTGTTCTGCGCCAGGTGCCGCACGCTGTCGGCCGAGATCTTGCGCGCCAGCGAGACGGGCACGACCTCCTCCTCGGTCGTGATGAAGCGCCGCGGCTTCTCGATGATCGCGTTGATCGAGGGCAGCGTCTCCTCGATGATGTCGAGCCACTCCTCGTCGACGACCTTCTCCAGCTCCTCGCGGCGCTGCTCGACGGTGGTGTCGGACGCCTGGGCCAGCTCAAAGAGGTAACGGAAGTACCTATCGTCCTCCTGGATGGGCTCCATCTGCTCCGAGAAGCTCTGGTAAAGGTCTTGAATGGTGTCTGACATGCGAAAACTCCGGTTACGACGGACTCAACGAAAGCGGCGAGAAGGACGAGGCGGGCCTTAGTACAGGTTCTGGATGCGGCTGAGGTAGGACACCGAGTCGGGCAGCCCGCCCTCGCCAAAGGTCTTCTGGATGTAGTCGATGAGGCCCTTCATCTCGTCGCGGACGAACGACAGGTTGGTGCTCTCGAACTTCTTGAGCACCTTGCGGGCGATGATGTAGTCCATGCCGCCCAGCTCGGTGCCGCCGCAGGCCACGTAGACCGGCACGAAGTCGTACATCTGCTTGATGATACGGTTGCCGAAGGCCAGCCTAAAGCGGGTCTGCAGGTACTTGTCGAGAAGGTCGAGCTTCTCGAGCGAGTCCTCGGAGATAACGTGGTCGACCTTGGCCTTCTGGAAAAGGTACTGCAGGTGGTCGGCCGTGACGTGGACGCGCTCGTGCTCGGGGCAGTCGAACTTGTCGGCGCGCTCGTTGATCTCGATGGGGATCGCGCGGTCGTAGACCTTGTCGGTGATCGTGAAGGTCGAGTCGTCGTTGTTCGCGGTACCGACGAACCACAGGCTGTCGGGCACCGTGATCTTGCCGCCGTGCAGCAGCTTGGGGTCGCCCTCCCACTGCGTGGGCACGAGGTCTAAGACCCACTCGTCGTGGCTCGGCATCTCGAGGACCGAGAGGATCTCGGCGAAGTAGTACTCCACGCGCGCGAGGTTCATCTCGTCCAGGACAATGATGCTCGGGTCCTCGCGCATGCCCGCCTCGTAGAGGGCGCGCAAAAACTCGGTCTCGTTGAAGCGCTTCGAGAACTCGTTGAAGTAGCCGAGAATCTCGGTGCGGTCGCGATACGACGGCTGGACCGAGATGATCGTGGCCGGGTTGTCGAGGTAGCGGCTAAAGGAGTACGGCAAGGACGTCTTACCGGTACCCGAGATGCCCTCGAGGATGAGCAGCTTGCTCGAGGCCATGCCGGCGACGTAGCGGCGGATGACCTCGGGGGTGTAGTAGAGCTCCATCTGGGTGCAGGCAAAGGCGCGGTAGCCGTCGACGAACTGCTCGAGCGTGACCTGCTCGTCGAACTGCGGGCGCTCGAGGTCGCGGTACTTGAGGTCGACCATCGACAGCTTGGGGAAGCGGTTGGCCTGGGCGATCTCCTGCTCCTCGGCCAGGGTCTTGGCCTCGACGGTCGCCTTGGCCATGGCGGCGGCCATCTGGGTGCCGTCGGCGTTGACGGCCACGGAGCCGCCCGCGACCGCTGCGGCGCCGGCAACGCCAGAGGCGCCGTTCTCGCCAGCCGTACCAACAACGTTGGCTACGGTGGGCAAAACGTCGTCGGTCAAGGCCGAGGCGCCCACGTACGGGATGCGCTCGGTGCCGCCCATGGCGTTGACCTTGAGCGCGAGCAGCTTGTTCTTCTCGTCCATGAGGTCCAGGACCTGCTTGTTCAGGCGGCCGATCTCGCGGTAGAGGGTCTTGTTGTCCGAGCCGTCGTGCTTAAGCTCCCAGTTCACGCGCACGCGGCGGGCAACGATGACGACGATCAGCACGGCCGCCGCGACAAGCAGCGCGAACAGGATGACCGAGCCGATCTTGCCCACGAGGTCGAACCGCGTGAAGTACGTCCAAAAAATGTTGAAGTAATCGATCCAACCAAAAATCAGCAGGTTGAGAAGGGAGCTCACCAGCTCGGCCACGTTGTAGACGACCTTGGCGAGAAGCTCCCAGGCGAAGCTGAGAAACTCGCTCACTTGTTGACCTCGCTATCTGCCGCGGAATCGGCGTCGGAGACGGCGGCGTCGGCCTTGCCGGACTCTTTGCGGGCGTCGGCGAGAAGGGCCTCGGCCTCGGCCTTTAAGCGCATCGCCTCGGCGAGCTTCGCCTCGGCGTCGGCGGCAACGGCAGCCGCGTCGACCCCGGCCGCGCCGGCTGCGGCGCCCGCGACGCCCTCGGCCTCGACGATCGCCTCCGCGCGCTCCATGCGCTCGTCGGCCGCCATCGCGCGCTTAAGGCTCATCCCCACGATGATCAGGTGATACACCTGGTAGATGAAGAACAAAAGCATCGGGATGACGATGACCACGAGGAAGCCCGTGCTGCTCGACAAGAACGTCATGACGCGGCCCAGGCCGGGAACGCGGCCCACGTACTTGCCCACGATGTCGACGTCCGAGATGATGTGCGTATCGGTGACGTCGTTGTTGTCGCCCTTGGTCGTGTAGCTGCGCGCGCCCGCCGCCTCGGCAATCGAGTCGATGCGGTGCGTGTTGAGCGCGTACTTGTTGTCGATGATCGTGTGGAAGGTGATGACGTCGCCCTGGTTCAAGGTCGAGGGGTCGCACTTCTGGATGATGATCAGGTCGCCCTCGTCAAAGGTGGGAGACATGGAGTTCGACTGCACCGAAAGCGGCGTGAACCCGGCGATATTGGCCACGGTGTTCTCGTCCTTGGTGGCAAGCGTCGTGAAGGCGTAGAGGGCGGCCACGAGGATAATGATCCACATGACGACGCTCAGCGCGACCGACGCGACTTTCTTAAGTGTTTGCATGACTCCCTTTCGTATCTTTAACCGCTACTCGACATCGACGCCGTGGAAGCGCATCGAGACCGAGTAGTCGGCACCCTTAACCACATTAGTGCAATTGGCGTCCGAACCCTCAAGCCAAATTCGCACAACGACAGATTTGTCCTGCCCGGCGGCAAGACTAAACATGTTGTTGGCCTCGGTGGCCTCGGCCGTGTCCAGGCCAAAGGTCGTGACGTTGCCAGATGTTGAAGCCGAGACGGACGCGTTGGGGTCAAAGATCCACGTCTGGCCGTCGGCCGTGAAGCTCATGCGCATGGCGAGCGGCAAGGTATCGCTTGCGGTCGAGAGAAACGCGGTGCCCGCAGCGCCGTTTGACCCCGCCTGGCCGGTGAGGCGCACCACGGAGTCGTCGAGGCTGATGAAGTGCAGCGTGAACTCCAGGTAGGCGCCCGTCGAGGCCGAGGCCTCGCTGCCGTTCTCCAGATAGAAGCTCTGGCCGTCCGTCGAGGTCACCGGCGCAAGCTGGGCGGCATCGACGTCGATGCCCTGCTCGGAGGCGATGCGAGACGTGATCTGGTCGAAGCCCAGCGTCGTCACGTAATCGGTATAGACGGCGTGGGCGTCCAGGTCAAAGCGCAGGGACCCGTCCGCGTTGGCCTCGATGGCGAGCTGGCGGGCCTTGGCGCTGTCTGCGATGGAGAACCACGCGAAGGTCGACATGACTATCGCCACCAGGGCAAACGCGGCCAAGACCAGCGTCGTGGCGACGCGGCGGCGCATCTGCTGGGGGTCGGCGGCCTGGGCGGTCCCGGCGGCCCCGGCGGTCCCGGCAGCCTGGGCGGCGCGGACCTTCTGTTCACGAAGCTCGGCCATTACCCCTCCGTCCCGTCGAGAACGGCGAAAAGCGACAGGTGCAGCGTGCCCGTGTCGCCGTAGAGGTAATCGGCGCTGTCCGCGTCGGTGCCCTCGATGTAGTAGTAGACGTCCAGGCGATAGACCTGCCCGAGCTCCAGGTTGGCCAGCGACTTCTCGGGCCGCGTGGCCGAGGCCCCGCTACCCATGACATAGGCCGAGAAGTCCTCGACCGGGTCGTTTGCGCAGGTCAGGGACCCGTTGGACCAACCGAGGACCATCCCGTCCTGGTAGCCGTCAAGGCCCGGCACCGTCGCGGGGTGCTCGTCGCGGTGGTCGCCCGCCGCGGAGTCCAGCTCGAAGATCGCCGTCTTCACGACCTGGCCGCCGCGCGAGAGCTTGAGCCCCACGCGCGCGGCCTTGAGCAGGTCGGCATTGGCGCCCTCGGGCACCAGGGTGTCGCCCAAGTAGAGGGCCACGGTCCCGCCGGCACTGCTCGCCTGGCTACCGGCCACGCTCGCGCGCAGGTCGACCCAGCCGTGGTAGAAATGCGCGCCGTCGGCCGCCTCGCCAAAGTGAGTGGCCTTGCCGTCGGCGGAGTTTCCCGTGCTCTCGGCGAAGCCGGTGAGGTCAAAGGTCGAGACGGGATAGAGCACGAGGTCGTCGGCGCTGCTGGAAGAAAGCGCCACATCGCCCGCAGAAGACCAGGTAGACGTCGCGTCGTCGCCCATCTCGACAACAAGCGAGCTGTCGCCGCTGTGGACGGCCACGCTGTTGGTGTTGACCTTGGCGTTGCTCGTGAACCAGGCGTAGGTCGCCGCAGAGAGGGCGGCCGCCAGCGCCACGAGGGACAAGGCGATGCCGAGACGGGCAGCGCGGCCCGCGCGCGCGTCGCTGTTGGTCGAAGCGTTGTCGCTCATGCTGCTCTCCCCTCTCCTTACGCCGCCTGGGCCGCGAAGGCCAGCTGCAGGGTCACGTCTTTTGCCTGGGCCTCGTTGGCGCAGTTCGCGTCGCAGCCCTCCATGTACACGAAGTAGCGCACGCGCGCGACCTCGCCCGCCGAAAGCGTGGCAAGCGGGCTCGCGCCGGCCGCCACCGTCGGCGAATCCTCGGAGCCCTCCATGGCAAAGGCGCCCATGGCCACGGCCGGGTCGGCCACGTAGGACCAGGAAGCATCGCCGCTCACGACCACGCCCTCCTCGGCCGTGGTCACCGTCGACGTCGCGCCAGAGGTGTCTCCCAATGCGTCGCAGGTAAAGATATGCGTCTGAGTCCCGGCAGCCGTCTGCATCACCAAACCCAGGCGAAGCGACGCCAGCAGCTGCGGGTCGCTCGACACAGACATCCCCGGCGTGTACAGGTAGATATCGAGCGCCTGCGAATCGGCCTTGAGGTAGACGTCACCGGAAAGCACGTAGTCGTCCACGCTCGCCGTAGCCGGCTCGTAATCGGTCGTGATGCCCGCCGCGTTCTGGAAGCTCGAGCGCCAGAAGCTCGAGAGGTCGGCCGTCGAGACCGGGTACAGGGCCTTCTCGGCGGCAGCAAGCTCGCACGTGGTGTCGAAGGGGCCGGACTCGCTGGCAGAGATGAGCAGGTCGCCCGAGTCGCTCGACACGGTATGGGCGCTCGGCGTCACGTTGGTGTGGCGAGAGGAGCTAAACCACGCGAAGGTCACCGCCGTCAGGGCAACAGCCAGCAAAAGCACCCAAACGGCCGCCATAACAAGCCTCTTGGCCTGCGGTTTATTTGAATCCGTGCGCATCTCTCACCCCTTCCCTAGTCCCTCACGCCAACAAAGCGCAGCGCCAGCGACTCGAGGTTGGTGCTCGCGAGGTTGTTCGTGCAGTCCTCGTCGCAGCCCTCGAGCCACACGTAGACGTCGACCTGCACCGGCGTGCCGTGGGCGGCGCCGTCGGCGGCGGCCGGCAGGCTGCACAGCAGCCTTGAGGCGTCCTGCAGCGTGATCTGCCCGCTGTCCTGGTCGTACAGCGCATAGTTTGCCGAGGTCAGCGGCGAGAAGGCCACGGTCGAGCCGTCTGTCTTGGTCGAGTCCAGCACGTCTCCGGCCGCGCCCTGCTCCGTGTTGTAGCGCGCCTCGGGGTTGTGGTCGCCCGTGAGCTCAAAGACGTACTGCCCGGCCACCGCGGTGTTCTCGCCCGGCTCATGGACGAGAAGCCCCACGCGCAGCGCCGTCGAGATGGGGTTCTCGGCGTCTGTGTCGTCGAAGTCAATGCTGGCCAGGTAGACGTCGGTGGCCTTGGAGTTGGTCGTGAGGAACAGCGAGGTCTGGTAGAAGTCCGTGCGCTCGGCCGTCTCGAAGACGCTGGCCAAGGCCGAGGTCGACGAGCCGCCGCCCGTAAAGCCCGCAACTCGCTGGAAGCCGTTTTGGATGTTGTCCGTCGAGACGGGATTGAGCAGGCCGTTGAACGAAAGGCCCGCCGAGGTCTTGTACTCGCCGTCGTAGGCGTCGCTGATGAGGAAGGTCACGCCCGTGCCCGCCGCCATCTTGACGTCGGTGACGTGGCGCGTCGTGTTGTAGATGTACCAGGCGTAGGTGAAGGCCGTGGCCGAGAGGGCGGCGATCAGCAGCACCGCGAGGGTCCGGCCGAAGCTGCGGCGCAGCTGGGCGGTTTTGCCGGCGAGAAGCTCGTCCGGGTTGGTCGGGTTATTCGTTTTGTCCTCGTCGCCGCTCACGCGCCGCACCTCCTTTCTGCCTTGCGGGCCCTTAAGTCAAGTGGGAAATGCCCTCGATGTTGACCTTGGTGAGGGTGTAGGTGATGTAATCGGAGTTCTTATAGGTCGGGTCGCTGTTGACGTTCACCGGGGTGTCAATGACGCCGTCGTTGGAGTCAAGGAGCGCGGCCGTCAATACGATACGGTAGTTCGCGTAGGTAAAGCCGAGTTTCTCGACATCGGTCTTCACCTTAACCTCGAAGAGGAGCTTGAAGACGTTGGAGTTTCCGTCGCGCGTCGTAAGGCCTTCGTCCACAAACTCAATGGACGAGTCGCCCTTCAAGCCGCCGCCAAGGTCGCTGGACGTGATGCTCAGGTAGTTGTTGATGTCCACGCTCTTGTACGTGCCATTGGTCCCGTACGTGCCATTGGTCCCGTCGCGCTGCTGCAGCGTGAGCGTGTACTTGACGCTCGCCGCGTTATGGATCTTCGTGTCGCCGTCCACGAGGCTCAAAAGACTATACGTGCCCACCGCGCCGATGGTGCCGTCGGCGAACTCGAGGTCGTCCACGTTGATGCCGAGCTGCGACTGCTTGCTCGCGGTGAGCTCGATGGTCGAGCTGCCCAGGTCCTTGCGATAGTAGCCGGGGATACCCGCCGCGCTGGCAATCATGCTCGAGGTCGCAAGCGTATCCGGGCGCGTGGAAAGCGACGAACGGTAGCTTACGCTGGTATAGGAAGTGCCCTCCTGCGACGCAGCGATGGCCTGCTTGGCGGCTTCCTCGGTCATCTTCAGATCGGAAACCTTAGCGATGACCTGGATCGAGCCGCTGGCTCCCGCAATCTTGCGCAGGCCAGAAAGGTCGTACAGGGCGCCATTTCCCTCTGCAAGGGACTCGGAGAGGTCGTTGCCATCAGCCGACCAGGACTTCGTTGCGGCAGCGGTCTCGCCCGTGGCAGCCGTCCAAGTCGTAACTCCGCCGCTGTTGCTCGGCGTGTAGAACGCGTCCCCCACCTTCACGTAGAAGCTAAGCGTACCCGTGGTGCCACTCGGGAAACCGGTCGCACCGGTGCTGCTGGCGGATCCGCCGTCCTTGCTGTAGCTCACGAGCGAAGCGCCGAACTGGTAGTACAGCTTGTCGGAATCGTTGTACTGCTGGGCCGAATCGAAGGTGATGGTGTCGGTAGCGGCAAGCGGGAAGGTGTAGCCAAGACCGTCACTCGACTTGGAAAGCTCGTTGACGCCGGATGCGCCCGTGCTATCTGCAAGTCTTTGCTCATAGCTCGAGTAGATACTGTAGGTAGACGCGGTGTTCTGATGTGCGTCGGCGCTGTAATCCGTGCGCAAGGTGTAGTTGATGTTCTTGTTGATGGTCGTGTCGTCAAACGAAGTGCTGGTATAGCCGTTAACCGCCGTCATGGACGCACCGGAAGGCACGTTGACGACCAGGTAGAAGCTCTCGCTCGGAGAAGTCTCCTTGCCGCTGTCGGTCTTTTTAACGGTTAGCGTGTAACGCTGGGCCGTATCGTCTTCGGCATATGCGCGGTAATAGGCGTCGCCAACCTTGGCAGCAGCCTCGTCAGCGGTGCACACAACCCATGCGCCATCAGAAGCCTCAGCAGCCGAGACGCCCATAAGCTCGCTCAGCCACTTCTCCTGGTAGCTGGTGTCACCAGAGTCCACGAAGTCGGTCAGCATGACGCTCGAGGCGCTGGTGCCCTCGGGGACAGTGTAGTGGTACGCCTTATCCCCATCCGCGGTATCCACCAATGTGAGCTGCGTGCCCGCGGGCAAGGAGCCGTTGTCTCCGTTAAAAACGATGCTCTTCCCCAGCGC
>CAVAUD010000054.1:0-13784 GCA_963591565.1 bacterium
TCGGTCCCCGCCGCCTCGGCGACCGCCGCCGCGAAGTCCTTCTCGCCACCCCAAATAAACACCTGGTAGTCGGTGGCGCTCGGTGTTTGATAGCTCATGTCAAACACGCAGCTGATGTAGTCGCTGGCCGAAACCTCGCACTCAACGCCGCAACGCTCGAAGTGGTCGGACAGCGCGCGCACAGAGGCCTCGATCGCGTAGGGCTTGCCGTCCATGATGCCGCCGTTGGTCGATCCCGGGTGCATGCGCCAGTGGTAGAGGAGCTTGGGCACGTGGCAGACGGCTCGCGCGACCTCGTGGGCCTTTAGGGTCATGTCGTAGTCCTGGGCGCCGCTCGTGTAGTCGGGCGAGAGCGCAACCTGGTCAAGCACGTGTCGGCTCACGGTGAGCATGTGCGTCACGTAGTTGTGCGAGTGAAGAAGGCCGAGGTTGAAGTCGGGCTTGAAGCGCGGCGCGAAGGGGCGGCGCACGTCCTCCTCGAAGTTGTCCTCGTCGCAGTACAGGAGGTCTACCTGCGGGTTCTTCTCGATTGCAATGGCGTACTCGAGCAGGCAGTTCTTGTCGAGGACATCGTCGTGGTCGAAGAAGCTCACGTAGTCGCCGTCCGCGGCGCGCACGCCGACGTTGGTGTTGCCGGCGATGCCGAGGTTGCCCGGAATCTCGATGACCTTGACGCGCTCGTCGGCGACAGCGCCCAGGACCTCTTTCATGCCCGTGTTGTCCGGCGTGGCGTTAACCAACACCAGCTCCCACCTGCTGTAGGTTTGCGCAAGGACGGACTCGAGCATCTCTTTGAGATAGGCCGGCGGCGTGTTGAACAGCGGCACGACAATGCTAAACAGGGGGCGAGAAGACAGCTGGCTCTCGCTCATCTCCGGCGTCACGGGGTGCGCGTCCAGCCACGGCGCGAAGCCGCCATCGATCTTGGCGTTGACCATGTCGTAGTTGCGGAAGAAGACGAGCTTCTCGTAGCGGCGCCCCGAAAGGCGCGCAAGCGTTCGGCCGTTGTGGGTCACTCGGTAGTCGCGGGCGCCGGCTGGCAGGCGCAAAGACAGGCAGCGAGAAAGGCTGGCGTCCTTCTCGGCATCCAAAAAAACCGCCTGCCTGAGGATGGAGGACCCGCTCGCGTCGACCACATCAATCTTCGAAGCGTCGATCTTGGGCGAGTTGGTCACGTAAAGACGATGAATGTCATCCTCGCAGCACTCGAATACTTGGAAAACTTTGCCGGTGGTGATACCCATGAGTTCCGCCTGTCTGTAAGAAAAATGGCTGGGGCCGCAACGGGTGCGGCTCCCAGCCAACAATATCACATGCCCTCTTAGGGCGCGTTGCCCGGCCGCTCGCTGGGCGTCGAGGCGCCTTACCAGCCGGCCGCAACCTGCGCCGTCGGGGTGGTGCGCACCGTGAGGTCGCTGGTCGCGTTGGCCGAGGTCTTCACCGTGTAGGTGATGACGGCCTCGTGCTGCGGCGCGATCTGGATCAGCGACGAGGAGCGCCAGGCCTGCAGCGTCGAGTAGCTCGTCTCGAAGAACTCGTTGCCCAGGTCGCAAGAGACGTTGCTGATGGAGCCGCCCGCCGGCGCGTAGAGGAACACGACCTCAAGCATGTTGCCCAGGCCGGTCAGGGCCGGGTTGTTGCCGGTGATGTAGGTCGGCAGGGTCGCGGCCTCCTCATCGGTGAGGTTGTTGCGAACGACGGTCGTGGCCGTGTAGGTCTTGGTGCCGTCGGCAGAGAGAACGGGGTCGCTCAGCGTCGTGTTCACGCTCAGGTACCAGGTCATCTTTGCCCAGGTCTCGTCGTTGATGTAGACGCCGAGCTCGGGCGTGGCCTCGTCCTCGGCGATGTCGCCGGCAAGGTTGAACTTAACGATGGCGGACTGCTCGTCGGCGTCCTGCATCCAGGCGAGGAGGCGGTTCTCCTTAGCGGCGGTCTCGAGGACGCTCATGAACTTCTCGACGTCGGCATCGCCGAGGTTGCCCATGATCTGCTTGAAGGCGAGGCCTGCCACGGCGGAGAAGTACTCGTCCTGGGCGTCGCCGTCGTTGCCGAACTTCTTGTAGGTGCCGTTGAGAAGGACGGAGGCGGCGTTGGTGCCGTCGACGACCTCGCCGTCGGGGGCGGTCACGGCGCCCACGAGGCCAAGCAGGTTCTGCAGGACCACAGGGTCAAGGGCGATGACGCCGTCGGGCATGGTGCCAAAGCGCTGGTTCCAGAGGTGGGCCAGGTGCTTGGCCGAGACGGGGAAGTCGGGGTTGTAGGTGATGATCTGGGCGGTGACGTCGTTCTCGTGCGTGAACATGGCCGTCTCTTTGGGGTCCTGGTCCTCGGCGTAGTCGTCGCCGCCGAGGTTCTTGATGGCCTGGAAGTCGCCCATGGTGATGCGGCCGTCGGTGACCGAGACGATGCCCGTGGCGCCGGGGAAGCCGCCGGTCGCGCGGATCTCGGCGTTGTTCTGGGCGACGACGAGGTAGTTCCTGGTCTGGCCGTCGGTGCCGAGCATCTGCGGCAGGACCTTCAGGATCGGCTGCGCCGAGGTCAGGGTGTCGTTGGCCTCGTTCAGCGGGTCCTTGACCTTGTCGAGAATGGACTTGAGCTGCGAGATGTGCGCCTCGGGCAGGGAGTTGATCGTGCTGATGGAGGTCTGGATCACCGGCGTCGCCTCGTCGAGGGCATCGATGAGCTTCTCGAGGATGCTCACGTTGATGGCGCCGTCCTGCAGAAGCTCAGAGAGCTTGAGGCCGCTCAGGCCGTCGGCCACGGGAACCAGCGCCTCCTCGACCAGGTCAGAGGCCGTGGCGCCGAGCTTCTGGACGCTCTTGACGTCCTGGCCGTAGACGGGCACCATCGCCGCGATGTTCCAGGCGGTGGTGTTGACCTCCTTGTTGATGGTGTTGGTGGCCGAGCGGATCGTCTCGACGGAGTTGGAGAGCGCTGCGGAGTCGCCCTTCTTGACCGCGTCCTTGATCGTGGACGCCTGCGCCATGATGGTCGAGGCCTGGCTCTTCACGGTCTTGGCCGAGTTGAAAAGCGCATAGGCCTCGACGCCGCCCAGCACGCCCAAGAAAAGCACGATGACGGCGACCACGATGGCGATGTTTCTGCCGGTGTGGCGCTTCTTCTTGTGCTTGTGGCGGGTGAGCTGCTCGCCGTTGCCCGCGTAGGGGTCGAAGACGTAGCCGTCGTCCTGGAAACCGTTGCTCTGGAAGGCGTTGTCCTGGTAGCCAAACTGCGAGTTGTCGAAGCTGGGCTGGTAATCGTCCTGGTAGACGAAGGGATCCGGCTCGGTGTAGCCGTTGTCGCCCGTGGCGCGCCTTTGCGTCGGCGTCGTGCGGCGCGGCTGGTTGTTGTCGCTGTTGGCAAAGTGGGAAGCCAAAACAAACCTCAATTCTTTTCTCGGCAAAGAAAGCTTTAAATTCCTTGTTGATTCAAAGATGCGTGCCTTGTAGCAGCCTTTTCATATTACTGTAGTGAGACGCACGAACCGCTTTTTGCTCAATTACTACACGGGAGGGACCACGTGTCTCACGAAAACGATCTCGTCTCTGTCATCGTCCCCATCTACAACGTCGAGAAGTACCTGCCGCAGGCGCTGGAGAGCATCCTGGCGCAGACGCACAAGAACCTCGAGCTGATCTGCATCAACGACGGCAGCAAGGACGGCTCGCTGGCGATCATCCAGAAGTTCGCCGCGGCCGATTCTCGCGTCGTCGTGGTCGATAAGAAGAACGAGGGCTACGGCGTGGGCTGTAACCTTGGCATGTCCATGGCCCGCGGCCAGTGGATCTCTATCATCGAGCCCGACGACTGGATCGAGCCCACGATGTACGAGGACATGCTCGCCCTGGCGTCCAAGTTCGACCAGGACATCGACATCGTGAAGACCCCCTGGACCGACATCCGCGACTGGAACGACCCGGCCAAGCAGCACCCCTGCCACTGCCTGCTCGAGGGCCGCATCAAGACCTCGACGGCGCCTTTCACGGTGGCCGAGAACCCCATCCTGCTGGAGCTTCACCCGGCCATTTGGTCGGCCATCTACCGCACCGGTTTCTTGCGCGAGAACAACATCCGCATGCCCGAGTACCCCGGCGCCGGCTGGGCCGACAACCCCTTCCTGGTCGAGACCATGTGCCAGGCAAAGGCCATCGTCTACCTGGACAAACCCTACTATAACTACCGTTGCGACCTGCCCGGCTCCACGCTCAACCACGCGACCGACGAGGCCGTGGCGCGCCCCTTCGACCGCTGGATGGACATGATGGACGTCATCGAGCGCCTGGGCGTCACCGACAAGCGCATCATCGCGGCCCACTACGTGCGCGGCTTCAACTACACCTACGGCGCGATCCACGACGACGGCTGGGACAACCCGGTCGTCAAGGCCAAGACCCGCGAGGTCTTCGACCGCATGGACGCCGACATCGTGATGAACGACGTCGTCGTGCCGCCGCACCGCAAGCGCTTCTATTGCCAGGTCACGGGCCGTCCCTACAAGCCCGGCCTGCCGCTTTCCTGGGTGGGCCGCCTCGCGTCCGAGACCGTGTGCACCTTGAAGGTCGAGGGCCCGTCCCGCGTGCTCAACCGCGCGAAGAACGTGCTTACCAAAACCGAGCGTGCCGATGCGTAACGGCGGCGTTTTGGCCGGCGAGAAGGGCGCATCGCGGTCTTCTCGCCGCATTTGTGGCATCAATATTCGAACCATTGGCTTTTGGGCGCTGAGCTTCTTGGCGCCCATCGCCATCTTCTGCGGCGTCGCGGCGGCCCAGGGGATCTACCCCTTTGGCGACGCCTCGTTCTTGACCGAGGACCTCAAGTACCAGTACGTCGACTTCTACAGCTGGTTCATCCGCGTGCTGCGCGGCGAGGAGTCGGTCTTCTACTCCACGGCCTGCGGCCTGGGCGCGAACACCTGGGGCCTGTACAGTTACTACCTGGCCAGCCCCTTTAACCTGCTCTTGCCGTTTTTTGGCGAGACGGGCGTGACGCTGTTCGTCTTTGTGTCCGACGCGCTGAAGCTCGGGTGCATGCAGCTGGCCGCCGTGTTCTACCTGCGCAGGCGCTTTGGCCTGCGCCGCGGCTGGGCGTTCACCTTTGCCCTGGGCTACACGTGGTCCTTGTGGGTGGCGACGAACCTGCGAAACCCCATGTGGATGGACGCGCTGATCTTGCTGCCGCTCATCATGTGGGCCGTCTGGCAGCTGGTTGCCCGCGACCGCTGGCTGCCGCTGTGCCTGCTCACGGCCGCGAACGTGATCGTGTGCTGGTACACGGCCTACATGACGGTCATTTTCTGCATCATGCTCGCGATCCTGGAGTGGGCATGCGCCGGGAGGCGCGTCGACGGCGAGAAGGGCGCGGCCGGCGCTGACGGCGACGGTGACGCCGCGGCCGCGGACGGCGACCTGCCGGGCACCCCTTGCCCCCTCTGGCGCCTGGCCGTGCGCTTCGCCCGTCCCATGCTGGTGGCGCTGGTGCTGTGCGCCTGGACCTTTGTCCCCACGGTCAAGGCGATGCTCGGCTCCGGCGGGGCCGAGGAGGAGGGCCTGCTTGAGATCGTCTGCGGCATCTTCACGGCTGCGACCCCCATCGAGGCCATCCGCTACATCTTCACGACGCAGCCCGTCTATATGCTGCGCGGCCTCGTGCCGGCGCTGTACAGCCCCTGGCACCGCATCCCGCAGTTCTACTGCGGTCTTGTCCTTATGGCTTCCTTCGTCGCGTTTTTCGCGTCGCAGCGCGTCGATAAGCGCACGAAGAAGGCCGTGGGCATCCTCGTCGCGGTCATCTTGGCCTGCGTCGTTTTCCGTCCGCTCCAGGCCATCTGGTGCGGATTCCGCGAGCCGTCCGGCTTCTACTCGCGCCCGTGCCTCTTTGTCGCGCCGACCGTCATGTGGATGGCCGGCCGCTGGTGGCGGGGTGCCGCAGCCGAGAAGGGCCCGCAGGGGCGCGTCGACCGCGCCGCGGCCGTTCTTCTCGCCAAGCCCGCCCTGTGCGTCGCCGTGGCCGCCTTTGCCGTCGCAGACCTGGCGGTGGGCGCGTACTTTGCCTGGAAGACGCTCTACGTCAACTGCTCGCAGGAGCAGCAGGACAGCTACTACGAGCAGTCCGTCGACCAGCTTGTGTGGCTGGACGAGGCCGATACCGGCACCTACCGCTTCGAGCGCACCTACACCCGCGCCGCGGCCGCGGCCTTGAACGAGGCCATGAGCTGCGGTTACCTGGGCCTGTCGTCCTACTCGTCGGCCCACAACCAGGCGGCGCTCGACTTCCTCGACGCCCTGGGCTACAGCGCGCCCGGCCTTCTCCACGTGCGCTACACCCACCAGAACCTCGCGGCCGACGCGCTTTTGGGCGTCAAGTACTCCTCGAGCACCGAGGTGCCCGTCGCCCATGCCGAGGTCGATGACGCGCCGCTGGTCAACGGTGCCGGCATCTATCAGAATCCTTACGCGCTGGGCCTGGGCTACGCCGTCTCTTCCGACGCCTGCGGCGCCGCGCTATCTGGCGAGAACCCCTTCGAGCGGCAGAACAGCCTCGCGAGCGCGCTTGTGGGCCACGACGTCCAGCTCTTCAAGAAGGCCGAGTCGACCCTTGCCCAAGACACGGCAGAGGGCAAGTCTTGGCAGGTCACGGTGCCTGAGGGCATGCTGGGCTACACCTATGTCGAGTGCCCGACGACCATCCGCGACGCGGGCGTCTACCTCTCGATCGACGGCTTTGCGTCCGGGACCGAGGGCTGGCGCTTCCAGCACTCGGTGCGCACCCTGGGCGACGTTGCGGGCGAGGGCGGCGCCACCCACACGGTGAGCGCCACGCCGGTCGCGACCTCCTGGGGCGTGGCCCCCGTCGACATGGCGACGGTCGACTGCGACTTCTACTACCTGGACCTCGACGTCCTTGAGCAGGTCACGTCCGAGCTGTCTTCTCACCAGGTGAGCTTCAGCTCGTTTAGCGGCAACGGCATCGACGGCACGGTCGAGATGGACGAGGCCGGCTGGGTCATGGTGAGCGTCCCGGCCGAGGAGGGCTGGACCGTCACGGTCAACGGCGCCCAGGTCCAGACGTCGACGGCCTTTGGCGGCGCGGTGACGCTCGTGCCGGTCGAGGCGGGCTCGAACGAGATCCAGATGCGCTTCGAGGCGCCGGGCCTGCGGGCGGGCATCGCGGTCACGGCGGTGGGCCTCGCGGGTCTTCTCGGCTGGCTCATCGTCCGCCGGCGGCGAGAAACCGTCCGTTAAGGGGCGCGGGCTTCTCGCCATCGGTGCAAAATCGCGGCCCAACGGATTGTCGAGCGTTTGGCGAGGTTTTCGGGGTACTATATTCCGAGTGGCATTTCAGTCACATCGGTATCGCGCGTTTTCGCGCAGCATTTTAGCCCTGCGGGGCAAGAAAGAAAGGCACGACATGGCTCAGGGTACTGTTAAGTGGTTCAACCCGGACAAGGGCTACGGCTTCATCTCTCGCGAGGACGGCGACGACCTGTTCGTCCACTACTCCGAGATTCAGATGGACGGCTTCAAGACCCTGGACGAGGGCCAGGCTGTTGAGTTCGAGATTACCACCGGCCAGAACGGCAAGCTCCAGGCTTCCAGCGTCCACAAGCTCTAAGTCTCACAACATACGAGCTAGCTGAGAAGGTCCGCCACTCGCGGGCCTTCTCTTTTTGTGCCGGGCGCGGAAGTCCCTCTCGCCGCCGCCGTGAAATCGACGGTTATGGGAACCCGAATCTTCCCATAACCGTCAAAACGCCCTGCTGGACCTTCCCATAACCGTCGTTTCGACCACTCGACCTTCCCATAACCGTTCACTTTGCGGAGAAGCGCCGGATGGTATACTCAGAGGATTCTTGAGGGGGTGTTCATGAGGGACAGAGTAAAGTCGTTTATCGCGCGGAACAAGCTGGCCGTCGCGGTCTTTATCTGCACGATGGCGATGCTGTCGGGCACCCTTGCCGTCTACGTCAACTACCTCGACGACCGCATCTATGACGAGGGCACCACCGCGGTCGAGCTCACCTACCGCCAGACGGCCAAGACCTTTCTCCTTTTCGCGCAGCGCAACTGGAACTACCTCTCGGACGTCGACAACTACGTGGCCAACCTCGAGAGCGACCAGAACGCCGACGCCCTCTTCACCGTGTACGCCACGCGCGCCAACAACTGGGAATACTCGGACGTCTATCTCTTCAACGAGGACAGCGACTACCACACCATCGCCCAACGCTCCGGCCGCGCCGAGAGCATCAAGGGCGTCTTCGACAAACTCTTCGACACCGGCGAGCCCCTCATCGCCTCCTACATCTCGTCGGCCGGCGCGCGCAAGGTCGTCTTTGCGCGTAAGCTCACGAATCCGCTGGTCGTCGATGGTGTCACCTACACTGCGCTCGCCGTGAGCTACGACAACGACACCCTGCAGGACTTCCTCTCGGCCAACGCCTTCGAAGGCAACAGCGACTGCTATATCGTTGAAGCTGGCGGTGACGTTGTCTTCTCGCTTGAGGAGAAATCCCTGGTCACGGAGTTCGTCGGGAACTTCGACACGTTCTTCTCGTCCGACGTGGCCTTCAAACGCGGTGACGCCGGCGACTTCGCCTCTGACATCGCCGCCGGTAACGCCGGCTGCGGCCTCGTCACGTACGAGGGCCGCGATTGCTATGCCGTGTGGCTGCCGTGCGGCCTGGACGACCTGTCCCTGGTGGCCCTAGTCGACTCCGCGCAGGTGGACCGCACGGCCAACGACGTGCGCAACTCCACCATCGGCGCCTTCTCGCTGGTCCTGGTCGTGGTCTGCGCCTCCTCGCTGGGCCTTTTCTACCACAAGTACCTGCGCGAGATGGCCGAGAAGACCCGCCGGAGCGAAGCCTTGGAGCGCAAGAACAAGATGGCCACGCAGCTCTTCGAGGCTATGGCGAGCTCGTACGAGCGCTATGCCGTGGGCGATCTGGTGCGCGACACCTACATCTACCACGAGTTCGCCCTTGACGAGCCGTCCTATCTCGCGACCGGCGCCTACCGCGACCTCATCGCCGGCATGAACCGCAACTTCACCTTGTGCCAGGCCCAAGACGGCGAGACGATCGCGTCGCTTCTGTCGCCCGGTCGCCTGCAACGCGTCTTTGAGGACGGCACGGGCCTCATCACCTTCGAGTACGAGTCGGTCTTGGCCCGCCGGGACGGCAAGCTCGACCACCTGATGATGAACGTCGCGCCCGTGGCCTGGCAAGAGGACGGCAAGGTCTCGAAGGTCCTGCTCTTCGCGAGCAACATCAACGCGAAGGTCGAGCTCGAGGCCCAGGCCCTGACCGACGAGCTGACGGGCCTCTACAACAAGCGCGGCTTTACCGAGCTCACCTCGCGCCTGCAGAGGAAGGGCGAGCCGTTCACCCTGTACTTCCTGGACCTCGATCGCTTCAAGCCCGTGAACGATACCTTTGGTCACGACGCGGGCGACAAGCTTCTGCGCGAGGTGGCGAGCCGCCTGCGCTCGTGCGTGCGCTCGGACGACTATGTCTTTAGGTTGGGCGGCGACGAGTTTGTCCTTGTGACCTGCGGCGCGTTTAACGCGGATGTCTCCCGAATGCTGGTAAGCCGCGTGGAAGGCGCGGTCGAGCAGCCCTTCATTATCGACGGAAACGAGATGAGCGTGGGGACGAGCTGCGGTTTTGCCGGCTGGCCCGAGGAGGGCGAGACCCTGGAGACCATCCAGGCCCTGGCCGACGCCCGGATGTACCGCCAGAAGCAGGCCCACCACGGGCGGGGTTAGGCCGCCCGCGCCACTGCTATACTGTGAGGTCTCTGTCGCAAAGGAGCCGCCCACATGCCAAACCGCACCCCCATGCCCCCCGTTCCCGCGTACGCGCTGCAGGTCATAGGCGCCCTCGAGGCCGCCGGCTTCGAGGCGTGGGTCGTCGGCGGCTGGGTGCGCGACGCCCTTCTCGGTCGCCCCGGCCACGACGTCGACGTCACGACGTCTGCCCCATGGGAGAAGACCGCGGCGACCCTTCGCGCCGCGGGCATCGAGGTGCACGAGACGGGCACGGCCCACGGTACCGTGACGGCCGTCGTCGCGGGGCAGCCCGTCGAGACCACGACCTACCGCGTCGAGGGTGCCTACACAGACCAGCGCCACCCCGATGACGTGCGCTTTGTTGACGACATCCGCTTGGACCTGGCGCGGCGCGACTTCACGGTGAACGCCATGGCCTACCATCCCGAGCGCGGCCTTCTCGACCCTTACGGGGGCGAGTCGGACCTGGCGGCCGGCGTCATCCGCGCGGTGGGGGAGCCCCGCCTGCGCTTTGAGGAAGACGCCCTGCGCGTCCTTCGAGCCGTGCGCTTCGCGTGCCGGCTGGGCTTTGACATCGAGCCCGCGACCCAGGAGGCCCTGGTCGCCTGCGCGGGCGAGCTTTCCGGTATCGCGGCCGAGCGCGTGGGCCAGGAGCTGCAGGGGATTCTCGACTCGGGCCGCGTGGCCTGGGCGATCCGTCACGAGACGGACGTTCTTCTCGCCGCATTGCCCGAGCTCGCGCCCGCACGCGGCTTCGACCAGAAGAGCCCCTACCACGCCTACGACGTCCTTGAGCACACGGCGCGCGTCTGCGCCGGCGTCGAGTGCTTCACGGGCGGCGTCGCGTCCCCGCACCTGCGTTGGGCGGGCCTTTTGCACGACGTCGCCAAGCCTGCGTGCGCGAGCTTCGACGAGCTGGGCCGCGGCCACTTCTTTGGCCACCAGCCCGAGGGCGCCCGCATGGCGACGCGGATCATGGGTCGCCTGGCGCTGCCCAAGGAGACGATCCGGCGCTGCGCGGCCCTGATCGAGCTGCACGACTACCCGGTGCAGCGGAAGAACCCCGTCTCGGCCCGGCGGATGGTCCAGCAGCTCGAGCGCCGCTGCCCCGCCGAGGGCCGCGCTCTGGCCTTCGACCTTCTCGACCTCAAGCGCGCCGACGCCATTGGCAAGGCCGTGGCCCACCGCGACTATGCCTTTAAGCTGGACACCATCGAGGGCCGCCTGCGCCGCGACGCGGCGGCGGGATTTGCGGCCAACGTGGGCGAGCTGGCCGTCGACGGCGCCGACGTCATGCGCGAGCGCGGCATTGAGCCCGGCCCCGGCGTGGGCATGGTCCTGCGCGAGGCCCTGGAGGCCGTGGTGGACGGCTCTGTCGAGAACAGCCGAGAGGCCCTTCTCGCCTGGCTGCGGTACTAGGGGAGACGGGCGCTGAGAGACCTGCGCGGCCGCTCCGGCCCTACAGACCCCCGGCCCCTACAGACCCCCGGCCTCGACCGACGCCCCGGGCCCCTACCGCCCCGCGATCGTCGCGCGCGCCATCTCGATGAAGTCCGAGGTCACGCCCCAGCGGTATCCCCGTCGCGGCAGCCCGAACTGGATCCGGTAGCGCGAGCTCGGCCCCAGGTCGAAGCGCGCCATGCCCGCCAGCTGCCCGGGCGTCGCCGCAAGGTCGATCAGGTTCTCGGGGCAAAGACACGCGCCCGTCCCGCGCACGGCCAGCGCGAGCAGCGTCTCCATGTTGTTCGACTGCACCTTGACGCGCGGCCGGATGCCCGAGCCGCCAAACAGCGAAACTCCCAGGCTACCGTTGATGTCGCTTCTGGCGCCCATGACAAACGGGCAGCTCGCAAGGGGAGAGAGGTCGCCTTGCGCCAGCGTCTCGCGGATGTTCTCGGCCTCGATCCCCAGCGCCGCCAACAGCGAGCGGGCCACCAAGATGACGATCCGCTCCTCATAAAAGTCCAGGTACTCGATGTCGGCGCGCCCCTGGGGCAAGACGCCGATCACCACGTCCTCGCGCCCGTCGGCCAAGTTGGCGAGAAGCTCCTCGTTGGTGCCCTCGTCCAGGCGCACGTCGACGTTGGGGTAGGCGCAAGTCAGCCGCTCGATCACGGGCGGAAGCACGGCGCGGCCGCGCGTGTGCGCGATGCCGACGCGCAAGGTCCCCGAGCACATCCGCCCCGTGCCGCAGACCTCTCGGCGCAGGTCCGCTACCTGCGACGTTATGGCCTCGGCCCGGGCGAGAAAGACCTCGCCCTGCTGCGTTACCCCCAAAGGCTGGCTGCGAACGAAGAGCTTGCAGCCCAGCTCGTCCTCGACCGCGGCGATGTGGGCGCTCAAGGTCTGCTGCGTGACGTGGAGCTTTGCCGCCGCGCGCGTGAAGCTTCGCTCCTCGGCCACCGCCGCCACGTACTCGAAGCTCTGCAGGTTCATCGGTCTTCTCGCCCCTTCCACAAACCTAAGCTGTGAGACATACAGAGAATAACAGTTTGAGTTTGCCGAACGCGAGAAATACCATGGCTCACGTAGTCAACCCAAAGGGGTGCTTGCATGGAACTTCTCGTCATCGGGGCCTTCTGTCTCGAGCTCATCGTCTGCGTCGCCCTGGGCCTTCCGGTCCTGGTCCCGCTCACGATCGGGCTCGTCATCTTCCTGTGGTACGGAAAGGCCCAGGGCGCCGGTCCGCGTGACCTGGCGCTCATGGTGTGGCGAGGCGTATCCACCGCCAAGGGTGTCCTGGAGTCGTTCGTCTTGATCGGCATCCTCACGGCCTTTTGGCGCGCAAGCGGCACGATCTCGCAGATCGTCGTCATGACCTCGGGCTTGATTACCCCTTCCTTCGTGCCCCTGGCGTGTTTTGCTCTCTGTGGACTAGTGAGTTACCTCATGGGCACCTCGTTTGGGACGGGCGCCACCATGGGCGTTGTCTGTGGGACCATCGGCAACGCCTGTGGCGGCAACCCGTACCTGATGGGCGGCGCGATCCTGGCCGGCTGCTACTTTGGCGACCGCTGCTCGCCGGTGAGCTCGTCGGCTTTGCTCGTGCGCACCCTCACCGGCACGCGCATGCCGGACAACCTCAAGGCCATGATGCGCACGGCGGCGGTGCCCCTGGTCGCGAGCCTGGTCTTCTACGCCGTGGCCGGAGCCGCGACGGCCGGGGGAGCGACGGGCGCCCAGACCGGCGTGAACGCGATGCTCGTCTCTTATTACGGAGACCACCTCCTGGCCCTCGTGCCCGCGGCGATCATCTTTATCCTGCCGCTGGCCGGCGTGGGTATGAAGCGCTGCATGGCCGCGACCTCGATCGCCGCGGCGGTGGTTTGCCTGGCGCTGCAGGGCGCCTCGCCCGCAGACCTCGCGCGTTGGGCCGTCTTTGGCTTCGCTGCCCGCGACGCGGCCGTGAACCAGCTCATGGCCGGCGGCGGTCTTCTCTCCATGGTCAACGTCTCGCTCGTCGTGTGCCTGTCGTCCGCCTATGCGGGGATCTTCGAGGGCACCGGTCTTCTCGCCGGCGTCCAGGGCCATGTCTCGTCCATAGCCGAGAAGTTCGGCCCCTTCGCGGCGGTGCTCGCCGTCTCTATCCCGGCCTCGATGATCGCCTGCAACCAGACGCTGGCCATCGTGCTCTCGCGCCAGCTTTGCGCCTCGGCCGAGGAATCCGACGCCGACATGGCCATCGACCTCGAGAACGCGCCCGTCGTGATCAGCCCCCTCGTGCCGTGGTCGATCGCCTGCACCACGATCCTCACATTGGCGCAGGCTCCGGCCGGCTCCGAGGTGCTCGCCGTCTACCTGTGGTTTATCGTGGTCTGGCACGCAATTTGCCGTTCCAAAAACTTTTTTCAAAATTCTGCTTGCAATCTCGGCGTGACTCCCATATAGTATTTCCTCGCGCACAGAAGCGCAAAAGCATTGGGACTTCGTCTAGTGGTAGGACAGCGGATTCTGGTTCCGTCAACGGGAGTTCGACTCTCTCAGTCCCAGCCATT
>CAVAUD010000055.1:0-13662 GCA_963591565.1 bacterium
CCCCTGCAAATCTCAGACTTGTCTGATACTTTCAGCCCTTCTCAGCTGCAATTCCATGACTTGTCTGATAATCCAGCCACAAAAATCGGGCTTGTCTGATACCCAACTATCAGACAAGCCCGAAATTTGCAGTTGGCGAGAAGCCCGCGGCCGCCTGTCGGCCTCGCGGCTCCCCTACCTCTTGTAGACCGTCTCCCCCGCCACGATGGTGCGGGCGACCTCAAAGTTCGCGTCGATAAGCACCAGGTCGGCGCAGGAGCCCTCGAAGATGCAGCCTTTGTCGGCCCAGCCAAACAGGTCGGCCGGGTTCTGGGTCATGGGCTTGGAGGCCTCCTCGACGCCCGCGCCCGTGAACTTCATGAAGTTGCGCAGCGCCTGGACCTGCGTCAAGGTCGAGCCCGCACGCACGCCGTTGCTCGCCAGCTTAGCGTCTCCGTCCTCGACCACCACGTCGTTAACGCCCAACTTGTAGTTGCCGTCCGGCAGGCCCGCGGCCATGATCGAGTCGGTGATGCCCAGGATGCGGTCCCAACCCTTGGCCTTCACGTACAGGCGCACGGTACCGGGGTGCAGGTGACGGCCGTCGCAGATCGTCTCGGCATAGGCGTCGCTCTCGAGCGCCACGCCAAAGATCGCCGGGTCGTGCTGGTGGAACAGGCGCATCGCGTTGCCCACGTGCGTGACCGATTTCGCGCCCGCGTTGATGCAGGCCCACGACAGGTCGTAGCCCGCCCCGGAGTGCCCGATCGCCGCCGTGATCCCGATCTGCGCCAGCGGCCCGATCAAATCCGGCACGCCCGGAACCTCGGGCGCCAGCGTGGTGTACAGGATGTGGCCGCCGGCCGCCTCCTGGTACTTCTCAAACAGGCTGATGTCCGCCTCGTGCATGAGCAGGTGCTCGGGCATCGCGCCCTTGTACTCGCTCGACAAGCACGGCCCCTCAAGGTGAATGCCGAGAAGCGCGGCCCCGTCGTAGGGCCCGCCCTCGATGACCTTGCGCGCCTCGCCGATGCACCACAGCGTCTGCTCGGGCGTGTCGGTCAGAATTGAGCAGAGCCACCCGGTCACGCCCTGGCTCGCGAAGAACCGCCCGATCGCGCGCAGGTCCTCCTCGCTCGAGGCGTTGACGTCGTGACCTGCGGCGCCGTGCGTGTGGACATCGATGAAGCCCGGCAGGATGACCTTGCCCGCCGCGTCGATGACGTCGAACTCAAAAGGATTGTCGTACTTGGACGAGATGCGGGTCACGTGCCCCGCCTCGACCGTCACGTTGGCGCGGCGGAGCTTGCCGCCCGTCAGCACCCGCCCGTTGGCGATATACAAAGAGCCGCTCATCGCGTGCCTCCCTTAATAAGCCTGCTGCCTCGCCACGTCGTTGACGTAGATCGCCGCGTCGGGGTGCCCCTGCAAAATGGTGGCGGGGAAAGCCGCCGTGACCTCGCCGTAAGCCGCGCGCCTCACGACGCCGCGGTGCCAGTCCCTAAACACGCCGAGACGAACCTTGCGCGCACCCAAGATCTGCCGCATCCCGATGGTCGCGGCGCGGTGCGGGAAGTCCTCGAGGGCCCCGCCCAAATCGCCGCAGTTGGTCGCCCGCGTCTCGGGGCGAATGTCCAACGCACGGGTCTCAAGCGCCGCGAACTCGTCGACACCCAGCTCTTCCTGCGGCTCATTGAAGGCCAGGTGCCCCGTGATGCCGATGCCGCCAAAGGCGATGTCGACGCCGCCCAGCTCGTCGATCACGCGCTGCACGTGGCCGGGGTCGGTCGGGTCGGGAAAAACGCGCTGCTCGGGGGGCATGAGAAGCTCGGGGCGCACCTGCGAGTAAACCACGCGGTCCATGAACCCGCGGAAGGACAGGGGGTCATCAACGGCGACCCACTGGTCGTCGTCGGTCAGGTACTCGTCCATGTTGATGAACCAGCAGTCCTTAAGCGAGAGGCCCTTCTCGTTTACCAGGTCGACGAAGATGGGGTACTGTCCCACCGGGCCCACCGGGCAAATGAAAACAGTGTGCTTACCCTGCGCGTTGTTCGCCTCGATGCACTCAACCATCTCTTGGGCGAGCTTAGTGAAGACCGCGTTGGAGTCCCCAGGAAAGACCAGGGGGATCTTCGCGCCCTCGCCAAGGTCCTCTGCCGAGATGTGGTAATAATCCATGTCCGTGCCGCTCCTTCCTTACAAACAGCGGGCGGCCCTCCGCGTGGATGGGGAGGAGTACATCCAAACGCGAGAAGGCCGCCATTATTTACCTGCGCCCGACGCCCGCAACGCGCGCGGGCGCAGGCCACGATGTCCGCCTTGCGTTACTTGTTCTCGGCGTAGAGCTTGTCGGCCGCGGTGATGACGTCCTCAAGCACGTAATCGGAGACCGGGACCTCGGCGGTAATGCGGCCGTTGTCCAGGAAGACCTGCTGCTGGGCCTTGTAGTAGCCCACGATCTTGTCGGTGTCGCCGATGGCGTCGGCAGCGCCCTGCCAGTCGCCCTCGCCCGTGGACTGCAGCAAGGTGTCCTCGGGAAGGCCGAGCTTGTCGGCCAGGAGCTTAGCCACGTCGTCGATGTGGGCGGCGCGGTAAACCTTGCCCATGTCAAGGGCGGCGGCGAAGCGCTCGAGGACCTCGGCGTTCTTCTCGGCGTAATCGGGCAGGCAGATGTAGGAGCCGGGGAAGGCGACCTTGTCGGAGTAATCGGTGTTGGTGCCCAGGACCAGGTAGTCGTCCTTCAGCTGCTCCTGCAGGGTGACGGTGTTGGGCGACCAGGTGGCGCAGGCGTCGATCTGGCCGGCGATCATAGCGGTGGTCATGCCGTCGACCTTCATCTCGGTCAGGGTGATGTCGTCGGTGGTGAGGCCGGCGTCCTGCAGCACGTACTGGAGGATGATCTCGGAAGAGGTGCCGGAAGCCACGGCCACGGTCTTGCCCTTGAGGTCGGCCGCCTTGGTGATGCCCTTGGACTTGTTGGCGACGACGCAGTCGGCCTGGGAGAGCTGGTCGAAGGCGAAGATCTTGGCCTGGCCCTCGATGCACAGGGCGTGGGCGCCGTGGCCGATCTGGGCGAGGTCGATGTCGCCGGACTGCATGGCCGAGATCTCGGCGGGGCCGGCGTCGAACTGAGAGGTCTCGACGGTGATGCCGAACTTCTCGAAGTAGCCCTGGTCAATGGCGGAGAAGAGCGTGCCGGCAGAGCCGAGGTTGGGCATGAAGGCGACCTTCAGGGTAACGGGGTCGTAGGTGGTGCCGGAGTCAGCCGCCTTATCCTCGGTCTTGGTCTCAGAGGAGCTGGAGGACGTACCGCCGCAGCCCACGAGGGCCAGGCCCGCCGTGGCGGCAGAGGCGGCACCGAACGCCTGGAGGAAAGAGCGACGAGACATAACGGAGTCGAGCTGTTTCATGATAGGGTTCCTTTCCCTTAAGGCTGCGCGCGCACGCGCCGCCTCCTCCCAAACCACGAGGACGCATCCTCGATAGTGCCAAACAAACCGCAGGTAAAGCAGGTAAAACAATGTGGCGAGAAAACCTTACTTCCTCACCGAGAGGTACTCTTGGTAGACCTGGCTCCAGATGTGGTTCTTGAGCTCCAAAAACTCTGGCGTCATCTTGGTCTCCTGCGTGCGGGGGTACGGGATGTTGATGTCCACGACCTCCTTCACGCGGCCGGGGCGCGCGTACATGATGACGACGCGCTGGGCCAAGATGATGGCCTCCTCGACGTCGTGGGTGATGAAGAAGCAGGTCTTCTGCTCCTTCTCCCAGGTGTCGAGAAGCTCCTGCTGCAGCTGGGTCCTCGTTTGGGCGTCCAGTGCGCCGAAGGGCTCGTCCATGAGCAGGACCTTGGGGTTCACGGCATAGGCGCGCGCAATGGCCACGCGCTGCTTCATGCCGCCCGAGAGCTCCTTGGGGTAGGACTTGGCGAAGTCCTGCAGGTCGACGAGCTTGATGTACTTCTCGGCGATGGCGTCGCACTCTTCCTTGCTCTTGCCCTGGAGCTTGAGGCCAAACTTAACGTTGTCCTCGACGGTGAGCCAAGGGAAAAGCGCGTACTGCTGAAAAACGATGCCGCGGTCGGGACCGGGGCCGGTGACCTCTTTGCCGTCCACGGTCACCTTGCCCTCGGTAGGCTCCTCAAGGCCGCCGATGATGTTGAGCAGCGTGGACTTGCCGCAGCCCGAAGGGCCGACGACGCAGACGAACTCGTTCTCGTGGATGTCGAGGTTGACGCCGTTCAGGGCGGTCATCTCGCCTTTGCGCGTGTCGAACTTCTTAACGACGTTGTCGATGTGGACCTTCACGGGCGAATCTACTGCTGAACCGACTCCTGCCATCCCGTGAACCTCCTCTCAAGGAAGCGGACGATCTTCTCGAAACAGATGCCGATGATGCCGAGCATAAGGATGCCGAGCAAAACGACGTCCATCTGGTAGTATCCCGAGGCCTGCTGGATCATCATGCCCAGGCCCTTGTCGCCGCCCACGATCTCGGACGCCATCAGGGTGGTGAGCGAGGTGGACAGGCCCAGGCGCGCGGCGACCAGGATAAACGGGGTCGAGGCCGGGATCGTCACCTTGAAGAAGATGTCGGTCTGCTTGGCCCCAAGGACGCGCGCCGCCTTGATGAGCGTGGTGTCGACGCCCTTGACGCCCTGGTAGATGGTGACGACCATGACGAGAAACGCCGCGATGAAGATAACCGTGACCTTAGAGGCCTGGCCGATGCCCAAGGCCGCGATGATCAAGAAGACGTAGGCCAGAGGCGGGATGTTGCGGATGAACTGGATCCAGGGCTCGACCACGTGACGGAAGGGGTCGTACCAGGCCATAAGGAAGGCGACCGGGATCGAGACGATGAAAGCCAGGCCAAAGCCCATGAGCACGCGCGAGATGGACGCCCAGGCATGCGCCCACAAAAGCCCGCTCTGCGCACGGGACAAGAAGGCGGCCCAGACCTTGGCAGGGGGCGCGAAGACGGCCGGCCACCTGCCGGCGGCAAGAAGCCACAGACCAACCGCGCAGGCCAACGAGATGAGGGCCCAGGCCCAGTTGGGGACCTTGCTCCAGATCGACGCTTTCTTCTTATTCAACGAATGCCTCCTTCTAGCTAGCCAGCCCCGGCGCCGCTGGGACGTCGAGACGAAAGACCATGAGCCTTGCCTTAAAACTAAGAACTTGGTGGAGACGAGAAACTCGAAGTGCCGCGCGGCTGTGTGCCCGCGCTTATCTGGGACCTAAACGCCCGCGCGCTTACCGCTTGCTTACTTACACAACACGCGCTGATGACTTGAACGTTTAAGCTGACGTATTTGTAACACACTCTTCTTTGCAAGATAGTGGACGTTTTATTAACAGCCTGTTTTTTCTCCGCCAGACGGCAGGTTTTGCGACTTTGACGGCATTCCGGTCGATTTAACTCGGTAAACGGAAGCTTTTGGGCGACAGACGGCTCGGGAATTTCTCTTGCAATGCGCAGGCCCCACGTGATACAAACAATGAGTGACCTACTTAATCGTAAAAGCCCTTTTAAAGGATAGACACGATATGGGTAAGCGGACAACACTCAAAGACGTAGCGGCCGAGGCAGGGGTTACGGCTGCCACCGTCTCGTACGTCATCAACAACACCCCCGGCCAGACCATCCGCCCCGAGACCCGGGAGCGCGTGCTCAAGGCCGTCGAGAAACTCCGCTACACCCCCAACGTCCACGCCCGCACCCTGCGCAACCGCAACTGCCCCTGCGTGGGCCTCGTCCTTCGCAAGAACCTCGCCGTGCCGCGCTTCAGCCAGATGGCCTACGGCATCCAAACCCGCCTCGAGCAAGAGGGCTACAACGCCCTGCTGCTGGGCAACACCATCGACAACCTGGGCATCTCCGATTACGCCAGCGCCTACCTCGCCGGCCGCGTCTCGGGCATCATCTTCATCGGGACCGAGAACCAGGGCCCGGACAAGAAGAGCCTAAAGGCCCTCACCGCCGACAAGGCCCCTCTCGTCGTCTTCGACTGCCAGACCGAGGCCACGAGCTACAGCACCGTCGACCTCGACTACAAGGGCGGGGCCGAGCTGATCGTCTCGCAGGCTATCAGGGACGCGAAGCCCCAGCCCAGGCGCCTCATCTACTTTCGCCCGCGCATCGACACGGCCCAGGAGCGCCTTCGCGAGGAGGGCGTGCGCGCCGCCTGCGAGAAGGCCGGCGTCAAGATGATCGTGCGCAGCGCCCCTCTCGACGAGACCAACATGGAGATCTGGGACGCGCGCTACTCGGTGGGCAGCACCGAGGAGGGCATGGCCTTGAACCGCGACTTCTACGGCATCGTGGCCCAGATCTTAGGCGAGATGCGCGACGGCGACGTCGTGGTCTCGAGCTGGGCCGGCTGGACCCACAGCTTCAGGAAGCTCTCCACCTACCTCAACAAGCACCCGCGCTGCATCACCTACGTCGAGCTGGCCAACAACGGCGAGAGCTGGCGCGCGGCCGATTTCTACACCCGCCTTCCCAACTACGAGGCCGGCGTCGCCTGCGCGGAGGAGCTTCTCGCCCTTCTGCACTCCGGCGTGCCGTCGGCGCGTCTCATGAAGCTCACCAACATCGTCAAGGCGTCCACCGACGCCCGCTCGCTTATCAGCTAATTGGCCGGCCTGGCGCCATTTGCCCCAGGCCAAAACAGGAGGGATACAGAGATGTCGCTCGTTCCGCTTAAACCTGTGTTGGACGCCGCGAGGGCAGGGGGCTACGCCCAGGGCGCCTTCAACGTGAACGCCGTGTGCCAGGCCAAGGCCGCCATCGAGGTCCATGAGATGCTGAGAAGCGCCGCGATCCTGCAGGGCGCCGACCTCGCCAACGCCTTCATGGGCGGCCGGGCAGACTTCGCCAACGGCACGACCGAGGACAAGATCCGCGGAGCCAAGAACATCGGCGACGCCGTCAAGAAGTACGCCCAGGACTCCCCCATCCCCGTGGTCCTGCACCTCGACCACGGCCGCGACATGGAGAGCGTGAAGGCGGCCATCGCCGGCGGCTACACCTCGGTCATGATCGACGGCTCGTCTTTGCCCTTCGAGGAAAACGTCGAGCTCACCCGTGAGGTCGTCAAGTACGCGCACCCGCGCGGCGTCTCGGTCGAGGGCGAGCTGGGCGTGCTGGCGGGCGTCGAGGACCACGTCTTTGCCGCGTCGTCCACCTACACCAACCCGCTTTTGGCCGTCGAGTTCGTGCGCAAGACCAAGTGCGACGCGCTGGCCATCAGCTACGGCACCATGCACGGCCCCTCCAAGGGCAAGGACGTGAAGCTGCGCCGAGAGATCCCCATCGCCGTGCGCGAGTGCCTGGCCCACGAGGGACTTGACTGCGCGCTGGTGAGCCACGGCTCCTCGACCGTCCCCGCCTACATCGTGCGCGAGATCAACGCCCTGGGCGGCAACATCCAAAACGCCTACGGAATCAGCCTGGCCGAGCTCAAGGCCGCCATCCCCGCCGGCATCAACAAGATCAACGTCGACACCGATATCCGCCTGGCCGTCACCCGCAACATGCGCGAGCTCTTTGCCAAGCGCACCGAGCTGCAGGAGAGCCCGTCTGTGGGCGGCGTCTACAAGCTCTTGCTCGAGCACCCCGAGAACCCCGACCCGCGCGCCTTTTTGCCCGCGATCTACGACACCGTCATGACGGGCGTCGTGCCCGACCAAGACGTCGCCGACCTCGTGGAGGTCATCGAGGCGGGCGTCAAGGAGGCCATCGCGACCCTGATCGTGGAGTTCGGCAGCTTTGGTCACGCCCCGGACGTCGAGGCCGTGAGCCTGGACGAGATGGCCGAGCGCTACCAGAAGGCCGGTATCTAACATGGCCGCCGACGGTCTTCTCGTCGTCCACGGGGGCGGCCCCACCGCCGTCATCAACGCGTCGCTTTACGGAGCCGTTGACGAGGCGCTCAATGCACCGCAGGTAGGACGCGTGTTGGGCGCCCTCGGCGGCGTCGACGGTATCCTCGAGGGACGCTTCGTCGACTTTTCCCAGGTGGATGCCGCCGCGCTTGCCCGCCTGCCCTTCTCGCCGTCGTCTGCCATCGGGACAAGCAGGAAGCCGCTTGAGGACGAAGACTACGCGCAGCTCGCGCAGGCCTTGGCCAAGCACGGCATCCGCTGGCTTTTGCCCACCGGCGGCAACGGGACCATGGACACCTGCGGCAAGATCTGGCGCGCCTGCAAGGAGGCGGGCGTCCCTATCGACGTCGTGGGCATCCCCAAGACGATGGACAACGACATCGCCGTGACCGACCACGCCCCCGGCTTCGCGAGCGCCGCGCGCTACATGGCGGCCAGCGTCTCGGAGGTCTGCTGCGACGTGCGCGGGCTTCCCATCCACGTGGCCGTCGTCGAGGCCATGGGCCGCTCGGCCGGCTGGGTAACCGCCGCGAGCGTCCTGGCAGACGAGTCCGGCTGCGGAGGGCCCGACCTCATCTATCTGCCCGAGCGCGACTTTGACCAGGCGCGCTTCCTCGACGACGTGCAAAAGCTCATTGACGAGAAGGGCTCGGGCGTCGTGGTTGTCTCGGAGGGCCTGCACGACACGGCCGGCACCCCCGTTGCCCCGCCCCTCATGACCGTCGGGCGCGCCACGTACTTCGGCGACGTCTCGGCGCACCTCTCGCGGCTCATCATCTCGGAGCTGGGATACAAGTCGCGCTCCGAGAAGCCCGGTCTTCTCGGCCGCGCCTCGATCGCCTGGCAAAGCGACGTCGACCGTGAGGAGGCCATCGAATGCGGGCGCCACGCTGTGCGGGCCGCGCTCGAGGGCGACTCCGGCAAGATGATCGGCATCAAGCGCGTGAGCGACTCGCCCTACGCCGTCGAGTACATCCGCATCCCCATCGAGCAGGTCATGCTCGACGAGCGCACCCTGCCCGACGAGTACATCAACGAGGCGGGCAACGGCGTGACAGACGCGTACCGTGCCTGGCTCTCCCCTCTCATCGGGGCCCCGCTGCGCACGTTCACGAGCTTCGTCTAACCCCGGTCGCAACCCACTGCCCCGACCTACCCCGCACGGCAAGCCACCACGAAAGAAGGCCCCATGAAGCACATCTTCCTCAACCTCAAGCGCTTCGACATCACACCCGAGCTGGGCGGCGTCAACCGCCTGGCCGCCCCCGCCGAGTGGGGCCAGGCCGTCACCTCGCAGATTCGCGATGTTGCCGAGAAGTACGCGGGCACGGCCGAGTTCGCCGCCTTCCTGCCCGAGGCCCAGCTCATCGGGGCCGTGGCGGGCGCCGCAGGCTCTCCTTTGGGCTGCGGCAGCCAAAGCGTCCACACCCAAGACACCGCGCCCGGCGGCAACTTCGGCGCCTTCACCAGCCTGCGCACCGCCAACTCCGTGGCCCAGCTCGGCTGCGGCTGGACCCTCATCGGCCACTGCGAGGAGCGCATGTACCTGCGAAGCGTCATGGGCGAGACGGGAGCCGCCCCGGCAGACGTCGAGCCCGCGGTCAACCGCATCCTCAACCGCGAGGTCAAGTGCGCCCAGGCGGCCGGCCTCAAGGTCCTCTTCTGCATGGGCGAGCGCTCCGAGGAGGTCGACGACTGGGAGAAGGTCCTCTCCACCCAGGTGAGCGAGGGCCTCGCCGGCGCAGACCTTGCCGGCGTGCGCGTCGCCTACGAGCCCGTCTGGAGCATCGGCCCCGGCAAGACCCCGGCAGACGCCCCCTACATCCAAAAGGTCGCCCGTCTCATCAAGCAGACGGTCCCCGGCGTCGACGTCGTCTACGGCGGTGGCCTCAAGGCCGATAACGCCGAGATGCTCGCCTCCATCCCCGAGATCGACGGCGGCCTCATCGCCCTCACGCGCTTCTCCGGAGAAATCGGCTTCTACCCCAAGGAATACGCCCAGATCGTCGACCTCTACCTCAACGCCTAGACCACGGTCTTCTCGCCAAATCACGCGCCGCTAAGAAAGGAAACCCATGAGACTTGAATTCGAGTACGGCACCGGCAAGATGGCCGCCGAGCTGCCCGACACCACCGACGTCTTCATCACCGGTGAGACGGTCAAGGACCCCGAGTGCCTGCCCCAGGACTGGGACAGCCTCTACGCCGCCACGCTCGAGAGCATCCGCAACCCCATTGGCATGGAGCCCCTGGCTGACCTCGCCCACCCTGGCGCGAAGGTCGTCATCGTCATCCCCGACATCGTGAAGGGCGGCACGCAGCCCACCTCGCACCGTCGAGTCGCGATTCGTGCCTGCTTAGACGAGCTCTTCGCCAACGGCGTCCACCACAGCGACGTGCTGCTCCTCTTCTCCAACGGCCTGCACCCGCGCACGACCAACGAGGAGGCGCGCCAGATCCTGGGCGACGACCTCTATAACGAGTTCAAGTCCACCAACCAGATCGACTCGCACGACTCCGAGAACTACGACAACCTGGTCGACCTCGGCTACACCCCGCAGGGCGACCACGTCATCATGAACAAGACCGTCTACGAGGCCGATATCGCCATCCTCATCGGCCACACCCAGGGCAACCCCTACGGCGGCTACTCGGGCGGCTACAAGCACTGCGCCACCGGCATCACCCACTGGCGCTCCATCGGCGCCCACCACGTGCCCGCCGTCATGAGCCGCCCGGATTTCGTGCCCGTCTCGACCTCGAGCCTCATGCGCGACAAGTTCGACCAGCAGGGCATGTTCATGGAAGAGAAGATGGGCAAGAAGTTCTTCTGCTGCGACGCCGTGCTTGACACCTGGTCGCGCCAGATCGAGATCAACTCCGGCTACGCCGCCGAGATGCAGCCCATCGCCTGGAAGACCGCCGACAAGCGCACCTACGTCCACTGGGCCGAGAAGAAATACGACATCGTGGTCATGGGCATGCCCACCAAGTTCCACTACGGCGACGGCATGGGCACGAACCCCATCCAGATGATGCAGGCCGTCTCTGCCCAGGTCATCCGCCACAAGCGCATCCTTTCGGACCACTGCGTCTTTGTCATCGCGAGCTACTGCGACGGCTGGTTCCACGACGAGCGCTGGCCCTACCTGCGCGAGCAGTGGGAGCTGTGGCAGTCCGACAAGATGAACACGCTTGACGAGATGATCAAGTACGGCGAGTACTTCGCCACCAACGAGGAGTACATCCGCAAGTACCGCTTTGCCGGAGCCTTCCACCCCTTCCACGGCTTCAGCATGATGACCTGCGGAAATTTGGCCGAGAAGTACCTGTCGGCCACCTATATCGTGGGCGCCCAGAAACCCGGCATCGCCCGCACCATGGGCCTCAAGACTCGCCCGACCTTCGAGGAGGCCATCGCCGACGCCACGCGCAAGTACACCGACGGCAACCCCAACATCCTGGCCCTGCCCGGCGCCTATGTCTCGGCCGTCCCGCACCTGTGCATGAAGGACCCGTCGCAGAACAGCCACTTCCGCGACGACGCCCCCGCGCATCCCTGCGGCTGCTAGTACAACGTTGTAGTTACTCCCCCCAACCGGCGTCCGCTCCCTTGCGGGCGCCGGTTTTCCCAAAGGAGCGCCCATGATTCGCTTCGATCCCAGCCACGCCGAGAAGTTCTTCTCGCCTGCAGAACTTGAGTCCCTGGCCGCCTCGCACGCCGACGTCCTGGCAACCTGTGCCGCGGGCGAGGCGCGCTACGCCGACTCCCTGGGCTGGCTCTCGGTCGATGAATGGGCAAACAAGAAGGTCCTGGACGAGGTCAAGGCCTTGGCCGCGCGCTACCAGGAGATGGCCGATACCTTCGTCATCATCGGAGTGGGAGGGTCGAACAACGCCGCGCGCTCCGTCATCGAAGCCTTGCGCCCCAACGGCATGCGCATCGTCTACGCCGGCAATACCCTCTCGGCCCAGGCCCTGAATCTCATGCTGGAGTCCCTCGAGGGCCACGACGTCGTCATCGACTGCATCGCAAAGAACTTCGAGACCCTTGAGCCCGGCAGCTCCTTCCGCCTCCTTAGGCAATGGCTTGTGGCCAAGTACGGGCAAGAAGAGGCTGCCCGCCGCATCGTCTGCTGCGGAACGATCGGCTCCTCCCTCGATACGCTGGCGGCCGAGCAGGGCTACGCCTTCGTGCCTTTTGCCACCAACGTCGGCGGTCGCTTCACGGCGCTCACGGCCGTCCACCTGCTCCCCCTGGCCTGTGCCGGCGCCGACATCGACGCCCTGGTCGCCGGCGCCAAGGAGACGGAGGCCGCCTGCCGCACCTCGTCCGTAGCCCACAACGAGGCCCTTCTCTACGCCTGTGCCCGCAAGCTCCTATGGGAGAAGGGCTACCGCGTCGAGCTCTTGAGCTTTTTCGAGCCGCGCTTCCGCTGGTTCGCCAAATGGTGGGAGCAGCTCTTTGGCGAGTCCGAGGGCAAATGCGGCCGTGGCCTCTTCCCCGCCAGCGCCGAGTACTCCGAGGAACTTCACAGCCTGGGCCAGTACGTCCAGGACGGCACCCACCAGCTCTTCGAGACCTTCCTTGACCTCACTCAGCCCGGCGACGGCGATTCCCTCGTACTGGGCCCCACGGACGTCTCAGACGGCTTTAGCTACCTCGACGGAGTGGACTTCTGGGACATAAACAAAGCGAGCTTCAACGCCACCAGGAACGCCCATGCGCTGGTTCTCCCGGCCCTCACGCTAGAGATCGACCGCGCAGACGAGAAGCACTTTGGCATGCTCTTCTATTTCTTCGCCTTCTCGTGCTATCTCTCGGCCACCCTTATGGACCTGAACCCCTTCGACCAACCTGGGGTCGAGGCCTACAAGCAGCTGATGTTCAAAACGCTTAGAGAATCCCAGTAAAGCGCGCGAAGTTGTACGCAGAGATGCAAACGATAAGAACAAGCGCAAACAGATAGGTCCTGTCGATCGTCTGCGAGCTCACCTTGCGTGCAATCTTGCGCCCCACAACCGAACCCAGCACCGCTGCCACGCACATCCCCACAAGCGCCATTGGCGCAAACTGCGGCAACCCGCCCAGAACCAGCGAGTAGATAAGGCTCGCCGTCTGCGAGAACGCGATGATAAACAGCGACGCCTGCGCCGCCGGCTTTGTCTCCATCGCAAAGAAGAACGTAAGAATCGCCAGGTTAAACGGCCCGCCGCCGATACCAAGAAACGACCAGAGAGCCCCGGCGACAAATCCGATAACCGCCTTAGCCGCCGACCTCGTGATATCAAGCGACTTCACGCAGTCGCGCTTTACGGTGTACACAAACACCAGCACCGTAAGGACAATCAAGATGACGGCCTGTACCGCCCCCACCAATTCAGCATCCGAGAAGACCGACTTACCGAGGTAATTGAACGTCATCTTGCCAAAAACCCCGCCAAACGCCGAGCCCAACGCCAGCGGCAGCATGCTTTTGACATTTACCGTAGAGGTCTTGGACGCAGCGTTCTGCGTCAGCGTGGCCAAAGACATCGTGAGCACCGAGACACTCGACAAAAACGAGACCGTTGCTACCGGCATAATCCCCATCGCGTCAACAACAGGCTTGATGATGACCCCGCCCCCGATGCCGCACAGCGGGCCCAGCAACGAGGCCAGAAACGCAACGAGGAACACAAGCAAAATAGCCGGCGAGAAACCCATAGACCAGACGCTCCAATGAACAAAGCTGCACGTAATAAAGCCTATCCTAGCAGCTTAAACGTGCTTAAAGCAAAAGACCCCTCC
>CAVAUD010000056.1:0-6280 GCA_963591565.1 bacterium
TCGTGACCCCGGTCAAGTTCCAGAACCCCTGGGGCACCTGCTGGGGCTTCGCGACCATCGCCGCGTGCGAGACCTCGATCCTGTCCGAGGCCGGCACGACCTACGAAAAGACCGGCCTTGACCTGTCTGAGCTGCAGCTTGCCCGCGCGGTCTATCTCAACGGCGGCGCTCCCGCCGAGTTCGCGGGCTCGCAGGCCGGCGAGGGCTATCACTCTTCCAGCGACAACCCCAACCTGTCGCTGGACTCCGGCGGCTGGCTGACCTTTGGCGTCAACACCTTTGCCTCGGGCATCGGACCCGCGCTTGAGTCCGACTACACCTACCGCAACTACGGCGTGCTTGGCGAGGAGTCCAACGACCCCGTTTACCTGGTCGTCACCATGACCAAGGTCGAGGTTTCCAAGGACAACCCCACGGGCACTAAGAAGAACTTCGAGTACCTCACCCAGGCGCAGATCGACGACCCCGACACCGGCTGCGAAGCCCGTCTCAACCGCGGCGAGATCCTGAGCTGGGATAAGCGCTGCTACGCCGGCAACTACACGGCCGCCGACAACAAGACCCCGATCTACACCGACTGGTCCATCGAGACCCAGCAGGGCAGCGACGACCTTTCCTGGTACACGTCCTCGCTCCTGAACCTCGAGAACGGCAACGAGCTGCCCGACACGCGCAACCTCAACCCCGACGGCACCTGGGCCAGCGTCAACTGGGAGGGCGTCGCCGCCATCAAGGACGAGCTGTACAAGGACCCCAACGACGACAGCGACTTTAGCCGCGCCGTCTCGGTGTGCTTCTCGGCCGACAACTCCACCCCCGGCGACGAGGAGAACCCGTCCAAGTACATCAGCACCGAGTACGCGCACTACACCTACGACAACGGCGAGCCCAACCACGCCGTGACCATCGTCGGCTGGGACGACAACTACCCCGCCGAGAACTTCGCCAAGGGCTTCTCGGACGCGGACGCCGCGACCCACACGCCCGACGGCAACGGCGCCTGGCTGGTCAAGAACAGCTGGGGCTCCGAGACCGGCGACAGCTTCGACTCCGTCAACTTCCCCAGCGACTGGGGCTTCGAGGACGAGAACGGCAACGCCACCGGCTACTTCTGGATCTCCTACTTCGACCACTCGATCCAGATGGCCGAGAGCTACGACTTTGACCTCAACTCCTACGGCGACAACACCGAGTACGTCATCAGCCAGTACGACCTGCTGGCCGCCGACGATGTCGTGGTCGATGGCTCGAACATGCCGCTCCACGCCGCCAACGTCTTCACCGCCGAGAGCGACATGGACGTGCGCACGATTTCTGCGGCTACGTACAAGCCCAACACCACCGTCACCTTCCAGGTCTTCAAGCTGAGCGACGGCTACACAAGCCCCACCGACGGCGAGCTGGTCTACACCGCCCAGGCGAACTACGACTACGCCGGCTACCACCGCATCACCCTTGACGAGCAGGACTGGATCGCCCTGCGCGAGGGCGACAAGTACTCCGTGGTGACCACGGGCTTCTGCGAGGACGACCAGATGTGGTACTCGGGCGTTGCCGTGAACACCTGGTCCACGATCAACGAGTACGAGGAGCAGGAGCTGCGCAAGAAGTACGAGGAGAAAGCCATTAAGGTCCTCAAGACGGTCCTCAAGCCCATGATGGAGAAGTTCTACGCGAGCGACGAGGGCAAGGAGGCCCTCGAGAAGTTCAAGAAGGAGCACCCCGAGTACACCACCGATGAGGAGGCCCTGGCTGCGGCTATCGCGCAGGACATCGAGGACACGATCGCCACTAAAGAGATGCAGGAGCAGCTCAAGACTGCCGTCGACACCTCCATCGAGGCGCGCAAGGCGAGCTACTTCGTGGGCGTCGTGAACGAGGGCGAGAGCTTCACCGGTCGTTCTTGGCCCTCCGAGGACGAGGACGGCGCTACCGCCGAGACCGAGTGGTCCGACTGGACCGAGAGCGTCGTGCCGTCGATCCTGGCCAACGGCACCAAGGCCGTCGACAACGCCGCGATCAAGGCGTTTGCCGAGGTCACCGATTACGCCAGCGTGGCCGAGCTCGAGAACCTCGAGTCGGCGATCGCCAGCGCCAAGGCGCTTCTCGCCAGCGTGTACGTGAGCGCCGACGGCTCCAACGTCGCCACCGACAAGCAGTGGATGAGCCAGGCCGACTACGATGCCCTTAAGGCGGCCATCGCCGCGGGCGAGGAGTCGCTGGCCACCGCGGGCTCCGAGTACAAGACCGCGCTTGTGCGCGGCACCGACTCGAGCGAGACCGTGAACGGCTGCGCCGAGGCCCTGACCGCGGCCATGGGCAAGGCCCAGGCCGGCCTGTTCGAGGGCGTCACCACCACGACGACCGTGACCAAGAAGGCCAAGACGGGCACGCCGTCCACCGGCGACGCGAGCAGCGTGGCCGCCGCGGCCCTTCTCGGCTTCGCGGGCGTTGCGAGCGTGGGCGCCTACGTCTCTCGCCGTCGTCGCGAGTAGGCTTTCGCGCCGTAAGGCGACCCGCTGGCCGCCGTAGCGCCACATAACGCGCCATCGGGCGCCGACCCACTTGGGCCGGCGCCCTTTTTCATGGCCCCGGTGGGGCGTGAGGCGGCCCCAGAGGGCAGCCCGCGGCGCCCCGAGCGACTTATCCCACTTTAAATTTGGGTTCGCCGAGTAGCCGCGGGCACGGCGCTCACGTTTGCCCAGTTGGCGGCGGTGCGAACGACTGGGCTACTCGGCAAAGTCAAATTTAAAGTGGGATAAGTCGCGCGAGGTGCGTGCAAAGGCACAAAAAGGGGCGCCGACCGTGGTCGACGTCCCCTTCGTGCGCTTCGCTCTGGCGGCGTAGGCCTCGGTTACTCCTCGTCGGCCGCCTCGGGGTCGCCGAGGGCGGCGCCGGCGGCCACAGCCACGGTCCCAGCGACGGCTACCGCCGCGATTCCGGCGCCCAGGCCCGAGTCGCCGGTCGCCGGCGTCCCGCCCGTGCCCTTCTTGCCGGAGCCATCGCCTGCGCCGGATCCGTCTCCGTCACCGTTCTGCTCAGGCACGACGTCGCCGTCGCCCGTGCCCGCGGCCGTCACGGTCAGCATCGTCGCGGCGGCGCCGGTAGACGAGATGATCGCCACCTTGTACTCGCCCTCGGCCAGCGACGCCACGTAAGCGGCCTTCAACGTGACGACGGTCTTGCCGCCATCGCCGCTCACCGAGTAGTTCTCGGCAGCAAGCTCGACCTCGTTGATCTCGACGCGCAGGAAGTCGGCAAGGGCCGCGTCGCAGCTAAACTGCAGCTCCTTGGCCGTGCCGGCCGCGACGCTCTGGCCCGCGCCGCAACCCTGCGCGATCTCGGCATACGGCCTGAAGTACGCCTTCACCGTATGGTCGCCATCCACGTAGTGCTGGAAGTGAGAAGACCTCGCGCACTTGTCGGCGTCGATGAGGGCATACTCGGGCGCCTGGTCCAGGCGCTTGCCGTCGACCGTCCAGTAGTCGAACTCGTACCCGTCGACGGGCACCGCGGCCAGCAGCTCGTAGGTACCTGCCTGGGTAGTGCCGCCGCCCGCAACGAAGCCGTAGTACTTGCTCTCGGTGTTCTCGGTCTCGACGCTGGTCACATAACGGCCCGTGTCCCTCGTCGGCGTAACGCTCACGATGTCACCGACCTCGTCGGCCGCGTTAATGTTGCGCACCTCAAGCGAATCGCCGCCGACCTTCAGCACGTAAGCCCCCACGCCGTCGCTGTCGACGTCGCGGTACGAGAACGCCTTGACCTTCTCGCCAGAAACGGCGTCGTAAACCATGAGGCAAACCGAGAACTCGTCAGCGGCCTTGACATAAAACTTGAAATCGTCCACGCCGCCCAGGACGATGATCTTCTCGCCGTCGCCGTTCATGGCGTAGGAGAACTGGTCGCCCACGGCCGCGGTCGTCTCGTCGTCTTCGGCGCGAACATTGCCGTTGAAGAGGGTGTAGAAGTACTCCGGGCTCTTGAGGTAGCGCACCAGGTCGCCGCCAACGACCGAGAGGACGCGGTAGGTCTCGGTGAGCTGCTCGGTGGGCTCGCTGTCATAGCCGTCGATCTGACCGGTCTCGCCGTCGGCCTGGACAACGATGCCGTCGTCCTCGACGCTCACGCCATCGACGTCCGCGCCGTCCGCCGCATCGCCCAGGCTCGCGACCGTCGCCACCGCGGCTGCCTCTGCCAGGGACAGCGCCTGCGGCGCCGAGCCCTTCTCGCATTCGGCCTGAATCCAAGCGGCCGCGAGCATGGGCTGGTGGGTCTTCATCAGCCGGTCGAAGTCGATGGTCAAAAGGTCGCCCGAGATGACGTCGGTCGAGCCGTAGATCTGCTTGCTGATCCACGTCGTCAGCCAGTCGATCTTGACAATGGCGATGCTCAGGTACATGGGGTGCTTGAGGATGAACCTCAGCGCGTGAAGGAACGGGTTGTTGCCGTCGAGGTGCATGTTCTGGTGGAGAATCGAGCGGATCTGCGCGACGGCCTCGATGCCCTCGGTGTTCTTGCCGTCCTGCTTGACCGAGTCCAGAAGGATGTCGCAGAACAGGTCGACGAAGTTGCTGGCCAGCTCGCCGGAGAAGAGGTTCGACACGGTCGTCGTCAGCTCGGCCGAGATGCGCGCCGTGACGTAGGCGATGTAGGCGGGCGGGAACAGAAGCAGCCACTTCGAGCTTCTCCACATGATGTTCTTGAGAAGCTCGAGATAGTGGTCCTTAACGCTGTCGCCCCACTTGCTCACGACCTTGCCAAAGCTGAAGGTGCGCTTCACGATCTCCTGCATGAAGTCGATGCCCAGCTGCTGAAACAGGTCGTAGTACTCCTCGCGCGAGCCCACCAGGTCGTCGGCCACGTCGTTGATCAGCACCGGCAGGTAGGAGTCGAGCGGGATGTTGCGCACCTTCATGTCGTCGCCGGGGTTGGTGAAACTGCACTTGTACAGGTCCTTGAGGCGCTCGGCGACGAGGTCCTTGTAGTCGGCATAGCTGGGCGAGGTGGGGCCGGGCAGGCGGTGGTTCACGCCAAAGGTCCAGAACTTCCAGGCCGTGGGCATGACGTAGGTCACCGGGTCGCAAGGGTTGATGATGCTGTGGATGCCCTGGAAGCCGTGCGGGCGGGCGTTGATCTTGTCGTCGAGGGGGCTGGAGCCGGGGAGAAGACCCTTGGGCACCTCGAAGCCGTAGACAAACAGGTCGCTTTGGTAAACCTCGACGTCGTCGCCAAAGAGCTTGCTGAGGTTGAAGCCGCGGTCGCACTTCTCGCCGCGCTGATCGCTGGCAGTGTCGTAGTCGAGGCCCAGCTCCTCGGCCTCGCGCAGCAACAGGCCGCCGGTCATGTTGGCCGTGGCGCTCGCGCGCGAGAAGCCCGAGATCAAGATCTTGGTGCGGCCCTTGAGGCCCATCTCCTTGATGTAGCCCTTGAGGAACTCAACGGTCTTCTTGGCCGCGGTGGTGAAGCCCTCGTGGTCGCCCGAGCGGCCGGCCTCGAAGTTGCCGCACCACTCGAGGAAGTAGTTGCCGCCGCGGATGGCGAGAAGAACGACGTTGGTGCGGCGGTAGGTGACCTGGCTGCCGGTGTAGGTCGTCTCGTCCCAGGCAGGGACCGTGACCGTGCAGGCGCCCAAGCCGATGGTGTCGTGGCTCGTGGGCTTTACCAGGTCGTCGTTGTGACGGTAGGTGTCGTTGGTATAGCCGTCGCGGTGGAGCTGGGCAAAGAAGTACTCGAGGTTGGCCGGCTGCTTGTCGTAGGGCGCCTGGCTTTGGTCGGGGTACGTGGCAAACTGGGCGAGGTCATCCTTCACGCCAAAGGCCGAGGTCGCCATCGCCAGCGCGAAACGGGCCAGGAAGGGGTTGTAGGTGAAGGACTTCTGCGAGAACCACGACTGGTGGAACTCGAAGTCGAACTCGTAGTCGGACTCGGAGTCGGAGTCGTTGTCGTCATGCTTCATATAGGGTCTATAGGTTTTGCCGCTACCCATGTTGAAGTCGAAGATGCAGTCCTTCCAGCCCTCGGAGTCCGGGGTGACGGCGGCCTGGGCCTCATCTGCCGGGGCGGCAAGGGCCAAGGTGCCGGCGCTTGCGGCCGCGGCGGCGCCGAGGGCGCTGGCACGCAGGAAACCGCGGCGCGTGAGCTGCGGGTCGTTGGCGGGTTGGACGCTGGCGGCAGTCCGGGGGTTAGGCGTGGGGTTGTCGTTCATAGGAATCCCTTCTCGGATGCAGAGCGGCACGTGGATCGCACACCTTTTTAGTGTAGGGCGATATCAGGACCC
>CAVAUD010000056.1:6413-10905 GCA_963591565.1 bacterium
GAAAAGCCGCCGACGCCTGAGCGCCGACGGCCTAAATTTCGTGGTCGGGTTGACTGGATTCGAACCAGCGACCCCTGCGTCCCGAACGCAGTGCTCTACCAAACTGAGCCACAACCCGTAGCAACGTTGCATTCTAGCAGATTTCTTCGGGCGTTCCAACCGTCAATGTGGCATAAGACCACCAATTATGCATCTTAGCCGCGCGCTCGGCCACGGCACAAGCCGCGTCCAAGTCCTCGCAGACGGCAAAAACGCAGCTACCGGACCCCGTGACGATCGCGACCTTGACCTCGTCCTGCTCGGCGGCCCAGGCCTCGACCTCGGCGCAACCGGCCTGCAGGGCCTTGGCGGCGGGCGCCAGGTTGTTGAAGAGCAACTCGGTCACGCGAGCTGCGCGGGCAGGCCCGGCCTCGCGAAGCGCCGCGCACATCTCGCCGTAGCCGCGGGCCTCGACCGGGCAGGCGTCGAAGGCCTCGTAGGCCGCCTTGGCCGAGACGCCCTCGCCGGCCGGCATGATCAACGCAACCGGCAGGGGAAGCGGCGAGAAGCCCTCTTCAAGCACGTCTCCGCCGCCCAAGTACAACGCTGGACGCGGGTCGAGGAAAAACGCGACGTCGGCCCCGACCTGGCGCGCGACCTCGGCAAGCAGCGGGTCGCCGGCCGCGACGCCCCAGCGCTCGGCGAGCAGGCGCAGCGTGGCCCCGGCGTCTGCCGAGGAGCCGCCCAGGCCCGCCTTCTCGGGGATGCGCGCCACGACGTCGATGCGCACGCGGGGCTCGATGCCAAGGCGCGCGGCCAAAAGGGTCGCGGCCTTCCACACGGTGGTCTTCTCGGGCGCCACGCACAGCGCGGGCTCGTGGCAAACCGTGAGGGTATCGGCGTCGCTCACCGTGACGGTGTCGAAGAGGCCCACCGGCGCCATGACCGAGTCGACGCGGTGGTAGCCGCGCTCGTCAAGCTGCGTGTGGATGCCCAGGTGCAGGTTGACCTTGCACGGGGCCTCGATTGTCTGTGTGGCAGTCATTGGTATAACGTTGTACTACAACGCGGCGTCAGCAGCGAGAAGGGCTACTCTTCGACCATCACGTAGTCGAAGAGGCGCTCGCCGGTCTGGGCGTCGAAGAGCTCGACCGCGCCGGTGAGAACGTCGACGTACTGGTACGACTGGCGCGCGGTGCGGCCGCGGCGCTCCTCGACCTCGACGACGAAAAGGGAAGGGTGGGCGTTGACCAGGGTGCCGGCGCGCTCGACGATGCGGGAGCGGCCCATGTTGGCCTTGACCTTGATGCGCTTGCCCTGCAGCGCGAGCAGGCGCTCGCGAATGTCATCCACGCGGTTAACCGAGGGAATCTCGTTGTCCATCTGATCCTCCAAGCCCCAAGCGGGGCGAATAGCCAGAATACGCGAACGTCAATCATACCAAGCCCCAGCACAAGACCGCTCAGCCGATTTTGTAATGACACGACATGCCCATCTTGCGGCGAGAAGGGCGCCGGGCGAGGCCCGCGACGCTGGCCCGGGCGGCGAGAAGCCCCGCCCTCCCCCGCCGCTCGCCCGCGCGCCCGCGGCGAGAAGTTCACCTGGGTGTACACTGGCCCCAGAACCACACCGCCCGAAAGGAGAACCATGAACGACCAACGCCTTGCTGCTGTGCGAAACAACCTGCGTGAGCTGGGACTTTCTCAGATGCTTCTCGTCGACCCGCTGTCCATCTGGTGGCTGTGCGGCTACTACACCGAGCCCTACGAGCGCTTCTTGGGCCTCTATGTCCCGGCCGCCGGCGAGCCCGTGCTCTTCTGCAACCGCCTCTTCCCCGAGGCCGGCGACGCCTGCTCCGACGTGCGCACCTTCGACGATACCGAGAACCCCGTCGCCCTTCTCGCCGAGGTATGCGACCACTCGGCGGCGCTGGGCGTCGACAAGGAGCTCTCGGCCCGCTGGCTCGTGCCCCTCATGGAGGCCGGCGCCGCGACCGGCTTCAAGCTGGCCTCGGCCGCCATCGACGACGCCCGCTCCATCAAGGACGCGCGCGAGCAGGAGCTCATGCGCCGGGCCTCGGCCACCAACGACCAGGCCATGGAGTGGCTCGTCGCCCAGCTGCGCCCCGGCGTGACCGAGCTGCAGATCGCCGAGGGGCTTCTCGGCGAGTACCGTCGCCTGGGCGCGACCGACCATTCCTTCTCGCCCATCGTGAGCTTTGGCGACCACGGCGCCGACCCTCACCACGAGCCCGACAACACGCCCTTCGCCGTGGGCGACGTCGTGCTGTTCGACGTGGGCTGCAAGCAGGACTGGTACTGCTCCGACATGACGCGCACCTTCTTCACCGCCGAGCCCACCGACCACCAGCGAGCCGTCTACGAGGCCGTTCGCCGCGCCAACGAGGAGGCCGAGAAGATCGTGGCGCCCGGCGTCGAGTTCGCCCAGATCGACCTCACGGCCCGCCGCGTCATCGAGGACGCCGGCTGGGGCCCGGCCTTCAACCACCGCCTGGGCCACCAGATCGGCCTCGTCGACCACGAGCCCGGCGACGTCTCGAGCGTCCACCACGAGCCCGTGCGCCCCGGGCAGTGCTTCTCGATCGAGCCCGGCATCTACCTGCCCGGCGACCTGGGCGTTCGCATCGAGGACCTGGTCATCGTGACCGAGGGCGGCTGCGAGATCTTGAACCGCTACCCCAAGGAGCTCACGGTCCTCAAGATCTAGGGGCGAGACGGGCGGCGCGGCCCCGGCGCCAGCGCCCACGACCTGCGCCGCAACCGCATATGGCCAAAAACCGGCCCCGGCTTCCTGGGGGAGGGAAGCCGGGGCCGGGTGGTGCCTAGTGAGTTGAGGGCGAGACGGTCTTCTCGCCGCCTGCGCCTTTGCCTTTGCCGGCTACTCTGCCGGGCAGAGGGCCAGGGCCTCCTCGTCGGCAACGACGACGCAGTTGGTGTGCAGCTGCAGGATCGAGGCCGGGCAGCTGGGGGTCACCGGGCCGTAACACATGTCGTGGACGGCCTGGGCCTTCTTGGCGCCGTTGGCCACGACCACGATCATGCGGGCGTACATGATGGTCTGGACGCCCATGGTGTAGGCCTGGCGGGGGACGTCGTCTGCGCTGTCGAACAGGCGGCTGTTGGCCTCGATGGTGCTGGGGGTCAAGTCGACGCAGTGCGTGCCCTTGGAGAAGTGGTCGGCCGGCTCGTTGAAGCCGATGTGGCCGTTGTTGCCGATGCCAAGGAGCTGCAGGTCAGGATAGCCGGCGGCCGCGACGATGCGGTCGTACTCGGCACAGGCGGCCTCGGCGTCGGGGTTGGCGCCGTCGGGCACGTGGGTGTTGTCGATGTCGATGTTGATGTGGTTGAAGAAGTTCTGGCGCATGAAGTAGTGGTAGCTCTGCGGGTCGTCGTGCGAAAGGCCGCGGTACTCGTCGAGGTTGTAGGTGCTGACCTGCGAGAAGTCGCAGTCGCCCTTCTCGCACCAACGAGAGAGCTGCTGGTAGGCGCCGATCGGGGTCGAGCCGGTGGCCAGGCCCAGCACGCAGTCGGGCTTCAAGATGACCTGGGCCGAGATAAGGTTTGCGGCCTTGCGGCTCATGTCGACGTAATCTTTTGCGCGGATGATCTTCATAAAAGCGCGTCCTTCCCGTGAACGACTCTTCGCGACCACCAGGGCGAGGCCGCCTAAAAAGTGAACTACGAGGAACTTCTCGCCACGTCGAGGCCCCTGCCCGTCCATGGCGGTCTAGAAAACACGCTTCTAGCTGTGGGTATTCTAGCGCAGTTTTTAGCCGAGTTTGCCGAGCAAATCCTGCAGGGCATGAAAACGGTGGGAAATCTCGTTCTTCTCGGCGGGGCTGAGCTCGGCCATCGTGCGGCCGGGGGTCTCGACGGGAAGGAACAGCGGGTCGTAGCCAAAGCCGTGGTCGCCGCGCGGGGTGTGGCCGATGGTGCCGGGGCAGTCGCCGTCGCCGCGCAGGACCTCGTCGCCGCGGACCAGGACGACGGAGGAGTGGAAGTGGGCGCCGCGCTGGTCATCGGGGGTGTCGGCCAGCTCGGCCAGGAGCTTGTCGTTGTTGGCCGCGTCGTTGCCGTGCTCGCCGGCCCAGCGGGCCGAGAAGATGCCGGGGGCGCCGCCGAGGGCGTCGACGCACAGGCCCGAGTCGTCGGCCACCGCCATGGAAAGGCCCGTCTCGGCTTGAGCGGCGCGTGCCTTTATCAGGGCGTTTGCGGCAAAGTCATCGCCGTCCTCGACGGGATCGGCGAAGTCGCCCAGCTGGCCCAGGGCCACGAAGCGCACGCCCGGCAGCGCCGGCGAGAGGATAGCCTCGATCTCGGTGACCTTGTGGGCGTTGCCCGTCGCGACGACGACGGTCTTTGCGGGGTCCAGCGAAGCGATGTCGACCTTCTCCTGTGCCATGCGATGTCCTTTCTTGGCGCGCGGCGGGCCCGGGCCGGGGCCGCCCCTCGGTTTTCTCGCCACCATACTAGCCCAACGGGGACGCGGGCGG
>CAVAUD010000056.1:11042-13651 GCA_963591565.1 bacterium
CGCGGCGGGCGCGGCTACTCGGCGAAGTCAAATTTAAAATGGAAAAAGTCGCGCGAGCTTCTCGCCGGGGCCCAAAAGCCCCGGATTTGCCGGCGACCCTAGCCCAGGCCGTAGCCCGTGGCCTGGGACTGGGCGGCGATGAGGCGCGCGATGCCCGCCTGGCCCAGGTCGAGCAGCTCATCGAGCTGCGCGCGCGTCAGGGTCGAGCGCTCGCCCGTGCCCTGGACCTCGACGATCCCGCCGTCGCCGGTTCCCACCAGGTTGAGGTCCACGTCGGCATGCGAGTCCTCGGGGTAGTCCAGGTCGAGAAGGGCCTGGCCGCCCACGATGCCCGCCGAGACCGCCGCGACCTGGCCCGTCAGCGGCAGGCGCGGCAGCTTACCGGCCTCGACCAGGCTCATCAGCGCCCCATGCAGCGCGACCCAGGCGCCCGTGACCGAGGCCGTGCGGGTCCCGCCGTCGGCCTGGATGACGTCGCAGTCCAAGGTGATGGTCACCTCGCCCAGCCGGTCCATGCGGCAAACCGAGCGCAGGCTGCGGCCAATGAGGCGCTCGATCTCCATGCTGCGGCCCTTGCGTCCGTTGTACTCACGCTTTGACCTGCGGTTTGTTGAGGCGGGAAGCATCGCGTACTCGGCCGTCACCCAGCCGGCGTGGCTCCCCTTGCGCCACTTGGGCACGCCCTCCTCGACGGTCGCGCTGCACAGGACGCGCGTGTCGCCGAACTCCGCCAAGCACGAGCCAGCCGCGTTCTTCATGACGCCCGGGGTCAGCACCACCGGCCGCATCTCGTCGAACGCCCGCCCGTAGCTGCGGTTTATTTGCAGATCCTCGTTGCCCATCTCGATCGCCCTTCTCGCCGTTGCCGTCGCCGTCGCTGCCGCGCCGCGGGCGGCCCGAACAAAACAAACCCCCGAGCCGCAATCGCGGCGTCGGGGGCCTAAAATACCTGGTGGGCGATGAGAGGTTCGAACTCCCGGCCTTGTGCGTGTAAAGCACCTGCGCTAGCCGCTGCGCCAATCGCCCAAGCGGTAATGTAGTCTACCATATACTTGCGTTTTGCCCGCTTAAGGACCATTCGACCCGTATTGGACAGCATGGATACTTCAAATCTTCTTGGGATTCTCGAGCTTTTGGCCGAGAAGGACCTGCTGCTTGAGACCCACAACATCGACCGCGACCAGGCCCGCGACGTGGCCGTCACCGGCTGCGACTGCGACTCGCGCGTCGTGCGCGAGGGCCACATCTTTGTGTGCAAGGGCGCGGCCTTCAAGAGCGCCTACCTTACCTCCGCAATCGAGAAGGGCGCCGTCGCCTACCTCTGTGACCAGGACTTTTATGCCCGCGTCGCGCCCGCCGCGCCCGACTTTGCCGCCATCGTCGTGAGCGACCTGCGCCGCGCGATGGCCTTCGTCTCGGCCGAGGCCTTTGGCCACCCCGACCAGGCGATCAAGGTCCTGGGCATCACGGGCACCAAGGGCAAGTCGACCGTCTCGTACATGCTGCGCGCGGTTCTCGACGGCGAGAAGCCCTGCTCGGCCACCGGCGTCATGGGCTCGATCGACACCTTCGACGGCGTCGAGAACGAGGAGAGCCACAACACCACCCCCGAGGCCCCCGACCTGTGGCGCCACCTGGCCAACGCGCGCGAGGCGGGCCTGTCCTACATGGACATGGAGGTCTCGAGCCAGGGCCTCAAGTACGACCGCGTCTTGGGCCTCGAGCTTGACGTCGCCTGCTTCCTAAACATCGGCCGCGACCACATCTCCCCTGTTGAGCACCCGGATTTCGAGGACTACTTCGAGAGCAAGCTGCGCATCTTCGACATCTGCCGCAGCGCCGCGATCAACATGGACTGCGAGCACGCCGACGTCATCGCCGCGCGCGCCGAGCGCTGCCCGCGCGTCCTGCGCTTCTCGGCCCAGGGCCAGCCCGGCGCCGACGTCTGGGCCTCCGACATCGAGACGGGCTACGGCTTCGTGCGCTTCACCGCGCACACCCCCAGCTGGGAGGGGCCGGTCACGCTGTCCATGCCGGGCCTGTTCAACGTCGACAACGCCCTGGCGACCATCGCGATCGCAGAGCTTTTGGGCCTTGGCGAGAAGGACGTCGTCGAGCCCCTCTCGCGCGCCAAGGTCCCCGGGCGCATGGAGCTCATCTCCACGCCCTCGCGCCGCGTTACCGCGCTCGTCGACTACGCGCACAACAAGCTGTCCTACCAGCGCTTCTTCCCCTCGGTTAAGCAGGAGTTCCCGGGGTATCGCGTGATCGCCTTGTTTGGCGCGCCGGGCGGCAAGGCCTACGAGCGCCGCCAGGAACTGCCGCAAGAGGCCGCCAAGTGGTCCGACTACCTCATCTACACCGAGGAGGACCCGGCCAACGACCCCGTGGCCGAGATCTGCCAGCAGATGGCCGACGCCACGCCCGAAGGGGCCGCCTACGAGGTCATCCTCGACCGCGAGGAGGCCATCCGCCGCGCCGTGCAGCTCGCCTACGAGGGCGAGGGCCCGGCCATCGTGTGCCTTTTGGCCAAGGGGGACGAGACGCGCCAGCACATCGGCAACGATTTTCTCCCCTGCCGCACCGACGGCGAGATCTTCGAGGAGGCC
>CAVAUD010000057.1:0-13457 GCA_963591565.1 bacterium
GCGGCGACGTGCCCGTGCCCTACGACCAGCTGCCCGTCACCCTGCCCGAGAACCTTGACCTGGGCGCCGGCGAGACCCTGGCCGAGTACGCCCCGTTCTATGAGACGACCTGCCCCAAGTGCGGCAAGCCGGCCCGCCGCATCACCGACACGATGGACACCTTCACCTGCTCGTCGTGGTACTACCTGCGCTACACCGACCCCCACAACGAGGAGTTGCCCTTCTCCAAGGAGGCCGTGGACCGCTGGATGCCGGTCGACAACTACATCGGCGGCATCGAGCACGCGATCCTGCACCTGCTCTACAGCCGTTTCTGGACCAAGGTCCTGCGCGACCTGGGCATGATCGACTGCGACGAGCCCTTCACCAACCTGCTTTGCCAGGGCATGGTCAAGGACGAGAACGGCGACGTCATGTCCAAGTCCAAGGGCAACGTCGTGCCGCCGTCGAGCGTCATCGAGCCTTACGGCGCGGACACCATGCGCCTCGCGATCCTCTTCATCGCCCCGCCCGAGAAGGACTTCGACTGGGATGTGAACGCCGTCGCCGGCGCGAACCGCTTCATCAAGCGCGCCTGGAACGTTGTCTGGCAGCTCGCGCAGGGCGCTGAGCAGGGCATCGTTGACCCCAAGGGCCTGGGCAAGAGCGCCGCGGAGCTCTTCCGCTGCGTGCACGGCCTGGGTGCCAGGAGCACCGGCGACTTCGACCGCGGCCAGTTCAACACCGCGATCTCTGCGGCGATGGAGATCGTCAACGCCGCGAGCAAGTACCTGGCGGCAGGGGAGCGCGACGCGGTTCTCGACTTCTTCGTCGCCCGCTCCCTCGTGGCGATGCTCGCCCCGATCTGCCCGCACTGGGCCGAGGAGCTCTACCACGAGGCCCTGCACCTCGAGGGCTCGGTCTACAACGAGGCCTGGCCCGAGTTCGACGCCGAGCTCGCCAAGTCCGACGAGGTCGAGATCGCCGTCCAGATCAAGGGCAAGGTCCGCGGCCGCGTGACCGTCGCCGCCGACGCCAGCGAGGACGAGGTCGCCGAGGCTGCCAAGGCCGCCGTGGCCGAGCTTCTCGCCGGTAAGGACATCAAGAAGGTCGTCGTCATCCCCGGCCGTCTGGTCAACATCGTCGCCATCTAAGGTCTTCTCGCCATCTGATGTGCCTGAAGGGGCCGTGCTTTGCGCACGGTCCCTTTTTTGAGCCGGGCGCCGATTGGAAATCGGCGTATCCGAGCTGTCGTTGTGGGCATATGGTGGAGACAAGGCGGCGGCTCGCGCACACAAAGTTTGACGTGAGCTGGGGAAACACGTATAGTATCCCTGTTAACGAAGTAGTAAACCGCAGGAAGTGGGGTGGAGTTTTCGCCCCGCTTTCTTTTTATGTCTACAGGTGATGGGAGGCCACATGCCTAAAGAGTCAACCGAGAAGGTCATCTTGGACCGCCTCGACCAGCTCGCCGCCGAGCACGGCATCGACATCGTCGCGGTCGAGATCGTGGGCGCCACCAAGAACCCCTGCGTCCGTGTGCGCATCGACCACGCGGACCCCGAGGCCCAAACCATCTCGCTTGACGAGGTGGCCGGCGAGACCGAGTGGATCTCTGCCGCGATCGACGAGGTCGACCCCTTCCCGGCGGCCTACACCCTCGAGGTGAGCTCGCCGGGCCTTGACCGCCCGCTTCGCCGCGAGTCCGATTTCGCCCGCTTCGCCGGCGAGACCGTCGCGCTCACGACCTTGGCCGTCGAGGGCCGTCGCCGCTTCACCGGCACGCTCCTCGGCATCAACGAGGGCACCGTCGAGCTCGACTGCGACGGCGAGAAGGTCGCCATCGCCTTTGACCAGATCAAGAAATGCACCTTGAAGCCCGATTTCTCCAAGATCGGCTCCAAGGAAGATAAATAAGGAGGAAAAAGCCCATATGTCGTCCGAGTACAACATGATGGAAGCCCTTGAGCTTCTCTGCCAGGAAAAGCACATCGACCAGCTCTACCTGCTCGACCGTCTTGAGCAGTCGCTGGCCAAGAGCTACGCCGACGTCCTGCACCTTCCCTTCGGCGCCCGCGTGACCATCGACCGCGCGACGGGCCGCGTCTACGTCTACGAGCTCGTGCCCGTGGGCGAGGAGGACCCCGAGACCGGCGACTACACCGAGTTCGAGGAGGTCGACGTCACGCCTCCCGGCACCTCCCGCATCGCCGCCCAGCACGCCAAGGCCGAGATCCGCGCCATCGTCCGCAACGCCGGCCGCGTCCAGATCTACCGCGAGTTCGCTCAGCGCGTGGGCGACATCATCACCGGCACCGTCCTGCAGACCACGCCCGACTTCACGATCATCAAGATCCGCGAGGGCGTCGAGGCCGAGCTGCCCCACTTCGACCTGCGCCGTCACCCCGACGAGCAGAACGAGCGCCCCGCCAACGAGCGCTACATGCACAACCAGCGCATCAAGGCCCTGATCATCGGCGTGCGCGACCCCAACAACGCCCAGCCCGTCGTTCGCGGCGAGCGCCAGCGTCCGCCCATCGTGGTCTCCCGTACCCACCCCGACCTGCTCCGCCGTCTCTTTGAGGTCGAGGTCCCCGAGGTCTACGACGGCATCGTCGAGATCCGCTCCGTGGCCCGCGAGCCCGGCGTGCGCTCCAAGATCGCCGTCTCTTCCAACGACGAGCACCTCGATCCCGTGGGCGCCTGCGTCGGCCCCAAGGGCAGCCGTGTGCGCACCGTCGTCTCTGAGCTGCGCGGCGAGCGCGTCGACGTGGTCCTGTGGAACGACGACCCCGCCAAGTGCGTGGCCAGCGCCCTTTCGCCGGCCCGCGTCTCTCGCGTGATCATCGACAACGACGACAACTACGCGACCGTCATCGTGCCCGACGACCAGCTGTCCCTGGCCATTGGCAAGGAGGGCCAGAACGCCCGTCTCGCCGCCCGCCTCACCGGCATGCACATCGACATCAAGAACGAGTCCATGGCCGCGGGCGTCCTGCGCGACCTGCCCCAGGTCCCCGAGGACAACCTCATCGACGAGGATGAGCCCTCCCACCGCTGCGAGTACGTGGGCGCAGGCGGCGTCCAGTGCCGCAACATGGCCCGTCCGGGCTCGCGCTTCTGCGGCGTCCACGAGGACCTTTCCGACGTCGAGGTCTCCGACGACCCCGATTCCCTGATCTAGTTCGCGGGCGCACCCCGCTAATGACCGTTACCCGCGAAGCGGCGGCCGCGCGCCGCCAACGCTTCGCCACTAAAGAGAGGTAGGTTGCTTTGGCCAAGACCCGCGTACATGACCTTGCCAAGGAATACGCCATGACCAGCAAAGAGATGCTCGGTCACCTGGCAGATATGAAGATCCCGGCTAAGTCCGCTTCCTCCACGCTCGAGGACGCGTACGTCTCCATCGTGCGCAAGAAGCTCCAGCCCATCCTGGACGCCCGCGCCGCCGAGATCGAGGCCGAGAAGAAGGCCGCTGCCGAGAAGGCCGCCGAGGAGGCCCGCGCCGCCGCCGAGCAGGCCGAGCTCGACCGTCTCGCCGCCGAGAAGCGCCGCGAGGCCGAGCGCGCCGAGGAGGAGCGCCGCCGCGCCGCCGAGGAGGCCGCCCGCAAGAAGGCCGAGGAGGAGCGCCTGGCAGCCGAGAAGAAGGCCGCCGAGGAGGCCGAGAAGAACCGCGTGAAGGACACCGCCCCCAAGGCGGCCCCCTCCTTCTCGAGCCTTCTCGACCAGATCGCCCAGCAGGAGCAGGTCCTGAAGCAGCAGGCCGAGGAGGCCGCCGCCAAGAAGGCCGAGGCCAAGGCCGGCGGCCGCGGCCGCTCCAACAAGGGCGAGGACCGCGACCGCGGCCCCAAGCGCGGCCAGGGCGCCCCGGCTCCCGCCGCTTCCCGTCAGGGCGCCGCCGGCGCACCTGCGTCCGATGACCAGGGCCGCGGCGACGCGCGCCACTCCGGCAAGGGCAAGAAGGGCCGCCGCGACGGCGAGGGCGAGGACCGCTACAGCCGCATGGCCCGCGAGGCCGAGGCCTACAACCGCAGCAAGGTCCTCGAGGAGGCCCGCGTGGCCGTCGAGGAGGCCTCCCGCGAGTCCTCCGGCCGCCGCAAGAAGCGCAAGGAGCGCCGCCAGAAGCAGGCCGAGGCCGCCGCTGAGCAGCAGCGCATCGAAGAGGCCATCGCCAACGACCAGGACCTCTCGCAGCTCGACACCGTCAAGGTCCCGCAGGGCTCCACGGTCGCCGAGCTCGCCGAGCTTCTCGGCGTGCCCGCCAACGACATCATCAAGCGCCTGTTCCTTTTGGGCAGCCCGCTCACCCTCACCGAGTCCATGTCCGACGACCTCATCGAGCTCGTCGCCGACGACCTGGGCCGCGACGTCAAGGTCATGACCAAGGAGGAGGAGAACTCCTTCACCTTCTACGACGACCCGGCAGACCTCAAGGGCCGCGCCCCCGTCGTGACCGTCATGGGCCACGTCGACCACGGCAAGACCTCCCTTCTCGACGCCATCCGCCACACCGGCGTGGCCGAGGGCGAGGCCGGCGGCATCACCCAGGCCATCGGCGCCTCCCAGGTCAAGATCAACGACCGCGTGATCACCTTCATCGACACCCCGGGCCACGAGACCTTCACGGCCATGCGTGCCCGCGGCGCCAAGGTCACCGACATCGTCATCCTGATCGTCGCCGCCGACGACGGCGTCATGCCCCAGACCATCGAGTCCATCAACCACGCGAAGGCCGCGGGCGTGCCCATCATCGTCGCCGTCAACAAGATCGACAAGCCCGGCGCCAACCCCGACCGCGTGCGCCAGGAGCTCACCGAGTACGGCATCATCCCCGAGGAGTGGGGCGGACAGAACATGTTCGTCAACATCTCGGCCAAGAAGAAGATCGGCATCGACGACCTGCTCGAGTCCGTCCTTCTGCAGGCGGACGTCCTTGAGCTCAAGGCCAACCCCGACACCTTCGCCTCTGGCTACGTGCTCGAGGGCAAGCTCGACCGCGGCCGCGGCTCCGTCGCCACGGTCCTGGTCAGCCGCGGCACCCTGCGCGTCGGCGACCCGCTGGTCGCCGGCATGGCCTACGGCCGCGTCCGCGCCATGCTCGACCCCAAGGGCAACTCCGTCACCGAGGCCGGCCCGTCCGACCCGGTCGAGATCCTGGGCCTCTCCAGCGTCCCCAACGCCGGCGACGAGTTCCGCGTCTTCCAGGACGACCGCGACGCCCGCGACCTGGCCGACCAGCGCGCCCTCAAGGCCCGCATCGAGGAGCAGAACCGCGTGAAGCACGTCACGCTCGAGAACCTCTTCGCGACCATGGCCGACGCCGAGGTCAAGGAGCTCAACCTCATCATCAAGGCCGATGTCCAGGGCTCGATCGAGGCGCTCCAGGACTCGCTCGACAAGATGGACCAGTCCGAGGTGCGCATCAACACGATCCACGCCGCCGTGGGCGCCATCAGCGAGACGGACGTCGTCCTCGCAGACGCCTCCAACGCCATCATCATCGGCTTCGGAGTGCGCCCGGACGCGAAGGCCCGCAACGCCGCCGACCGCGACGGCGTCGAGATCCGCTGCTACGACGTCATCTACAAGGCCCTCGAGGACCTCGACGCCGCCCGCATCGGCATGCTCAAGCCCACCGAGGTCGAGGTCTCGACCGGCATGGCCGTCGTTCTCGACACCTTCAAGGTGCCCAAGGTCGGCATCGCCGCCGGCGTCCGCGTCGAGGAGGGCGAGATCGCCGCGACCGACTCCGTGCGCCTCGTGCGCGACGGCATCGTCGTCTTCAACGGCAAGATCGCGTCCATGCGCCACTACAAGGACGAGGCCAAGAGCCTGCGCGGCGGCATGGAGGGCGGCATCGGCCTGGAGAACTTCCAGGACGTCAAGCCCGGCGACCAGATCGAGGGCTACCGCATCGACCAGATCGCCCGTACGGAGTAGCGCATGAAGCAGAACCGCAACTCCCGCAGGATCAACGAGCAGGCGCGCGAGAAGCTCGCCAGCATCCTGTTGTTCGAGATTTCCGACCCCGACCTCGCGCTCGTGACCGTCACGGGCGTGGAGGTCTCGGTCGACAAGTCCTTCATGAGGGCCTATATCAGCTGCGACAACGACCGCTACGACGAGGTCAGCGCAGCTCTTGGGCGCGCGAAGGGCCGCGTGAGGGGTCTTCTCGGCCGCTCGCTGGGCTGGCGCGTCACGCCCGAGCTGGACTTTAGGATCGACGTCACGACCGACGAGGCCGAGCGTATCGCCCGCGCCCTCGAGGTCGTGCCGCCCACGCTGGGCGTCGAGAAGGACGAGTTCGGCTATCCCGTCGAGGTGGCCAAAGACGACGAGGCCGTCGACGGCGAGGCTGACGCCGACGTCGCGGCCGAGCCCGCCGACGAGGACTAGGATTCAAGGAAAGTTCTTAGTTTGATGGACGAAGCATTGCTTACAGAGCAGGACGCCCTGCTCGACCAGGTAACCGAGCTCATCGAGGGGGCGCAGACCATCGCGATCTGCGCCCACACCTCGCCCGACGGCGACGCCATCGGCTCGGCCCTGGGCCTGGCCGAGGTCATCGGCCGCACCTGGCCCGACAAGCAGGTCACGAACCTCCTGGCAGACCCCGACGTGGTCCCCAGGACCTACCAGTTCCTGCCCGGCTCCGACACCTTCGTCCATGTTGACGAGTACGACGTCGACCCGGACCTCTTCATCTGCGTGGACCTTTCCAACCCGAGCCGCCTTAACGAGGGCGAGAAGGTCCTGGCCCGCGCCTCCAAGGTGGCCGTTCTCGACCACCACCCCTCGCAGGAGCGCTTCTGGGACGCCGGCGTCGTGCGTCCCGAGGCCGCGGCGGCCGGCGTCATCGTGGCCGAGTACGCGAGCCGCCTGGGCTGCCTCACGCCCACGATCGCCCAGAACCTTCTCTGCGCCATCGTGACCGACACGGGCCGCTTCCAGTACCAAAACGCCGACCCCGAGTCCTTTAGGGTCGCGAGCATGCTGGTCGACGCCGGCGCCTCTCCCGCAGAGGTCGCCGTCAACGTCTACCAGTCGGACCGCCTGGCCTACCTGCACCTGTGCGCGACCGTCATGGGCCGCATCACCACCTTTGAGCAGGGAAAGATCGCCTACAGCTACGTCACCGACGCCGACTTCCGCGCGACCGGCGTGCCCATCGCCGAGTGCGACGGCCTTGTCGACCTGGTGCGTTGCGTCGAGGGCAGCGAGGTCGCCCTGTTCTTGAAGCAGGTCCCCGGCGGCAAGGTCCGCGGCAACCTTCGCTCCAAGTCCAACCGCGACATCTCGGGCGTCGCCAAGGAGATGGGCGGCGGCGGCCACGTCGCGGCGGCCGGGTTCACCGTCGAGGGCGACATCGACCAGGCGCTTTCTATCGTTTTGCCCAAGCTGCGCGGCCTTTACAAGGAGCCGGCGGCCGGCGCTGGCGCCTGTGCCGGCACCGACGCCTGCTGCGGGTGCGAGGCGGCCAATTGAGGCGCGGCCCGAGCGCGGTGAACGCGCTTCTCGCCGTCAACAAGCCGCTGGGTTTAACCAGCCACGATGTCGTGAGCCGCGTCCGCCGTGCCCTCGGCGAGAAGCGCGTGGGGCACGCCGGCACGCTTGACCCGGCGGCCACGGGCGTGCTTATCGTGGGCGTGGGGCAGGCGACCAAGCTGCTGGGCCTCATCACCTTGGATTCCAAGCGCTACCGCGCGACGGTGGTCTTTGGCGCCCAGACCGATACCGACGACGCGGAAGGCCAGGTCATCGCCACCGCGGCGGTGCCCGACGAGGTTCGCGACGTCGATTTTGCCCGCGCGGCCGTGGCCGGCCTGGTGGGGGAGCGCGACCAGGTCCCGCCCGCGTACTCGGCCATCTCGGTCAACGGCAAGCGCGCCTACGCGATGGCCCGCGACGGCCAGGCGGTCGAGCTCGAGCCGCGCCACATCACGATCCACGAGACTGCCCTTATCGAGATAGGCGAGAAGGACGGGGCTCCTACCTGGACTTTCGACGTCTTCGCGTCAAAGGGCACCTACATCCGCAGCATCGCGCGCGACCTGGGCGAGTCCCTGGGGACCAAGGCCCATCTCTGCGGGCTGGTTCGCACGGCGGCCGGTCCCGTGGGCCTTACGCAGTGCTGCGAGCTGGACGCCGTCATGGACGGCGGGGCCGCGTTTGTCGCGGAGAAGTGCCTGGACCCGGTGGCATTGCTCGGCATGCCGGCCCGCCAGGTCGCCATCGACGAGGTGGCCGACATCGCCTGCGGGCGCAAGATCGCCTGCGGTGTCGTTGCCGACGGCCCCGGTGCCGCCGAGCGCCCCCTCAAAAACGGCGAGAAGTGCGCGTTGGTTTTCAATAACGCCCTGGTAGGCATATGGGAGAGGCGCGGCAACGCGCTTGCGTGCGTGTCTAATTACCCGCAGGCCATCGAGGGTGTGCGCTGATGGGCGGCGACTGCGCGGAAGCGGGCGCCGGGGTTTCTCGCCGCGTTGAGTTCGATAACCCCGCTGCGGCTGCGACGCTTTACGCTGCCGATGAGGCCGCTTTAAACGAATGCCTGGTCAAACCGGTTGTTTGTGTTGTGGGCGCCTTCGACGGCGTCCATTTGGGACACCGGTCGCTGCTGGATCGCGGCCTGGCGGAGGCTGCCCGTCGCGGCGCCTCCTGTGTCGTGGTGATGTTCAACCCGGACCCGGCCAAGGTCGTCTCGCCGTCTGCGGAGCCTGCGGATCTTTTGGCCCCGGACGCTCGCCGGCAGATCATTCAGCATGAGACGGGCGCCGCGGTTCTGGTCGTTGACTTCACGCCGGAGCTGGCTCGCTTGCCGTACGACGTCTTTGTCAATGACGTGCTTCTTGCTGCCTTTGACCTGCGGTGCATTTGCGTTGGTTCCAACTTCCGCCTGGGCGCTAAGGGCGCCGGGGACGTCGCGGCCCTGCGCGAGCTGGGGGCAAGGCGCGGCTTTGACGTCTGCGCCGTTGACCTCGCGACTTCCGGTGGCCAGCCCGTGAGCGCGACGCGCGTCCGTGGGCTTCTCCGCGAAGGCAAGGTCGAGGAGGCCGCGGAGCTTTTGGGACGCCCTCACACGGTCTTTGGCCAGGTCATCCACGGCCGCGGAGAGGGCGCGAGCTTCGGCTTTCCCACGGCAAACGTGGCCGTCGACGCCTCGCTCATCCTGCCCCGAGAGGCCGTCTACGCCGGCTACGTCACGGTGGGAGCCGCCGAAGCCGCCTCCGACGCGCCGGCACAATCCTATCCTGCCGCCATCAACGTCGGTCGCCCGCGTTCCTTCTCCGCGCAGTCAAACGACGCGCAGTTCCTTGAGGCGACCCTTCTCGGATTTGATTCGAACATTTATGGCAGTCGAGTCGCCGTGAGCTTCACCGGCTTCTTGCGCGACCCCAAGAAGTTCGCTAGCTTGGAAGAGCTCGAGCGAACCGTCTTGGGCAACATCGACCAGGTGCGGCGCGACCTCGGCGAGATGCCGGTCGCGGCGCTCGACGTTTTGGGAGGCGCGGCCCGTGATTTCTGACGAGGACAAGGAGCGCGTTCGCCAGGCCACCGACTTCGTGACCCTGGTGGGCGAGACCGTCGAGCTGCGCCAGCGTGGCCAGGAGTTCTGGGGCTGCTGCCCCTTCCACGGCGAGAAGAGCCCGTCGTTCAAGGTCAACCCCAACACCGGCCTGTGGCACTGCTTTGGCTGCGGCGACGGCGGCGACGTCTTTAGCTACGTGCAGCGCCGCGAGAACCTGGACTTCCTCGACTCGGTGCGCTACCTGGCCGATCGCGCCGGCATCGAGCTTTCCGAGGAGCGCGGCGGCCAACGCGGCCCCAAGAAAAGCCGCCTGGTCGAGTGCCTGTGCGAGACCGAGTCGTTCTTCTCCACCATGCTCATGCGCGGGCGCGGAGAAGGTCCCGACGCCGCCCGCGGCTACCTGTCGTCGCGCGGCTTCGGCGCCGCCGTCTGCCGCGACTGGGGCCTGGGCTATGCCCCGGGCCGCGGCGCGCTCGTCTCTCACCTGCGCGAAAAGGGCTTCTCGTATGCCGAGATGATCGCCGGCGACGTGGCGGTGGACCGCAACGGCCGCACCGTCGACCGCTTCTACGAGCGCGTGATGTTTCCCATCCACGACGAGATGGGCCGCACGATCGCCTTCGGCGGCCGCGTCATTGGCCCCAAGAAGGACACGGCCAAGTACATAAACACGCGAGATACCAGCGTCTTTAACAAGGGTAAGCACCTGTTTGCCTACGACCGCGCCAAGGAGGGCATGGCGGCCACCGGCGTCGCCATCGTCTGCGAGGGCTACACCGACGTCATCGCCATGCACCAGGCGGGCTACACCAACGCCGTCGCGGCCTTGGGCACGGCGTTTCGCCTGGACCACATCAAGCTGATGGAGCGCCAGCGCGTCTCGAAGATCATCTGCATGTTCGACGGAGACGCCGCAGGTCAGCGGGCCGCCGAGCGCGCCGTGCAGTTCATCGACAAGACGTCGTGCGCGCTTTTGTGCGTCGTCTTGCCCAACAACCAGGACCCGATGGAGTTCCTCTCGGCCAACGGGGCCGAGGCCATGAGGCCGTACCTCGACGGCGCGGGTCCCCTGATGGACTTCGTCTTCGACAAGCGCCTGGGCAACGCCGACCTGGGAACGCCGGGCCGGCGCGTGAAGGCGCTCGAGGACATGGCCAAGGTCCTGGCGCCCCTCAAGCACTCCCTGGTCCTGGGCGAGTACGCCACGCGCCTGGCCGACATCCTGGGCTTCGACGTCGCCGACGTGAAGGCGCAGATCCAGGCCGCCCCGGTCGAGAAGGACGAGGAGGCGGGACGCCGGCAGGGGAGCGGCAACCGGGCCTTCGGCGGCCAGCAGGCGGGTCGCGCCGGCCAGCACCCCGGCCGCGCGTCGCGTCCGGCGCCGGCCGCGCAGCCTGCGCCGCCGGCCTACCCCGAGGACGACTACGACCCCGCGGCCTACGACTACGCCCCGGTCCCGGACGATTACGTCCCCTACGACGACTACCAGCCCGAATACGACGACGGCTACGGCTATGACGCCCCCGCCGGCGCGGCCCGGCCCGCCGCCCCGGCCCGCGGCGCGTCCCTCAATATCCTCTCCGACGACGACCGCCTCCAGTACGCCGCCGAGGTCGAGCTCCTCTCGTTCATGGCCGCCAAGCCCGCCGAGGTCAAGCCCTACGGTGAGCGCCTGGCCGACATCGTGTGGGTCGACTCTCGCCACGAGGCCATCTGCTGGGCCATGCTCGCCACGCCCGACGACGCTACCTGCGCGGATATCGTCGCCGCCGCCACGGCCGTCGAGCCCACGGCGCCAAAGATCCTCTCCGGCAGCAAAGTCATGGCCGAGACGGGCATGACCGACGAGCGAAAGGTCGAGGTTCTTCTCGACACCTTGGACCTGTATTCGACCAAACGCCAGGTCAGAGACATCCGTGCCCAGCTCAAGCGCACCCAGGTTTCCCCCGAGGCCACCAACGCGCTCTTCGCGCAGGCAACCGAGCTGCAGAAAAAGATCAACGCGCTCGTGTTGAAGTTGTCACGTTCGTCTGAAAATTAGATTTTTTGGGTAAAATATCGAAGTTCATGCGTCGAAGGGATATTCGTGGCATCTAAGAAGACCAAGGATAACGTCAAGCTGTCGGACGAGCTGCTCGCCGCAGTCGATACGATCGCCGTTTCCGCCAAAGAGGGCAACATCACCGAGGACGAGATTCAGCTCGCGCTGAAGGACATCGACGTCGACGGCGACGAGCTCTCCGACCTCTACGACGCCGTGCGCGCCAAGGGCGTCGACATCGTGGGCGCAGACGAGCCCGTCGACACCGCCGCCTTCGCGGCCGTTGGCGTCAACGTTGACATGGACGTCGACGGCGTGGCCGATTTCGGCGACGACGATGATGATGACGACGACATCCTGCACGGCGATGACGACGAGTTCGGCGACGAGGACGAGGACGACGAGTCCGTCAACGAGGCCAAGGCCGTCAAGGAGGCCCTGCGCTCGGTCCCCAAGGCCAAGGCGGGCAAGCCCAAGCGCTCCAGCCGCGCCCGCGCCCGCCGCTCCGACACCTCCACCGTCATGCTCACCGGCGACCCCGTGCGCATGTACCTCAAGGAGATCGGCAAGGTCGACCTTCTCACCGCGTCCGAGGAGGTGCACCTGGCCATGAAGATCGAGGCCGGTGCCGAGGCTACCGAGAAGCTCGAGGCCCACGAGGCCGGCGAGATCGAGCTCACCCGCGCCGAGCAGCGCCGCCTTATGCGCATCGAGGCCGTGGGTCTCGACGCCAAGCAGCAGCTCATCTCCGCCAACCTTCGTCTTGTCGTCTCCATCGCCAAGCGCTACGTCGGCCGCGGCATGCTGTTCCTGGACCTGATCCAAGAGGGCAACCTGGGCCTTATTCGCGCCGTCGAGAAGTTCGACTACACCAAGGGCTTCAAGTTCTCGACCTACGCGACCTGGTGGATCCGCCAGGCCATCACCCGCGCCATCGCCGACCAGGCCCGCACCATCCGCATCCCGGTGCACATGGTCGAGACGATCAACAAGCTTATCCGCGTGCAGAGGCAGCTTCTGCAGGACCTCGGCCGCGACCCGACCCCCGAGGAGATCGGCGCCGAGATGGGCATGAGCCCCGATCGCGTGCGCGAGATCCAGAAGATCAGCCAGGAGCCCGTTTCCCTCGAGACGCCGATCGGCGAGGAGGAGGACTCCCAGCTCGGCGACTTCATCGAGGACTCCAGCGCCGTCGCCCCGCCCGAGGCCGCGAGCGACTCCATGCTTCGCGAGCAGCTTGACCAGGTGCTCGATTCCCTGGCCGACCGCGAGCGCAAGGTCATCAAGTTCCGCTTTGGCCTTGAGGACGGCCACCCCCGCACCCTCGAGGAAGTGGGCCGCGAGTTCGGCGTCACGCGCGAGCGCATCCGCCAGATCGAGTCCAAGACCCTGGCGAAGCTTCGCCACCCCAGCCGCTCCGGCCGCCTCAAGGACTACATGGAGGACTAATTTCTCCGCTTAAGGTACTGCTCAGACCCCGCTAGCCCCGGCCAGCGGGGTCTTTTCGTTTCACGTTCGCGTCACGCTCCTCAGGCGCCTAGAAAACTACCGACGAGGCCCGATTTAGGAGCAGAATCCCCGGCGTACCGCCGCTCTAGAAGCTCGGCGACCTGAGGGCAGCGAATAAAGGGATGGCCGGCGACAACAACGTCACCGGCCATCCTCGGATGCCGTATTTGTTCTGGGCACCTAAATAAAACTAGAGCGCATCCGCAAGCGGACACGCCCTTACAAAACCCGAAGGTTTTTTCATCTGCGGCTATTATGCCCGCGCCGGGGTCCAGATGTCAATCATTTTGGAGAGAAAATCGAAGTAGGAGGTCAGTGACCCGTCCGCGGGGCAAAGCCCGGACGAGGCTCGGAAAGCCTCCTTCACTTGCTGCATGGCCGCCGCGTGCCGCGCCATCG
>CAVAUD010000058.1:0-13457 GCA_963591565.1 bacterium
ACGACACGCTCCTTCGAGCCCTTACCCATAAGGCGAGCCGTGCCCTGCGAGAAGTCGACGTCTCCCACATCAAGGCCCGAGACCTCAGAGATTCGCGCGCCCGTTGCGTACATGAACTCAATGAAGGCGAGGTCGCGCAGGCCCTTCTCATCAGCCGAGTCGCAGGCAGAGAAGATCTTGAGGACATCGGCGTCGTCTAAGGTCTTGGGCAGGCCGCGGGCCGCCTTGGGGCTCGACACGACGGCGGCCGCGTCGCCCGCGTCCATGCCGTGCTCCCCCATCCAGCGGTAGAGGCCCTTCAAGGCCGAGAGATGCCGGGCAACGGTGCGCGCAGAATAGCCCGCGCGAGAAAGCTCGCCCAAGTAGGAACGCAGCTGTGCGTGCGTGAGAGAGAAGGCGTCGTATCCCGTGCGGTCAAGCCAGTCCTCAAAGGCCGCGAGGTCGCAGCCGTAGGCCCGCACCGTGTTGGGCGACAGGAGCCTTAAGGCTCGCAGCGACTCAAGATAGCCCTCGGCGCATTGAGCCAGGCTCAAGTGCTTTTGCTCGCTCTCCCCCGCCATAGTCTAACGTTGTACCTCAAAGAGGTCCGGGCGCGTCGCCACGTAGGCGCGCAGGTCCTCGACGGCGCGAGCGGCCATGGCCTGGCGACGCTCACCCTTGTTGCGCGGAGGCGCGGGCAGGGGCTCATAGACGCCGAAGTTCACGTGCATGGGCTGGTAATCCTTGGTCGCCGGGTCTGTCGCGTAGGCGACGAGCGAGCCGAGGGAGCCTGTTTTGGGAAGCTCGACGGCATCGACGCCCGTTAGCTGCGCATACGTATTGAGCGCCGCCAACAAGCCCGAGGCAATCGCCTCGACGTAGCCTTCTGTGCCGGTAATCTGCCCCGCGAAGCGCACCTGCGTGCCGGGCACGGCGAAGGTCTTGTCGAGAACATGCGGCGAGTCGATGAACGAGTTGCGGTGCATGACGCCGTAACGCAAGAACTCGGCGTTCTCGAGGCCGGGAATCATGCTAAAGACGCGCTTTTGCTCGGGCCAGGTGAGGTTGGTCTGGAATCCCACGAGATTGTAGGCCTGTTTGGACTCGGTCTCGCTTCTCAGCTGGACGGCCGCCCACGGCCTGCGGCCGCTCCTCGGGTCGACGAGTCCGACGGGCTTCAGTGCGCCGAAGCGAGGGGCGTCCTTGCCGGTGCGGGCGATCTCCTCGACGGGCTGGCAGGCGCAGAAGAGGTCCTTCTGCTCGAACTCCTTGGCGATGACCTTCTTAGCCGACAAAAGGGCGTCGATGAAGGCGTAGTACTCGTCTTTGTCCATAGGGCAGTTGAGGTAGTCGCCGATACCCGAGTCCTCGTAGCGCGACTGGCGAAAAACAACGTCGTGGTTGAGCGAATCGGCCGAGACGATGGGCGCCGCCGCGTCGAAGAACGACAGGCTCTCGCTTCCAAGGAGCTGCGACACCTGCGAGAAGAGCGCCTCGGAGCACAGGGGGCCCGCGGCGATAACGCACGGCCCCTCGGGGATCTGCGTGACCTCTTCGCGCACGACCTCGATAAGCGGGTTCTTCTCGACCGCCTCGGTAACCTTTGCCGAGAACGCCTCGCGGTCAACGGCAAGCGCGCCGCCCGCGGCTACCGAGGTCTCCTTGGCGATGGCGAGAAGCTCGCACCCCATCATCTCGAGCTCGGCCTTGAGGACGCCCGCCGCCGAGTCCGCTTTCGTCGACTTGAGCGAGTTCGAGCAAACCAGCTCGGCCAAGCCGTCGGTGTGGTGCGCGGGTCCGGGATGCGCGGGCCTCTGCTCATAGAGCTTGACCGCGACGCCGCGCTTCGCGAGCTGCAAAGCGCACTCGCAGCCCGAAAGGCCCCCGCCCACAACCGTAACCTGTGCCTGCATGTCGTGCCTTTCTAAAAGCCTCATCCGCCGCCAAGGAGAAAGCCCTCCGAAGGGCTGTACCTGCCGTCCGGCAGGCGTGTCACCAGGCCGCGGATCTCGTAATCCGAAAGCGTTCGCAGGGTCGTGAGCACGTCCTCGTTGAGGGCGCGCGACAATTCGTCCGGCCTCATGGGACTTGCCGTTAAGGCCGAGAGCACCGGCCCGCAGTCCTTTCTCTGGACCGCCTGCGAGAAACGCATAACACCATAGTCTAAAGAAATGGCGCTCTCAAGGGTCCGCTCGTCGGGAATCACCCGCGCCCCTTCCGCCAAAAGCCCATTTGTCCCGCTTGAGTTGGGCGAGAAGATCGAGCCGGGTATGGCATAGACGGCACGCCCCAGCTCGACCGCGGAGTCGGCCGTCGACATCGTGCCCGAGCCTATCCCCGCCTCGGTCACAATTAAGCTCTGTCCCAAGGCGGCGATCAATGCGTTTCTCCGCACAAAGGCGTACTTCCTGGGGCCCTGCCCCCACCGCTCGACCGAGATGACGGCGCCCCCGCGCTCGACGGCCTGCTCGTAGACGTCTTGCGAGGTGGAGGGGTAGACGACGTCTGCCCCGCAGCCCGAGACGACGATGGTCTTTCCCCCGGCGAGAAGCGCCGCGCGCGCCGCCGCGGCATCGCATCCCATGGCGCCTCCCGATACCACGGTGATCCCGCACTCGGCCGAGACCCGTGCGCCCATCTTCGCGATTGACAGGCCATAGGGCGTGGCACGCCTGGCTCCGATAATCGAGATGCAAGGCGTTGAGAGAACCTCGGGGTCCCCCATGCCGTAAATCGTCTTTGGCGGATTGTGCAGCTCCTCTAAGCTGGCGGGGTACAGGTTGTCCCCGCGCGATATCGCCCAATGCGCACTGCTCATGAGCCCTCCCTCAAGACATTGCCCGCGAGCGAAAGCCCAGGGCCTCTATGACGTCTTCCTCGTTGACCTCGTCGCGTTCGGCGATGTCCGCGATGGTGCGCGCCACGCGTGCGACACGCGTGAGCGCCCGGCCGCCAAGCATGAGCTTCTCGGCGTACCCCTCGAAAAGCGAGAGGGCCGAAGGCTTGAAGCGGATACCGGCCACACCCTTTCCCAACGTGGTGTTTCTCCCCTCCCACTCCTGGCGAGAGGCCGTAAAAGAACGGGCCGTAAGCACCGCCTCTTTCATTTGGCGAGAATCCAAGCCGACGTTTCCTGCGATGACCTTCGAGGTAGAGGGACGGGCGACGTCGAGGACCACGTCGATTCTGTCGACGAGAGGACCCGCGAGTTTTGCCTGGTAGGCCTGTATGCGCCCCACGGGACATTTGCAAAGATGCCCCGGGTCGCCCAGGTGGCCGCACGGGCAGGGGTTGGCCGCGGCGACCAGCTGGAAATTGCACGGGAATGAGTAGACGCCGTCGACGCGCACGATACGCACCTCGTGGTCCTCCAAAGGTTGGCGCATCGACTGCAGCGTGTTGTTGGCGAACTCCGGCAGCTCGTCAAGAAAGAGGACCCCGCCGTGGGCGAGGGAGATCTCACCGGGAATGACCGGCCGGCCGCCGCCCACCAGGCCCCCAAGAGAAATAGAGTGGTGCGGTGAGCGAAAGGGGCGGATCCCGCGCGTGATCGACTCGATCGGTTGCCCCGCAACAGAATGAATGAGCAGGGCCTCTTGCCGCTCCTCTTCCTCTAGCGGCGGAAGGATCGAAGGCAGCCTCTTGGCGAGCATGGACTTGCCGGCGCCGGGCGGTCCAACCATCAAAAGCCCGTGCCTTCCCGCCGCGGCGATGACCATGGCCCGCTTGGCGACCTCTTGGTCGAGGACATCCGCGTAGTCGAGAAGCTCCGCTTCGCCGACGCGCTCCTCGCGCATGTAGGCGGCCCCGCGCTCCCCCACAAGGGGCAGGTGCTCCAGCCCGCCCTTGAGCTGAGCCAGGCTCGACAGCCCAAGAATCGCGACCCCGTCGACGGCGCTCACCGAGGAGCTTGCCGAGACAACCAGGTCAAGCCCCAACTCACGGGCCAGGTGCGCATAGGCCACCTCGCCGCGCGACGGGTTGACCTCACCGCTCAAAGCGACCTCTCCAACGAAGAGCGCCTTGTCGGCGATCTTGGGGTCGATCTGACCGCTCGCGATAAGGATCGCCACGGCGATAGGCAGGTCAAACCCCGTCCCTGTTTTCTTGAGCTCGCCCGGCGCCAGGTTCACCGTGATGTGGACGCGCGGCACCTCAAAACCGCAGGAAGCCAGTGAGCAACGCACGCGCGAGCGACCCTCGAGCACCGAGTTGTCCGGCGCCCCCACAACAGAAATCGCCGGCAGCCCGCCGGATATGCTCACCTCGGCCACCACGGGTATCGCCTCGACGCCGCGCAGGCAGGCTGTCGTGACGCTGGCCCCGCCGTAATCGGCGGCCATCACTCATCACACTCGTAGGCGCGCGTTAGGTGGCGAAGGCGGTAGTCTCCCCCGTTGTAGAGGTTCACGGCCACCACATCAAACCGAACGCGCTCGCAGGGGTAGTGGAAGTTCATGTAGAGAAGGGCGATCCGCTGGTAGCGGCGCTGTTTCCTCGCATCGACGGCAAGCTCGGGCAACGGGTTCACCTTGCAGGAGGCCCTGTGCCGGGTCTTCACCTCGACAAGAACGATCTCCTCGCCGTCGCGGCAGATAAGGTCCGCCTCGCCGCCGTCGCAGCGCCAGTTGCGGTCAAGGAGCTCGTAGCCCTCCTCCTCGAGGTAAACCGCGGCGCAGCCCTCGCCCAGGGCGCCGAGCTCCTTGTTGTTGAGCTTGGAGAGCGGCTTTCCCCCGGTGAGGCTAAGCGTGCCTTCCTTCTCGGTGATTGTCTCGCAGAGCATGATTTCTTCTCCTTTCGAATTGCATGGGAGAAGAATCATCTCTTGGTGAGCTATCAGAAATCTGACAGCTTTCTGCCACGAATCTGACAGGAATCTATCGACGTCTCAAAAGGTTTTCAACAACGCCGACTTTGGGGGCAAGAATTCGCGTGCGCGAAAAATGCTCGCGCCGCGCACTGCCTCTAAAAGAGTGCCGGAGTCTCCAAAAAGTTTCCACAAAAAGAGAAGCGGTGGATGGGGCTCAGGCCATGGTCCTTGATGGCCTGGATGTGCTCGGCCGAGCCATAGCCTTTGCATTCTGCCAGGTGATACTCGGGATACTCCTCGTCCATTGCGATCATGAGGTTGTCCCTGGTGACCTTGGCCACGATGGAGGCCGCCGCGATGCACGCGACGCGCGCGTCGCCCTTGACCAGCGTCTTCTCCTTTTCATGGACGTGCATGGGATTGCCATCGATCAAGACGCAGTCGGGCTCGACCCCGGTATCGGCGATGGCTCCGATCATGGCCTGGCGAAGCGCCTGTGCCATGCCCACGGCGTCGATCGTCGCCGGCTCGATGTGGCAGATGCCGATCGCGACCGCGACGTCGGCGATGCGCGCGGCCAGAATCTCCCTCTTGGCCGGCGTCAGCTGCTTGGAGTCGTTGATCTCGTAGATGATGGGGTCTGCCGGCAAAACAACCGCTCCCACGGTAAGGGGTCCGGCAATGGCCCCGCGCCCCACCTCGTCCACGCCGATGACCAGGCCGTCTCCGGCGAGCTCGCGCTGCAAGGTGTACATGCCCTCTACGCGCTGGCGCTCGGCGATCTCGTGCTCGTGGCGGCGGGCGGCCACCTCAACGGCGTGGCGCACCTGCTTGCGCGGGTCCTCGGCATAGCGCTCGATGAGCGCGGGAATCTCCTCGAACGAGGCGTCGGACAAGACGCCCACGACCTCTTTTGCGGTTGTCGCTACGTTGGCGGATGTGGCCATGTTCTCCCCTTTTCGCAAAAAAGAGCCGCTCCCGAAGGAACGGCTCTTAAAGCCTGTGTGCTTAAGGCAATTAGCGCTTCTCGCGAAGACGGGCAGCCTTGCCCACGCGATCGCGGAGGAAGTAAAGCTTAGCGCGACGGACAACGCCGTGACGGACAACCTCGAGCTTGGCGATCTTGGGGCTGTGAAGCGGGAAGGTACGCTCGACGCCGACACCGAAGCTGATCTTGCGGACGGTGAAGGTCTCGCGGGCACCAGCGCCGCTCATGCGGATGACGTCGCCCTGGAAGACCTGCTCACGGGTGCGCTCGCCCTCCTTGATGCGGTAGTGCACCTTGACGTTGTCGCCAACGATGACCTCGGGGATGTCCTCGCGGATCTGCTGACGCTCAATTGCGCGGATGTAGTCCATGTTCTTTCCTCATTCTCTAGAGGTGCCGACGCTGTGCGAACGGCACATAGGTTTACACACGAAAATTAACTATAGGGCATGTGGGCCGTCCAGACAAGAACTTCACAACCTAAAGGCAAAATCCCACGGTCACGCCCAAGACAGAAGACGCCCGCGCGGTCGTGGACGGGTAGCCGTTCTGCATAACCTGATAGAAAACGCCCGGGTCGTTGCCGAGAAAATCGTAGGCGTAGGTCGAGCGCAGCCACCAGCATAGAGCAGGCCCGCCGTAGGTCAAAGCAAGGTCGCTCACGGCCACCTGCGCAGTCGAGGCCCCGATCTGCGCGAACCAGGCGTACTGCGAGCCTTCCGCGGCGAGAATCGCGTCGTAGGCCGGCGGGTCGAGGTAGAGGTTCGTCTCGCTGAACTCCTGGACGTTCCAGTCGACGGCGCCAAAGACCTCGGACGCCGAGAAGCACCAGAGTTTGTCCTGCGTCACGGTGACGCTGTCGAGTTCGCTGGTGAGCCCCGTGTTGTTGGTCTTCTTGTTGGCCGCCACGATCACGCCCTGCAGGTCTGTGGGCAAAAGGGCCAGGCCGTCGCCCGAAAGCCACGAGCGCAGCTGCGAGGCCTCCCAGCCGCCAACGTTGGTGTCGGTCACGTTCATGGCCTCGCGCGAGATGGGCGTCACCATAAAGGTGAGGCCGGCCGGCTTGCCGTTGTCCGCGCGGGTGTCGGCCCGCACACCCACGACACGGGCCTTCGCCAGGAAGTTCGTCGACAAGACGACGTCGCGCTCCTGGTCGACGATCTTGCCGGCAGAGTCTACCAACCCGTACTCACGGGCAACGGCCAGGCCTTCCTCATCCGTCGCGGCCTCGCTGATCTTCGCCGAGATCTGCGACAGCTCGTCCCAGGTATATTCCGCGAAGGCCTTGGGCTCCAAAGCGACCTGCGCCTGTGACGCCGCGCCCGCGCCCTGCCCGTCCGCCTTAGGGAAGAACAGCAGGTAGGCAAAGAACCCGGCGGCGGCGAGCAACACGAAGACGAGCAGCGCCGCCACAAACGCCAGGCTCCCCGAACCCTCTTCAGACCTTCTCGCCACGTGCTTCTCCCCTACTCGATGAATTTGCGGTGCAGTAAACCTTACCAGCCGCGCGACAGAAAAAGGGAGACGAGCCGATAAAAGACTCGTCTCCCCATAACGGGTTGCTTATGAGGCTATCGCTTACGCGAGCTTCTGGGCGCCGCCGTTGGACTTGATCTTGGCCTGGGCCGCGGCCAGACGCGCGATGGGCACGCGGTAAGGCGAGCAGGACACGTAGTCGAGGCCGAGGTCGTAGTACATCTGGATGGAGTCGGGGTCGCCGCCGGTCTCGCCGCAGACGCCGCAGACGATCTTGTCGTTGGCCTGGTGGCCGCCCTCGACGCCGAGCTTTACGAGCTTGGCGACGCCGTAGTCAAGAGTCTCGAAGGGGTTGGTCTTCAGGATCTTCTTGCTGAGGTACAGCGGGATGAAGGTGCTCTCGACGTCGTCGCGGGAGAAGCCGAAGCCCATCTGGGTGAGGTCGTTGGTGCCGAAGGAGAAGAAGTCGGCGTACTTGCCGATCTCGTCGGCGGTGACGGCGGCGCGCGGGATCTCGATCATGCAGCCGATGGGGATGGACAGCTCGACGCCGGTCTGCTCAGAGACGGAGGCGATGACGGCCTCGATCTGCTCGCGGACGACGCGCAGCTCCTCGACGGTGCTCACCAGCGGGACCATGATCTCGGGCTTGGGATCGAAGCCGCGCTTCTTGAGGTGGGCAGCGGCGCTGGCGATAGCGCGGACCTGCATCTCGGTGAGCTCGGGGTAAACGATGCCCAGGCGGCAGCCACGAAGGCCGAGCATGGGGTTGGCCTCCTGGAAGGAGTCCAGGCGGGCGAGAAGGTCACGACGGGCCTTGAGCTGGATGTCGGACTCGCCGCGGTCCTCGGCGTGGGCAAGCTCGACGGCGTACTCGCGGGGGTTGTCCAGGAACTCGTGCAGAGGGGGATCGAGCAGGCGGACGATGACGGTCTTGCCGTCCATGGCCTTGAACATGCCCAGGAAGTCGTCGGTCTGGACCTTGAGCAGCTGGCCCAGGGCCTGCTGCTTGGCGCCGGTGCGCTCGGCCAGGATGAAGGACTGGATGATCTCCTTGCGGTCGCCCAGGAACATGTGCTCGGTGCGGTCGAGGCCGATGCCCTCGGCGCCGAAGTCACGGGAGAGCTGGGCGTCCTCGGGGTTGTCGGCGTTTGCGCGCACGCCGAAGATGCGGCCGCGGGAAGCGTCGCGGCGAATCTCGTCTGCCCAGGTGAGGATGGTCTCGAGGTCGCCGGTGAGCTCGGGGCGAACCAGGGGCACGGCGCCCAGGATGACCTCGCCGGTGGTGCCGTTGATGGAGATGACGTCGCCCTCGTGGAGAACCACGTCGGTGCCGGAGACGACGACCTCCTTGGCCTTTGCGTCGATCTTCAGGGCCTCGGCGCCGCAGACGCAGGGAGCGCCCATGCCGCGGGCGATAACGGCCGCGTGGCTGGTCTTGCCGCCGTGAGAGGTGAGGATGCCCTCGGCCGCGACCATGCCCTTGAGGTCGTCGGGAGTGGTCTCCCAACGGACGAGGATGCAGGGCTGCTCCTTGTTGGCGCAGCTCACGGCCTCGTCGGCGGAGAAGACGACCTTACCCACGGCAGCGCCGGGGGAAGCGTTCATGCCCTTGGTGAGGACCTTGTAGTCGGCCTTGGGGTCGAACTGCGGGTGCAGGAGCTGGTCGAGCTGCTCGGGTGCGACGCGCATGACCGCCTCCTCCTTGGAGATGGCGCCCTCAGCCTCGAACTGCATGGCGATGGCAAGGGCGGCCATGGCGGTGCGCTTGCCGACGCGGGTCTGGAGCATCCAGAGCTTGCCCTGCTCGATGGTGAACTCGATGTCCATCATGTCGTGGTAGTGCTCCTCGAGCTGGACGAAGATCTCGTCGAGCTGCTGGCCGGCCTCCTCGAGGCCGGGGATCTTCTTGAGGTCGGCGATGGGCTCGGTGTTGCGGATGCCGGCCACGACGTCCTCGCCCTGGGCGTTGACCAGGAAATCGCCGTAGAACTCCTTGGTGCCGTCGGCGGGGTTGCGAGTGAAGGCGACGCCGGTAGCGGAGGTCTCGCCCTTGTTGCCGAAGACCATGACCTGGACGTTGACGGCGGTGCCGAGGTCGTCGGAGATCTTGTTCTGCTTACGGTAGATGATGGCGCGCTCGTTCATCCAGGAGCCGAAGACGGCCTCGATGGCGAGGCGGAGCTGGAGCAGCGGGTCCTGCGGGAAGGAGGCGCGGCCCTCGGGGGCGACCTCGGGGTGGGCCTGGGAGTCGACGTTCACGGCGAAGATGGTCTTGAAGGTCTCGACGAGGTCCTTGAGGTCGGCGGCGTCGAGCTCGGTGTCGAGCTTCACGCCCTTCTCGGCCTTCTTCTCGTTGATGGCGTCCTCGAAGAGGTCTCCGTCGACGCCCATGACGACGTTGGAGAACATCTGGATGAAGCGACGGTAGGAGTCGTAGGCGAAGCGCTCGTTGCCGGTCTGCTTGATGAGGCCCTGGACCGAGATGTCGTTGAGGCCGAGGTTGAGGACGGTGTCCATCATGCCGGGCATAGAGAAGGGGGCGCCGGAGCGAACGGAGACGAGCAGCGGGTCCTCGGCGTCGCCGAGCTTCTTGCCCATGCGCTGCTCGAGGTTCTCGCGGGCGGCGTCGATCTCGTCGAGAACGCCGTCCTCCCACTGGTTGCCGGAGTTTGCGTACTTAACGCAGGTCTGGCAGGTGATGGAGAATCCCGGAGGAACGGGAAGACCGATCTTTGCCATCTCGGCAAGGTTGGCGCCCTTGCCGCCGACGATCCACTTGGCCTGCTCGACGGTCTCGCCAGCGGGCTCGGTGGCGTTGACACCGTCGATTCCGGCGCCAAAACGGTACACGTGCTTCTCAGCCATTTTGTCCCCTTGTGACTTGATTCCTGGCATGTGATTCAAAACATGCACTCACTGCTGAATGCCTTGGGAAGAACGGTTGTCCTTCGAGGCACTGCGCTATGGTATCAACCAGTTGGCGAGAAACCCGTACCTATTTGCTATTCGGTCGAGCCTGCTAGGTGAACGGCCTAACGGTAAATAAAAAAGGCCCCGGACAACATCCGGGGCCCAAACGCGCTACTATGTGAAGTGATTTGCCTTTTACTCGGAGCGCGGCGTCTCGCTGTAGGTGGCGCCGATCGCGTGAGTGGGCTCCTCCCCCGTCAAAGTAGAGATAACCGTCACGGCCGGCCCCAGAAGGTCGATCGAGGGGATGCCGCGGCGATCGAGCTCGCGGCGGATCTCGCGGCGCAGGACGCCGTCGGCGATCGTGTGGAAGACGGCGGAGGGCCTGTCGTCCTCGAACTGCTCGTCAAAGTAGGCGCGCACCATCTCGACGTCCTTGACGTTGGGGAGGCGGCGAATCTCGACGGAGCCGTCGCCGAACTGGGCGGCGGCGGCCATCACGACGGTGTTGGCGGTCTCACCGCGCGAGTCCGACAAAACAAAGATGAGGGGGACGACGTCCCCAAAGATATCGTTGTCCAAATCCAGCGTGGCCATGAGAGACCTCCAAGTCCTCTTCGTGTGGCCGCGAAAGCCTCATCCGCGGCCGGTTGAACCTACCTACTTCTTGCGCGAAAGCGCGGAGATGTCCGCCACGCCCTCGAAGACCTTTGCGAAACGGTTGAGAAGGCGCAGGCGGTTTTCCCTTACCCGAGTATCCTCGTCCATAACCAAAACATCGGCGAAGAATCGGTCGATTGGTTCCTTAAGCCCGGCCAGTGCAGAGCAGGCGGCCTCGAAATCGGAGTTTGCGAGGGCCGAGGACACCTTCTCCTCGCCGGATTCGCAGGCGGCGAGAAGGTCCTTCTCGGGCTGAGAAAGGATGGTCTCGTCGACCTCGGTGCCCAGGGAGGCGTCGGCCAGGTTGTGGGCGCGGGCGAAGGCGGTGGCGAGGTCGTCGAAGAGCTCGGGCTGCTCGGCGCGGGCGCCGTCGAGGGCGCGGGCGCGGGCGAAGAACTCGGCGGGGTCGATGACGCCCACGGCGGAGACGGCCTCGATGGTGTCGTTCTTGATGCCCTCGTCCTTGGCGATGCCGGAAAGACGGCCGGCGAAGAAGCGCTCGACGTCGGCCGCGACCTGGGCGGCGTCGAACTCGAGGCCCTGCTCAGCGTAGTTGGCCAGCGCGCACTCGATCATCGACTTCAGGGAAACCGCGGGCATGGTGCGCAGCATCGCGATGATGCCGATGGCGCTGCGGCGCACGGCGAAGGGGTCGGAGGAGCCGGTCGGCGGCTCGCCGATGGCGAAGAGGCCGCAGACGGTGTCGAGCTTGTCGGCAACGGCGACGCACTTGCCGCAGGTGTTGGACGGCAGCTCATCGCCGGCGAAGCGCGGGCGGTAGTGCTCGCGGATGGCGGTCGCGACCTCGGGGTCCTCGCCGGCGGCCAGGGCGTAGTAGCCGCCCATGACGCCCTGCTGGTTGGTGAACTCGACGACGGCCTGGGAGACGAGGTCGGCCTTGGCAAGGTGAGCGGCGCGCACGGCGTTCTTCACGCCCTGCTCGCCCTCGCCGGCCTGCTGGGCGCAGAGCTCGGCGAGCTTCTCCATGCGGCCGACCTTCTGCAAGGTGGTGCCGAGCTTCTCCTGGAAGGTAACGATGCCCAGGCGCTCGACGAACTCCTCCATCGGGCGCTTGAGGTCCTCGTCGAAGAAGAACTTGGCGTCGTCGAGGCGCGGGCGCACGACGCGCTCGTTGCCGGCGATGACGGTGTCGGAGACCTTGGGGTTGGCGTTGGAGACGATCACGAACTCGCGGGTGAGCTTGCCCTCGGCGTCGAAGATCGGGAAGTAGCGCTGGTTGGAGAGCATGGACTCGCAGATGATCTCCTGCGGGACCTTGAGGAACTCCTCGTCGAACTTGCCGACAAGCACGGTCGGCCACTCGCAGAGGTTCACGACCTCGTCGAAGATGCGCTTGGGCGTGTCGACGTGGGCGCCCTCGCGCTCGGCCTCGATGGCGGCGATGCCCTCGCGGATGACCGCCTCGCGGCGCTCGGCCGAAAGGACAAAGGCGTCCTCGAGGACCTTCTCGTATGCGGCGGGCGACTCGACGCTGTGGGCGCCGGGGGCCAGGACCCTGTGGCCGAAGGTGACGTTTGAGCTGGTCACGTCGGCATAGGACACGGGCACGACCTCATTGCCGAGAAGGGCGCAGATCCAGCGGATCGGGCGCACGAAGGTCTCGTGCTCGGCGCCCCAGCGCTGGGAGCGGTAGTTGGGCCACTCGATGGCCGCGATGACGTCGTGGCCCAGGGCGGACAGGATCGGCATGGCGGGCGCCGAGTCGATGTTCTTCTCGGCGAAGACATACTCGTTGCCGTCCTCGGCGACGCTGCGGGTGAGCTCAGAGGCGTCGATGCCGCACTTGCGGGCGAAGCCCTGGGCGGCCTTGGTGGGGTTGCCGTCGGCGTCGAAGGCGATCTGGGCCTTGGGCCCGCGCATGACCTCGTGGATGGCCTCGGTCTGGGTCGCGACGTCGGCCACGATGGCGGCCAGACGGCGCGGGGAAGAGACGACGCGGACCTCGCCGTGGGCAAGGCCGGCCGCGTCGAGGCGCGAGACGACCAGCTTGGGAAGCTGCTTGGCGGCGTTCATCAGCGGCGCGGAGGGCATCTCCTCGCAGCCGATCTCGAGCAGGAAATCACAGGTTGCGGCAGTCACTTACGCCACCTCCCCCTTCTTGTTGTCGTCTTTGGCCTTGGAGGCGACCTCGGCCAGGTAGGACTCGCAGCAGGCCTTGGCCACGCTGCGGACGCGCAGGATGTAGTTGGCGCGCTCGGTGGCCGAGATGGCGCCGCGGGCGTCCAGGATGTTGAAGGCGTGGCTGCACTTCATGACGCAGTCGTAGGCGGGAAGCGGCAGCTTGTGCTCGAGGCAGGAGTGGCACTCGGCCTCGTACTCGTCGAACTTGCGGCGCATCATGTCGACGTCGGCGACCTCGAAGTTGTAGGTCGAGAACTCGAACTCGTTCTCGTGGAAGACGTCGCCGTAGGTCATGGGCGTGCCGTCGGGCAGGTAGCTCCAGACAAGGTCGTAGACCGAGTCGACGCCCTGCGCGTACATGGCGATGCGCTCGAGGCCGTAGGTGATCTCGACGGGGACAGGGTCGACCTCGATGCCGCCGACCTGCTGGAAGTAGGTGTACTGGGTGACCTCCATGCCGTCCATCCAGACCTCCCAGCCAAGGCCCCA
>CAVAUD010000059.1:0-12708 GCA_963591565.1 bacterium
CGATGCCCACGTCGGCGTTCTTGATGGCCGGCGCGTCGTTGATGCCGTCGCCGGTGACGGCCACGACGTTGCCGCGGGCCTTCAAGAGCTTGACGACGCGCATCTTGACCAGCGGCGTCGAGCGCGCGATGACCTGGATGCGCTCCAGGGCCTCGGCCAGCTCCTCGTCGCTCATGGCCTCGATCTCGGACGCCTCGACGGCGATGTGGCCGTCTTCCAGCATGTGCAGCTCGTTGGCGATGGCGCGCGCCGTGCGGATGTTGTCGCCGGTCAGCATCTTGACCTCGATGCCCGCCTCGCGGCAGCGGCGAATCGCGTCGTAGACGTCGGGCGACAGCGGGTCAGAGATCACGACGAAGCCGTCGAAGACCATGTCGCGCTCGATCTCTTCCTGCGCCTCGTCGGCGTAGCCGTCAAGCACGCGGTGAGCAAAGCCCAGCAGGCGCCCGGCGTGGCTCTGGTAGTCCTCCATCAGGGCGTCGATGCGCTCGCGCTCGGCGTCGCTCACGCCCGGGCACATCGACAAGATCTTCTCCGGGTTGCCCTTGGTGTAAAGAACCAGCTGCTCGGCACCGGTTTCGTCCTTCTCGCGAACAATCGTGGACATGTCCTTGTTCTGCGACGAGAAGGGAAAGACGCGCACGATGTCGGCGTCGTGGCGCAGCTGCTGGTAGTCGTGGCCGGCCTTGTGCGCCGCGACCAGCAGCGAGCACTCCGTGGGGTTGCCGATGAAGTTCCAGCCGTCGCCCTCGGGCGTGACGTTGGCGTTGCCGTTGATGCAGAAGTTGCGCAGCAGCACCGGGTCGTCGAGCTCGGCGGGATCGACGTTCTTGCCGTCGGTCCAGATGGTCTGGACGGTCATCTTGTTCTCGGTCAGGGTACCGGTCTTGTCCGAGCAGATGATGTTCACGCAGCCGATCGTCTCGCAGGCGATCATCTTCTTGACCAGGGCGTTCTCGCGGCTCATCTTGATGATGTTCAGGGCGAGGGACACGGCCACGATGGTCGGCAGGCCCTCGGGCACCGCGGCGACGATCAGCACGATCGACGTGATGAAGGCGTCGGAGACGGTCTCCCAGTTGAACGTGTTGTTCATCAAGAACGTAACTATCTCAATCGAGAAGACCACGCCGGCGGCCGTGCAGCCCATGACGGTGATCTGCTTGCCCAGGCGGTCGAGCTTCTCCTGCAAAGGGGTCGTGGACTTCTCGATGGTGCCCAGCTCTTTGGCGATCTGGCCGAACTCGGTGTTGTTGCCCACGCCGGTGACCAGCAGTTTTCCGGTGCCGGCGGCCACGAAGCAGCCGGAGTAGAGCATGTTGGCGCGCTCGGCGACGGGGGTGGCGTCTGCGCAGGCGGCCTCGGCGTCCTTGGTCACGGGCATCGACTCGCCGGTGAGCGAGCTCTCGTTGACGGAAAGGTCGACGCTGGCCAAAAGCCGTCCGTCGGCCACGATCTTGTCGCCCGTCTCGACGAGAAGGACGTCGCCCACGACGATGTCGCGCTGGGGGACAAGCGTCGGCTCGCCGTCGCGCACGACCTTGACCAGGGTGTCCTCGTTGATGCGGTTGAGCTCCTCGAAGGCCTTGGCCGACTTGCCCTCGGTGATGATCGTGATCACGACCGAGAGCGCGATGGCGCAAAAGATGCCGAGGCACTCGAGGAAGTTGTACTCGCCGCCCGTGAAGTAGCGGGCGATGTTGACGCCCAGCGTGATGATGGCGGCGAAGATCAGCATCAGAAGCATCGGCTCGGTCGATGCGTCCCAGATGCGCTTGGCCAAGGACTCGCCCTTGGCCTGAGTGAAGGAGTTGGCGCCGTTGGCGGCGCGCGAGGCCTCTACCTGCGACGACTTGAGCCCTCGCTCCGCGTCGCTGCCGGTTTGGGCCAGCAACTCCTCCCGTGAGAGCGTGTGAGCGTTCTTCACGGAAAACCCCTCTCTTGTTACCGGCAAGGCCGCCGCGCGCGCACGAAAAAAGCCCGCGAGCAGCTCTTGCTTTGCTGCGCGCGGGCCTAAAAAAGAGACCGACGCACAGCACCTCTCGATGCCGTACGTGAGTCTCGTTCATTAAGGCAAGCCAGGTCGCCCGGCGCACCCCGCGCCATGGACCAGTATGTTGACTTGCCGCAACCGGACGGGCCGGGTGCGACTACTCCCTCAAGTACATCGACCGACTATAGCACACACGGCGAGAAACTCGCGCGACGCTTCAATGTTTCGGCTTGAAAAAACGGCGAGAAGGGCGGTTGCACTTTACTCGGGTAAAGTCTATAGTCTCAACCGTTCGCGCTTTACTCAGCTAAAGTGCATCGCCAAGGCGAAAGCCAACACATTACCGAGACAAGCAATGCGGGCCTGGTAGCGGGCCCGCGCAACAGGGGAGACAGCAATGAAGATCAACATGAACCGCCGTGAGTTTCTCGCCGCCTTTGGTGGAGTAGCGGGCGCCGCCGTCCTGGCCGGCTGCTCCGGCTCGGGCAGCTCGTCCAGCAGCTCCAGCACGGCCAGCGGCTCCAGCAGCTCCTCCGCCAGCGAGGACAAGTCGGCCACCGCGACCAAGAAGCTCATCGTGGGCTTCGACTCGGCCTACCCTCCCTACGGCTACGTGGGCGACGACGGCTCCTACACCGGCTTTGACCTGGAGCTCGCCCAGGAGACCGCCAAGCGCAACGACTGGGAGGTCCAGCTCGAGCCCATCGACTGGGACGCCAAGGACACCCTCATGGACTCCGGCGCGATCAACTGCATCTGGAACGGCTTCACCGTCGAGGGCCGCGAGGACAGCTACACCTTCTCGGGCAACTACATGATCAACGCGCAGGTCGTCGTGGTTAAGAAGGGCTCGGGCATCGAGAACCTGGCCGGCCTTGCGGGCAAGACCGTCATCACCCAGACCGACTCGGCCGCCTACGAGGTCCTGGCCGGCGAGGACGCCGATCAGGCCGCGGTCGCCGCGACCTTCGCGACGCTCGACACCATCGGCGACTACAACACCGCCTTCATGCAGCTCGAGTCCGGCGCCGTCGACGCCGTGGCCTGCGACCTTTCGATCGCGGCCTACCAGCTGGCCGCCAAGCCCGACGCCTACACCCAGCTCGACGAGCAGCTCTCGAGCGAGCACTACGCCGTGGGCTTCAAGAAGGGCGACACCGCCACCGCCGAGACCGTGACCTCGACCTTGAAGGCCATGGACGACGACGGCTTTGTCAAAGAGCTCTGCGACAAGTACGCTGACCAGGGCATTTCTTACACCAACTGGTGCTTGGCGTAAGGCTTTCTAGACTTTGGGCGCAGGCGGGCGCCGTGGCCTTTTGGGCTGCGGTGCCCGCGTCCCGTGAGAGGAGACGCGCGTGGAAATAACGACGATGGCCGGGATGCTCGGGGCGGGTTTTCTCACCAGCCTGCAGATCTTCGCCCTCACGCTGATCGGCTCGCTGCCGCTGGGCATGCTCGTGGCCTTCGCGCGCATGAGCCGTTTCAAGCCGCTGGCGGCGCTCGCCCGCGTCTACATCTCGCTCATGCGCGGCACCCCGCTTATGCTGCAGATGTTCGCGATCTACTTCATGCCGTACTACGTTTTTGGCATCAGCCTCACGACCGACAGCAAGTGGTACGCGACGATCGTCGCCTTCATCATCAACTACGCCGCCTACTTCGCCGAGATCTACCGCTCGGGCATCCAGTCGATCCCGCGCGGCCAGTACGAGGCCGCCGAGGTCCTGGGCTATTCTCCGTCCCAGACCTTCGTGCGCATCGTGTTGCCGCAGGTCGTGAAGCGCATCATGCCCTCGGTCACCAACGAGGTCATCACCCTGGTCAAGGACACGTCGCTGGCCTTCTCCATCGGCGTCATCGAGATGTTCTCGGTCGCAAAGCAGCTGGTGGCCTCGCAGGTCTCGATGCTGCCCTTCGTGATCGCCGCGGCCTTCTACTGGGTCTTCAACCTGCTGATCGACGTTGTGGCCGGCCGCATCGAGGCCCGTCTCAACTACTACCAAGACTAGCCCGCCAACCGTTATGTTTTGCGCCGGGCGCGGGTGCGCCGGGTGACCAAGGAGATTAAGATGGCCGAGAAAAGCGCCGCGGTCGTGAGCGTCGACCACATCAAGAAGAGCTTCGGGGACCTCGAGGTCCTGCGCGACATCTCGCTTTCGGTGATGCCGGGCGAGGTCGTGGCCATCATCGGGCCCTCGGGCGGCGGCAAGTCGACCCTGCTGCGCTGCATGACCTTGCTCGAGGAAGTGAGCGCGGGCGACGTGGCCTACGGCGACCTGAGCGTGGCCAAGGACGGCGTTTACGCAGGTAAAGAGGTTATGAAGCAGGCTCGTGGCCGCTTTGGGCTGGTGTTCCAGAACTACAACCTCTTCCCGCACTTCACGGTTTTGCGCAACGTCATGGACGCGCCCGTCTGCGTGCAGAAGCGCGACCGCGCCGAGGTTGAGAAGCAGGCCCGCGCCCTTCTCGCCAAGATGGGCTTGACGGGCAACGAGGAGAAGGTGCCCTGCCAGCTTTCCGGCGGCCAGCAGCAGCGCGCGAGCATCGCCCGCGCTCTGGCGATGAACCCGCAGATCGTCTACTTCGACGAGCCGACGAGCGCCCTTGACCCCGAGCTCACCTCCGAGGTGCTCAAGGTCATCAAGGGCCTGGCTGCCGAGAACATGACCATGGTCATCGTCACGCACGAGATGGGTTTCGCCCGCGAGGTCGCCGACCGCATCGTCTTTATGGACGGCGGCGTCATCGTCGAGGAGGGCCCGGCCCGCGAGCTGATCGACAACCCCCGCGAGGAGCGCACCCGCGCCTTCCTCGCCCAGCGCAGCGCCCAGGATTAAGGTCTTTTTCGGGCCCGTGGGCTATGGTCGCGCAACCTATTTTCGAAAAGCGGACGCAGTCTGGCTTCTTTGCGAGTAGCTCCGATTTTCGACATCGCGCGACCTGCGGTTTTGTCGCCCGGATAGCCCGGGCTACTTAACGAGTCGCAAGATTGCGTCCGCTTTTCGAAAATAGGTGCCGCGCAGGCCGGTTGAGAGCGGGTTGCCGGAGTCGTGAGGCGCCGGGGGAGTGCTAATCTGTACGGGTTGCTTGCCCGCGCGCCCGCGTCGCGCGCCTAGTTTGGAAGAGAAGGACATGTCGCAGCCGGTAGTCGCTTTCTTTGACGTCGACGGAACCCTTACTTACCGTGACCCGGTGACCGGGCCCACCAACATCCCGACCCCGCGCGTCCAGGACGCCATCCGCCGCTTTGTCGACGCGGGCAACGTCGCCGTCGTCTGCACCGGCCGTGACCTGGGCGGCATTCAGGAACTCCTGGGCTGCTTGCCTTTCGCGGGGGCCGTCACGATGGACGGTTCGCGCGTGATCTGCGACGGCAAGGTCGTCTTCGAGCGCACGATGCCCGAGGCGGCATGGGAGAAGACCTTGGCCGAGATTCGCCGCGTGGGCATGGAGACCCTGGTCTCGGGCCCCTACGGCTGCGTCATCGTGAGCCACGACCACACCTCGCCGTTTTGCCAGATGATGAGCCACCTGCCGTTTTACGAGGACTACGTCGCCGCAGGTAAGCCGCTTGAGTTCTGCAAGCTCGACTTTGACGAGACGAGCCTGGCCGCCTGCCAGAGCAGCGACTACCTGATGGGCAACTTCACCTACCTCAACGTGGCCGACGGCTACCATGAGCTGGTCATTCCCGGCACAAGCAAGGGCCAGGGCGCGCGGCGCTTCATCGAGGCGCTGCCGTTTGAGCCCGCGTGCTTCTACGCCTTTGGCGACTCGGAGAACGACCTGTCGATCCTCGACGAGGCCGACGTCAGCGTCGTCATGGGCAACGCCACCGATAAGGTCAAGGCGCACGCCGACTACGTCTGCGACCGCGTTGACCAGGACGGCGTTGCCTCGGCGCTCGAGCACCTGGGGTTGATTTAACTAGAGAACGGCCTCCGCGATGCGGCGCTTGAGCTCGTCGATGCCAAAGCCCGTCTCGGAAGAGGTGATCACCATGTCCTCGCGGGGCACGCCCAGCTGGCGGCTCAAGAGCGCGGCCTGGGCGTTTTGCTTGGTCTTCGAGAGCTTGTCGGCCTTGGTGAGGACCACGATGAAGGGCAGCTCCTGCTCCTTGAGGTAGCCGATCATCTCGAGGTCGAGCTTCTGCGCCTCGTGGCGGATGTCGACCAGCGACAAGACGATGTTGAAGCTGCGCTCCTGCTCGAAGTAGCCGCTGATGAGGTTGGCCCAGCGCTCGCGCTCCTTCATCGAGACCTTGGCAAAGCCGTAGCCCGGCAGGTCGACGAAGCGAATCCCGTCGACGTCGAAGAAGTTGATGTTGCAGGTCTTGCCCGGCGTGGACGAGACCTTGACCAGGCCTTTCCTGCCAAAGACCTTGTTGAGCAGAGAAGACTTGCCCACGTTGGAGCGCCCGGCGACGGCGACCTCGGGGGTCGTGGGCTCGGGCAGGCCCTCGACCGTGCCGTACGAGGCCTCGAAGCGTGCGAGCTGGTAGTTGATGGCTGCCATGGGCGTCCTTTCCGCGTGGTTAACCGCACCATTCTACCCGACCAGCGCCGGCCCACACAAAACCCGCCGACCCGGGCCGCCGCCGGCCCCGTGCCCCGGGGCCGTCATGCGCCCTGCCTTACGCCGGGATGGGGAGAAGGACGTTGAGGTGGAAGACGTCGCCCTGGACGCGCGTGTGCAGCGCCCCGCCGTAGCGCTTGGCGATGAGCTGCATCGACTTGAGGCCAAAACCGTGCGCGTCCTTGTCGGCCTTGGTCGTCTGCGGCAGACCGTCGTCGCCCAGCTCAACGGCCCCGGCGAAGTAGTTCTCCACGTGGATGGCGCACATGCTGCCGCGCCGCCGGATCACCAGGCTGATGCTGCGCCGGTCCGCGTCCTCCACGCGCTCGGCGGCCTCGATGGCGTTGTCCAGCGCGTTCAGGATCAGCGCGTAGAGGTCGGCCGGGGCCACGAAGCCCAGCGCCTCGCCGTCGGCGATGCAGCTCAGGTTGATGCGGTTCTTGCTGCAGGCAAGGCTCTTCTCGGTTAAAAGCACGTCCAGCGCCTCGTTGCCCGTGCGGACGGCCGAGTCGTAGACGCGCACCTGCTCGGCCATCTCCTCGACGACTCCGGCGGGAAGCTCGCGCGCCTCGCCCAGGTCGCGGATCATGTGCTTGATGTCGTGGCACTTGATGTTGATCGCCTCGATGGTGTCGCGGCTTAAGCGGTACTGCTCGCGCTCGTCGCGCATGATCTGCTCGAGGGCCGCCGCCTCCTGCTGCATCCGCGTGTTGTAGAGGGCCTCGTACTCGTAGGCCAGCACCATCACGCACAGCAGCATGTGCGCAAGGCGGCACATGGCGACGACCGAGGTCGCAACGCCCGCGAGGTAGAGCTGCTTGATCGCGACGTCGAAGCCGATGACCGCCAGGATGACCACGGCCATCATGGGCAGCATGACGTGCTGCTCGATCAGGTCGAGCCCGTTTTTGTGGATGCGCGAGATAAGAACGGCGTAGGTCAGCGCATAGACAATCGCGTAGGGCAGCACCATCTGCAGGGGCTTCACGGGGTCGAACAGGCTCTGGGCGAGAAGGGTCGAGTTGACGAAGGAGCCCACGCCGCTGGCCAGGTTCTGCATGGTGTAGCCCGCCGTGCAGCAAAACAGCGCGGTCCAGACGCTCGCCTCGAAGAGGAACATGACGGCCAGAAGGTTCGTTCCCAGGGCGCAGGCGTAGGTGAGGACGGTCAGCGCCTCGAGACCCGTCCCCGGCCCGATCTGGGGCATGACCGCGGCCAGCGCGCAGGCCCAGGCGGCAAACACGGGCGCGATCGCGGCGCATCTCTTGCCGATGGGGCTTCTCGCCGGCAGCCTTGAGGCGAACAAGAGCGTGGCGAGAAGAATCTGGGCGCAGGTCATGGTCGAGTTGTAGAGCTCGTAGAGGTCCATCAGATGCTGCCTCCCAGGTAGTCGGCGAAGGTCTCGAGCGCGGCCGTCTTCTTCGCGCGGCTCGCGTAGAGGACCTCGCCGGTGTCCAGGCGCACCTCGCCCTGCTGCATCGAGCGGATGTGGTCCATGTTGACCAGGCAGCTCACCGAGATGCGCACGAACTGCCCCTCGCCGAGCTGCTCCTCGACCGCCGAGAGCGAGCCGCGCACGCGGATGGTCTCCTCGTCGGGATCGGCCAGGTGGTAGAGGACGTCGTGGCTCTTGGTCTCGATATAGGTGACCTCGGCGCACGAGAGGACGCGGACGCCGTGCCTGGTCGCGATGCTCAGGCTCCCGCGGCGGTTGCGCGCGATGGCCCGCATGGCCTTGTCCATGCGCATGCAAAAATGGTAGTAGCTCACGGGCTTGACGATGAAGTCGAGGGCGTCGACCTCGTAGCCGCGTACGGCGTACTGCGCGAGGTTGGTCACAAAGATGAGCGGCGTCGCCTCGTCGTAGCTGCGCAGCAAAGCCGCGGCCTCCATGCCGTTGATGCCGGGCAGGTCGATGTCCATGAAGATCAAGTCGTAGCTGCGGCGCGACTTGATGAGCGGCACCGCCGAGGCGTGCCGGCAGACGTTGAAGCGCGCGCCCGTCTCGGCACCGTAGCGCGCGATGAAGTCGGCGAGACCGGCGGCGGCCGCGTCGTCGTCCTCGATAAGCAAAACCTGGTACATTTCCTTCCCTTTCTTCCCACGTTCATTCTACCTGCGAAAACAGCGCCGTCGCCCGTCATGTTGGCGTGCGGCGCGCACCCGCCCGCCCGCCGAGCGGGCTGCAAACGCGGTCATCCAGACGACCGAGCGCGGCAACTCGCGGGATATGGCGAGAAGCCCGCCCTATGTTTGGCCCTGCAACAAGGGCACGCCCCGGCGCGGGCCGGGGCGGCCAAGGGACAAAAGGAGAAGGGAAGAGCAATGCAAGGCGTCAAGAAGGAAGTCTGGAAGGGGCTCGCGGCGATCGCCGTGGCCCTCTTCACCATCGCGATGATGGCGGCGCCGGTGGCCGAGTCCTACGCCGGCAAGATCAACACCGCGCTGGGCATCAGCACCACGCGGATCGTGAGCGAGTAGGAGAGGGGAGCAGAGAAGATGACGGCAAACGTAAGCAGGCGCGGCTTTCTCAAGGCCGCCGGCATGGGCGCCACGGGCGCGGCGGCCTTCGCCGTGACCGCGGGCAGCGGGGCCACGACGGCCCTGGCAGACAACACCGCGTCCACCGACCCGGCCCTCTACCGCTACACGAGCGACTACGGCTGCGACATCATGGACCAGTCCCAGCTGCAGAAGCTCGAGGACGACTGCGCCGAGCAGGGCGCCCTTGAGGTCTCGGAGGGCTGCGTCCTTCTCCGCAACGAGAACGGCGCGCTGCCCCTGGCGGCCGGCGCGCGCGTGACGCTGCTGGGCCAGAACTCCATCGAGTCGACCATCGAGGAAGAGGCCGCGGGCGGCTTTGGCGCGCCCAAGAAGTACAGCGGCCCCTTCTACAGCTACCACTCCGGCGGCGACTCGGCCAAGGGCGCGATGGTGGCCACGACCACCTACCTCGAGTGCATGCAGGAGGTCTACGAGGTCAACGAAGCCCTGGTAGCGGCCTATCAGACGAGCGGCTACAAGCGCATGAAGAGCGCGACCGAGCCCACCATCGGCGAGGCCCCGGCGAGCTTCTACACCGATGAGCTCAAGGCCAGCTGGGCCAGCGACTACAACGACGCGGCCATCGTCATGCTCACCCGCCAGGCCTCCGAGGACTGCGACCTCATGCTCGAGGACCCCGAGGGCATCTCGTCTCTTGCCCTGCACCAGGACGAGAAGGACCTTCTCGCCATGGTGAAGGAGCAAAAGGACGCGGGCGTCTTCAAGCGCGTCGTCGTGCTGGTCAACTCCAGCTGGGCGATCGAGATCGGCGACCTTGCGGGCTACGGCGTCGACGCCATCCTGTGGGTCGGCGCGCCGGGCGCCACGGGCTTCAAGGGCGTCGCCAAGGTCCTGACCGGCGAGGTCAACCCCTCCGGCCACCTGGTGGACACCTTCGCCAAGAACTCGCTTTCTGCGCCGGCCATCACCTACGCGCAGTCCAAGAACACGCAGACCTGGGCAAACCTCGACGAGGTCACGTCCGCATGCGCCGACACCGCCAAGTACGTCTCGTACTACCTCATCTACGCCGAGGGCATCTACGTGGGCTACAAGTACTACGAGACCCGCTACGAGGACTGCGTCCTGGGGCAGGGCAAGGCAGATTCCTCGACGGGTTCCTCGACCGGCAACGCCTGGAGCTACACCGACGAGGTCGCCTACCCGTTTGGCTACGGCCTGTCCTACACCGACTTCGACCAGAAGCTCGCCGGCGTGACCTACGACTCCGCCGCCGACACCTACAAGGTCAGCGTGGCCGTGACCAACGCGGGCACCGTGGCCGGCCGCTCCGTCGTGCAGGTCTACGCCCAGACCCCCTACGGCGACTACGAGAAGAAGAACAACGTCGAGAAGTCCGCGGTCCAGCTCGTCGCCTTTGGCAAGACGCAGCTCCTCGAGCCCGGCGCCTCCGAGACCGTCGAGATCGAGGTCGAGCGCTACCTGCTGGCGAGCTATGACTACACCGCCGCCAAGTCCTACATCATCTCGGCCGGCGACTGCTACCTGGCCATCGGCGACGACGCCCACGACGCGCTGAACAACATCCTGGCCGCCAAGGGCGCGACCGGCATGGTCGACGTCGCAGGCAAGGCGGCCGCGGGCGACAAGGACAAGGTCTACACCTGGAACGAGGCCTCCCTTGACGCCACGACCTACGCCCACTCCCGCTACACGGGTGTCGCCGTCACCAACGAGTTCGACGACGCGGACATCAACACCCTGGGCACCCAGACCGTGACCTACCTCAGCCGCAGCGACTGGGCGGGCACCTTCCCGGTGGAGCCCGTCGCAATCACCGCCACGGCCGAGATGATCCGCGACCTGGCCGGCGATTTCTACGAGAAGCCCGCCGACGCCCCCTCGGTCGACTCCTTCACGCAGGGCGCCGACAACGGCATCTCGTTCGTGGACATGTTCGAGGTCGAGTTCGACGACGACGAGACCTGGAACAAGTTCCTTGACCAGCTGACGGTCGAGGAGATGGCCTCGCTCATGCCCGACTCCAACGGCTCTGTCGCCCTGGACAAGGTGGCCATGCCCGCCTCCTACCGCGGCGACGACATGGACCAGCTCGAGCAGGTCCACTTCAAGCTCACCGACCAGTCCGGTTTCCTGTGGCCCTCGATCATGCTGTCCGCCGCCACCTGGGACAAGGACGAGATGGCCAAGCGCGCGAACTACACCGCCAACGAGGCCTTCTTCATGGGCTGCACCGAGATCTGGTCCGGCGGCCCCAACATGCACCGCACGCCGTTTAACGGCCGCGCCTCGGCGTACTACTCCGAGGACGGCATGATGGGCTACTACGTGGGCCAGATCCAGGCCGAGGCCTGCCAGAAGATGGGCATTATCCTGGGCCTCAAGCACCTGTGCGTGAACGACCAGGAGGCCATGCGCGAGTCGGCCGCGACCTTCACCAACGAGCAGGCCCTGCGCGAGAACTACCTGCGCGCCTTCGAGGGCGCCTACGCCAAGGGCGGCGCCCAGGGCCTCATGACGGCCTTCAACCGCATGGGCACCACCTACTGCGGCAGCTGCAAGGAGCTTCTCACCACCGTCCTTCGCGAGGAGTGGGGCGCGCACGTCACCGTGTGCTCCGACGCCGTCGTGGGCGCGGACTACAAGAAGCACTACGCCGAGAACCTCGCCGCGGGCATGGACTACTGGTGCTGGGACATGGCGGGCTTCGGCGCCAAGCAGGGCGAGACCCCGTCGAACCTCTCGAAGGACGTGATCCCGCAGCTCATCGAGGCGGGCGACGGCTATATGCTCGAGCGCCTGCGCAACGCGACGAAGAACCACGTCTACGCCGAGGTGCGCTCCATCCTGGTGAACGGCCTGGCCTCGGGCGCCAAGATCGAGCACATCACCCCGTGGTGGCAAAACGCCCTGACCGGCGCCAAGGTGGGCACGGGCGTGCTCGCCGCCGGCTTTGTGGGCCTGTACTGCGCCAAGGGATTTGTCTGGGACAACGACGCCGCCGCGCCTGGCCGTGGCGAGAAGGGAGGCGAGTAGCATGAAGAGGAACGCTACCTGGTACCTGGCGCTTCTTTCTGCCGTACTTCTCGTCATCGGGGCCGTCGCGTACGCGGTCAACGCCACCGCGGTGAGCAACTTCGTCTCGACCGTGCCGGTCTGCCTGGTCGCGGCCGCTGCCTGTCTGGCGGTGTTTGCCCTGGTGGGGGCCAAGTGGGCCGACCTGGGTAACCTCGTGGCCGTGCCCCTGACGGCCGCCGCTCTGGCCCAGCTGCTCATCAGCTCGATCAACACCATCGCCGACGTGACGTCGGGCATCACGATGTTCGGCTCGCAGGGCGGCATCGAGTGGATCGTCGCCGTGGCCGCCGTCATGGTCGTGGCTATGCTGCTGCAGATCGTCTCGTGCTTCCTGGCGAGGCAGCCCAAGGCGGCCTAAGCGTGCTCTCCCCGGCGATTTAACCCCGCGGGCGGCCTTCTTCCCACCGCCCGCCAGCTAAGGCGGCCCGGGCTCCGGATTTCCCACCGGGGCCCGGGTCGCCATGCGTCTCGGGCCCGTGCGCCGCCGCCCCTACTTCCCGGCGCCGGTCAGAAGCGCGTTGAGGTAGAAGATC
>CAVAUD010000060.1:0-12635 GCA_963591565.1 bacterium
CCGCACGGGCACGGGTTGCTGCTGCGGGGCAGAGCTAATCCCAGAAGGAAACCTTATGTAGGAACTCTTTATATAAATAATTTAAATATAAGAGCGAAGGGTCATTAGGGGTGATCCATCCCCGGCGGCGGGGGCGCTCAAAAGGGAGCGTTTGTTGTGGGTCGAAAGCGATTGGCGAACTGCGCAGTTATCTCGTTAATGCAACTAGCTGGGCTTTATTGAAAAGGCTTTCTCACCAACGTTCCAAAGCGCTCAAAATTACACATACAACGTAGATTTTTGAGCAAGGCGATGTCACAACAGATAGTTGATATTTGGGTAAGCATCTTAAATAGATACAGCGATGCGAGCGCTCATCCTCGCTTAAACTAGGTTAGATGTTTGATAACGTTTTCGTCGGTTATCAGGAAAAACAAGAAAGGGGGCGGCTCATCTCTGAACCGCCCCCTTCCGCAGCATTTCACGAGGCTAATATTCACCTTTTTTATGTAGGTGTCCATTGCTGTCGTAGTAATACTTGCGGACTTCGTTTTTAACTGCATCGTCTTTCTCTCTTTGAGATGAATAGCTGTGTGAGGAAGACGAGTAGTTGCTACTTGAGATATGGCTGTCTGAACAGCTTGAAAAGCAGAAGAACGCAAACCAAATGATAATTGCCCACCCGAGTGCGACAAGGAGCGGACTGGCCCCATCGTTGTTCTTGTCGGCCATGACGGTTGCTCCCTAAGCGTCGTAGTCCTCGCGGAATCCGCACTTCTGGCAGTAGTAGGTCTTCTTCTTTTTGCCAAGAGCGCCGCCAACGAGGCCAATCGGGCCGAGGAGCAGACCGCCTGCCGCCGCCTTGCCAACGCTGAACCCCTTGCTCGACTCACCCGTGCATTTCCATCCTGCACGTTCACCGCATGACGGGCACACGGTTGGAGCATTTTTTGCCATTGTGATTCCTTCCTCCTTGACGGTTGGCGCATAAAAAATGCGCCCCAGCAGAGTGAGGCGCACTGCAAAAGCGCCCCTCATTGCTGCGACACAAGCTACTTCCCCATTCAGGAGTTGTAAGCGAAGAGGAACCGCCCTTTGCCAAGGTGGCTCCTAAACAGGGAAATGTTCACTTGTGTCGCAGGTACGAGTCTACAAGAAGAAGCCGTCAGTAGTTGCGGCAATTTGGCTGAATGGAGAGAAATATGGGTGAAGAGAATGATTTTGACAATCTGAGCACGAAAGACCTAATCAGGGGACTTCCGCACAGGCAGATTACCATCTCTGATATCCCGACATTTGTGCCGTGCGATTGTATACGTCGCCTTGAGCAGCAAATCGGACCCCCGCAAAACGCCCGAACCTCGACGCTCTTCTTTTATAAAAAAGTAAACTTCCCCACCAAAATAACCTCCCCTATTAGTGAGAAGCCCCAGCCGCATCCCGGGTTCCGGGCCGCGCGAAGCGCGCCCGGAACCCGACAACCCGGATAGAGCAGGCGGGAGTGCCCCTTCCATCTCAAAAGGCTTCGTTCAACTCCTTTTGAGGTGGAAGGGGCACTCCCGCCGTTCAACCCGCTATGTCAGGACCCGGATCGAGCCTACGCGTCGTGGTGGCGACGCGGCTGGCGCTTCTCGCCGCCGTTGTCACCCGGACGACGGCGCGGCTGCCTCTTCTCGCCGCCCTCGTGACGACGGCCGTGTCCCTCGCCCTCGGACTTGCCGGAGCCGGCCGGGGCCTCGGGCTTGTCGAGACGGTCCAGGCTGATCTTGCCCTTCTCGTCGACCTCAAGCACGCAGACCTTGACCTCGTCGCCGATGTTGAGCACGTCCTCGACCTTGTCGACGCGGCCCTGGGCGACGCGGGAGATGTGCAGCAGGCCGTCCTTGCCGGGCAGGAGCTCGACGAAGGCGCCGAAGGGCTGGATGCCCACGACGCGGCCGGTGTACTCCTCGCCCACCTCGGGGACCTTGACGATGGCCTTGATGCGCTCGGCCGCCGCGTCGGAGGCGCCGTTGACGCCAGAGATGAAGACGGTGCCGTCCTCCTGGATGTCGATGGTGGCGCCGGTGTCCTCCTGGATGCCGCGGATGACCTTGCCGCCGCTGCCGATGACCTCGCGGATCTTGTCGGTCGGGATGGTAAGGGAGACGATCTGCGGCGCGCAGTCCTTGGGGGACTCGCGGTAGGTCGGCACGGCCTCGAGCATGGCGTCGAGGATGTACATGCGGCCCTCGTGCGCCTGCATCAGGGCGCGGCGCAGGATCTCGGGCGTGAGGCCGGTGGCCTTGTTGTCCATCTGCATGGCGGTGATGCCCTTGGTGGTGCCGGTGACCTTGAAGTCCATGTCGCCGAGGAAGTCCTCGAGGCCCTGGATGTCGGTCAGGACGACGGTCTTGCCGGCCTCCTGGATAAGGCCCATGGCCACGCCGGAGACGGGGCGCTTGATGGGCACGCCGGCGTCCATGAGGGCCAGCGTCGAGCCGCAGGTAGAGGCCATCGAAGAGGAGCCGTTGGACTCCATGACCTCAGAGACCACGCGGATCGCGTAGGGGAAGTCCTCCTCGGAGGGGATGACGGGGAGAAGGGCGCGCTCGGCGAGGTTGCCGTGGCCGATCTCGCGGCGCTTGGGGCTGCCCATGCGGCCGGTCTCGCCGGTGCAGTAGGGCGGGAAGTTGTAGTGGTGCATGTAGCGCTTGCCGTCGACGGGCTCGATGGTGTCGAGGCGCTGCCACTCGTTGAGCATGCCCAGGGTGCAGACAGAGAGCACCTGGGTCTGGCCGCGCTGGAAGAGGCCGGAGCCGTGGACGCGGGGCAGGTAATCGGGCTTGATCATGAGCGGGCGCACCTCGTCGGCGGCGCGGCCGTCGACGCGCTCGCCGGTCTCGACGACCATGAGGCGCATGGCGTGCTTCTCGAGGCTCTTGAGCTCGACGGGGATCTCGCGGCTCCACTTGGCCTGCTCCTCCTCGGTGAACTCGGCCTTGATGGCGGCCTTGAGGGCGTCGGCCTTGGCGATGCGGGAGAGCTTGTCGGCGTCCTTGAGGGCGAGCTCCATCTCGGCGTAGTGGGCGAAGACGCGGTCGTGGACCTCGGGCACGGGCTCGTCAAGGATGTACTCGCGGGCCTGGATGGGGCCGTTGACCTCCTCGACCTTGGCGAAGAACTTCTTCTGCTCCTCGCAGAAGGCGGCGATCGCCTCCTGGCCAAAGGCCATGGCCTCGAGCATGTCCTCCTCAGAGATCTCGTCGGCGGAAGCCTCGACCATGGAGATGTAGTCGACGGAGCCGCCGAGCTCGAGGTCGAGGTCGGAGTTGTCGCGCTCCTCGTAGGTGGGGTTCACGATGAACTCGTGGGTGTCGCGGTCGCGGCCGATGCGCACGCAGGCGAGAGGGCCCTCGAAGGGCACGCCGCCCACGGTCAGCGCCGCGGAGGCCGCCATGATGCAGGGGGTGTCGACGGGGTTGACCTGGTCGGCGACGAGCGTGGTGGCCACGACCTGGACCTCGTTGCGGAAGCCGGCCGGGAAGGACGGGCGCAGCGGGCGGTCGATCATGCGGGCGGTGAGGGTGGCCTTCTCGGAAGGACGGGCCTCACGCTTGAGGTAGCCGCCGGGGATGCGGCCCACGGCGTACATCTTCTCGATGAAGTCGACCGTCAGCGGGAAGAAGTCGTAGTCCTTGCGCTCCTTGGACACCACGGCGGTGAGAAGGACGCAGGACTCGCCGCTCTTGACCAGGACGGCGCCGGTGGCCTGCTTGGCGAGCTCGCCCGTCTCGAGGGCGTAGTGCTTACCGTAGAGGTCGAACTCGTGAGTAACTTTTGCCATTTTATTTCCCTTATCTCCGTCTGCCCCATTGCAGACGGGCCATCTCGCGGGCCCTGTGCCCGCGTAAAACGCGTTCGTGCGCGTGCGCCGGTTTTCTCGGCTCACGACAAGGGGCGCCCTAAGGCGCCCCCCAAGTGACTAACTCAGCAAGAACTACTGGATGTTGTCGCGGATACCGAGGCTCTTGATGAGGCTACGGTAGTTCTCGATGTCGTTCTTCTTGATGTAGGAGAGAAGACGACGACGCTTACCGACGAGCATCAGCAGGCCGCGGCGGGTGTGGAAGTCCTTCTTGTGGGACTTCATGTGCTCGGTCAGCTCCTTGATGCGGGCGGTGAGAATGGCGACCTGGACCTCGGCGGAACCGGAATCGGACTCGTTCTTGCCGTAGGTCTTGATGAGCTCAGCCTTCTGCTCTTTGGTGATCATGTTGATCCCCTTTCATGAATTCGCCTCTGACCGGGTACGCCGACGCAGAAATCGGGCGACTAGGTGAGAGGTACTTACAAAACCTTGAACACACTACCGGATGCGCCGGGCGATTGCAACACGCGGGGCAGGACCTTGTCGGCATTTCCACAACTCACAGGCGAGAAGGGCGCGCCGGCGCGGGCATGGAGGACGCGAGGACCGTCCGGCCCCGGCGGCCTCACGCGACGCCCGAGACGCAGAACTCCATCGCCTTGAGGCGCGCGTCGAGGTGCGTCGCCGCCCACACGTGGGCGCATCCCAAGAGCCACACGGCGCTCGCGTCGTCGACGGGCGCGGCGAGAAGCTCGTCGAAGGTCAGGCCGAGAAGGGCCCGCAACCAGGCGATTTGCGAGGCGTCCACGGGCTCGGCCCCCTCGATCCGCGACGAGCAGCTCTCGCACAAAAGACCGCCCGAGGCGGCCGAGAAGCGCGTGGGAGCCTCGTCTCCGCAAAAGCAGCAGCCGTCGAGCTGCGGGCGCCAGCCGCCGCGCGCGAGCACCTTGAAGGTGAAGGCGGCGACAACAAGGTCCAGGTGGGGCTGGTCGGCCGCCTCCTCACAGGCCGTGAGGGCCCGCTCCAGGATCTGGGACAGAAAGGGATCGCGGGCGTCCTCGAAGGAGCACAGGCGCGCGACCTCGCAGACGGCCGAGGCCGCGCTCACCCGGTCAAGGTCGCCGCGCAGCCCGGCATGGGCGCTCACGAGGCCCGCCTCGGCCACCACGTCAAGGCTGCGGCCCTTGGCCACCAAGAAGTCGCAGGCCGAGAAGAGCTGGACCTTGCCCGCGAGCTTGCCCGTTGGTTTTCTCGCCCCCTTGGCAACGGCCTGCATGAGCTCGCCCTCTGTGGTGAGAAGGGTCAAGATGAGGTCCGTCTCGCCGAGCTTGGTGCGGCCGATGACCGTGGCGGTCGCCGTGTATGTTCTTCTCTGTGCCAAAATGCGCGTCTGAGCTGGGCGGATATGCCGGCTGCCCTACTCGTCCTCGACCGAGTAGCCCAGGCGGGCGATGATGTTGGCGTTGCGGCGCCACTGGGGCTCGACGCGGACCTTGAGGTCGAGGAAGACCTTGCGGCCCATCAGGCGCTCGATGTCGCGGCGGGCCTCGATGCCCACCTTCTTGATCATCGAGCCGCCCTTGCCCACGACGATGCCCTTCTGGCCCTCGCGCTCGACGAGGATCACGCACGAGATCGAGGCGTGGCCGTCCTTGGCGATCTCGATGTCGTCCTCGCACATGACGCCCACGGAGTGCGGCAGCTCCTGCTTGAGGTTCAAGAAGAGCTTCTCGCGCACGAACTCGGCGACGAGCTCCTCGTCGGTGGTGTCGGTGTCCATGCCCTCGGGGAACCAGCGGGGGCCCTCGGGCAGGTGGGCCGAGACGAGGTCCACGAAGCCGTCGACGTTGAAGCCCTCGGTGGCCGAGGTCACGATGACGTCGTCGAAGTCGCAGAGCTTCTGCGCGGCCTCGAGCTGGGCCTGCATCTGCTCGGGCTTGGAGATATCGGCCTTGGTGAGAACGAGCAGCTTGTAGTCGGCGTCGGCCTTTGCCACGTGCTTGGCGACCCACTCGTCGCCCGTGCCCACGGGCTTGGTCGCGTCGATGAGGAAGGCCACGACATCGGCGTCGGCCAGCTCGCCCAGCGCGGACTTGTTGAGCTCGCTGCCCAGGGCGTCCTTGGGCTTGTGCAGGCCCGGGGTGTCGATGATCACGAGCTGGGAGTTGTCGGTGTTGATGACGGCGCGCATGCGCTTGCGCGTGGTCTGCGCGACAGGGCTCGTGATGGCGATCTTCTCGCCCATGCAGGCGTTGAGAAGGGTCGACTTACCGGCGTTGGGGCGGCCGACGAGGGCCACGAAGCCGCTGGTAAAGGGCTTATCGGACGCGTTGGTGCTTTGGGACATGTGCATAACTCCTTATAAGGTATTCGAAGGCTTGGGGCAGGCGCGCGGCGAGCAGATCGCCGAAGGCCGCGCGCCTCTCCCCTAGCCCAGCTTGGCGATGATGGCGCTGCCAAAGACGAGAAGCCCGACGACGCCGACGAAGGCCGAGAGGATCCAGACGGCCGCGGCGGCGACGTCCTTGGCATGTCCCGCCATGGCGTCGTACTCGGGGCTCACGAGGTCGACAACGGTCTCGATGGCGGTGTTCAAGAGCTCCGCGCAAAGGACGACGCCGCAGCAGAGAAGGACGATTGCCCAGCTTGTGACGTCGAGCCCCAGCACGAAGCCCAAGACGACGACGGCCGCGGCCGCCCCCAGCATGACCTTGATGTTGCGCTCGGTCCTAAACGTGAAGGCGAGGCCCTTGAAAGCGTAGCCGAAGCTCTGGAGAAACGAGGGGTGGTCGCCCTTTTTGCCCGGTATCATGCGTCGTCCTCGGTACGGTGGCGGGTGATGACGACGTGGCCCAGGGTGCCGTCGGTCTCAACGGCAGAGAGGATCTTATCCTCCAGGGCCTCCATGGCCTGGGCCTCCTCCTCGTCGAGGTGGTCGTGGCCCAAGAGATGCAGGCAACCGTGGACCAGAAGCAGGCGGCACTCGTCGGCGAACGTCGTCCCAAAGCGGGCGGCCTGGGCCTCGATGTAGGCCGGGGCCAGGATAATGTCGCCCAGCTCACAGGGCTCGCCGGGGGCAAGGTCGGGGTCGTCGGGGCGCTCGCACTCGAGGCTCACGACGTCGGTCGCGGCGTCGACGCCGCGCCACTCGAGGTTCGTCTCGCGAATCTCGTCGTCGGCCACGATGGAGACCGAGCACATGCAGGGCCGCTCGACCTTCTCGTGCGCCAAGACGGCGTCCAGAAGATCTGCGATCTGCATGTGGGACAAGGGGAAGGAAAGCTCCTCCTCGTTCACGATGTCGTACTCGTTTACCTGCGGCTCGTTTGTCTCGGTTGCCATAAATCAGGCCTCGTTTCTCTTTGCGTCGCGCGCGTAGGCGTCAACGATCTTGGCGACCAGCGTGTGGCGGACGATGTCGTTTCTCCCCAGCTCGACGAAGGCGATGTCGTCGACGCCGTCCAGCACGCGGCGGGCGACCTCCAGGCCGCTCGCGCCCTTGAGGTCGCGCTGCGAGACGTCGCCGGTGATGACGAACTTCGACCCAAAGCCCAGGCGCGTGAGGAACATCTTCATCTGCTCGGGCGTGGTGTTTTGCGCCTCGTCCAGGATGACGAAGGCGTCGTTCATAGTGCGGCCGCGCATGTAGGCGAGAGGGGCGATCTCAATAACGCCCTGTTCAATGAGGGTGTTCGCTCGCTCCATGTCGGTCATGTCGAAGAGCGCGTCGTAGAGCGGGCGCACATAGGGGTCGAGCTTCTCCTGCAGGGTCCCGGGAAGATAGCCCAGGCTCTCGCCCGCCTCGACGACCGGGCGGCACAAGACGATGCGGCCGACCTCCTTGCGCTTGAAGGCGGCGACCGCCATGGCCATGGCCAGGTAGGTCTTGCCGGTGCCGGCAGGCCCCATGCCAAAGGTCACGGTGTTCCTGCGGATGGCCTCGATGTAGCGAGACTGGCCCGGCGTCTTGGGGCGCAGGGCGCGGCCGCGGTAGGTGAGCAGGATGTCGTCGGAGACGCGGTCGAGGCCCGAGGCGCCGTGGTTCACGTGGTCGATGAGAAGGTCGACGTCTGCGACCGTGGGCTTCTCCCCTGCCTCTACCTGGGAAATCAGGCGCGAGAAGACCGTGGTCACGCGCTGGACCTCGTCGATGGGGCCGCTGATAGAGATCTGGTCTCCGCGGACCGACACCATCGCGTCGAAGGAGCCCTCGATACGGCGCAGGAGGTTGTCTGCGGGGCCCATAAGGGTGCCCGGGTCTACGGAATCGGGAATCGTCAGTCTGACTTGGGTCGGCTCCATGCTCCTCCAACGGTCGTGCGCGGCGTACCTCACCATGATAGCGGCACGGGCGCAGAGTTAAAGCCCGCTTCCGACGAGCGTCGCGTCATCGCGCACGGACTCGAGGCGAACGGCGTGCAGCGAGTCGACCGGCCAGGCGGGGTCGACGGCCACGTCGAAAAGGCCGCCCGAGACCGCGCGGCCCGGGTACTGGACCAGGGCGAGGTCCGTCTGGCCGACGAGTTTTTGGGCCTCTGCCAGGCGCATCTTGGCGGCCAGGGCGTGGGCCTCTTTCGAGCGCGCGGCCATGACCTCGGCGGGAACCTGGTCCGGGAAGGCGGCCGCGGGCGTCCCGGGGCGCTTGGAGTAGCGGAAGATGTGCATCTTGGCGAAGCGCATCTCCTCGCAAAAAGCGAGGGACTCGGCGAACTGCTCGTCCGTCTCGCCGGGAAAGCCGACGATGAGGTCGGTGCCCACGGCCAAGGTGGGGAGAAGGTCGCGGGCGCGCTCGACGTTTTGGCGGAAGAGGTCGGTGCGGTAGACGCGCGCCATCCGGCGCAGGGTCTCGTCGCAGCCGGACTGCAGGCAGATGTGCAGGAACGGGGCCACGCGACCCTGCGAGGCGGCCATGAGCGAGACGAGATCTGCCGTGACGTCGGGCGGCTCGATGGACGAGAGGCGCACGCGCTCGATCGAGGTGCGCGAAAGCACCAGGTCGAGAAGGTCGGGCAGGCGCATCGTGGCGCCGGCCTCGCCTTCCCAGCGGTAATCGCCCAGGTTGATGCCGGTGAGGACGACCTCGTGGGCACCGCGCTCGATCGAGGCGTTGACCTCGTCGACGATGCCTTGCGGGTCGAAGGAGCGAGCCTTGCCGCGAGCCTTCCAGATGATGCAGTAGGTGCAGCGGTTGTCGCAGCCGTCCTGGACCTGGATGCCGGGGCGAGTGCGGCCCGTCGGGGTCACGTGGACAGGGACGGCGGCGTCGACGGCCGAGCCGGCCTGCTCGTCGCTCTCCCCCGGTACGCACTGCCCCTCAAACGCCGCCAGGATATGACCGGCCACAGCTCGCTTATCGGCCAGGACGCAGACGTTCTCGCCCAAGGCCTCAAGCTCCGCCGAGAAGAGGCTGGCCACGCAACCTGTGGCGATGACCAGCGGTTTATTGGGAAGCGAAGCCGCGTGGCGCACGGCCTTGCGGCTCTTGGCCTCGGCCTCGCCGGTGACGCCGCAGGTGTTGATCACGACGCACGCGGCGTCCTTCTCGTCCACCAAAACGGCGCCGGCCGCCTCGAGGCGATTGGCCATCATGTCGAGCTCCACGCGGTTCACGCGGCAGCCCAGGTTTGTCAGGGCGACCTTTAACGTCACTTGGCGTCGTCCTCGAAGGGGTTGGCGACGTCGCCGGCGCCCATGGAGCGGGCCGAGACCATCGCCGCGATCTCGAGCAGCTGCTTGGCGTCGAGGTCCTGGGGCGTCTCGACCTGGACGACGGCCACGAGGTTGCCGCGGGCGATCATGCCCATGCGCGGCATGCCGCGGCGCTCGACCACGACGTGCTGGCCAAACTGGCAGCCGGCCGGGACCTCGACGGTGACCTTCTCGCCGTCCAGGATGCCGTCGATCGTGACGGTCGTGCCCACGATGGCCTCGAGGGAGTCGACCTTGACGCTGCAGTAGAGGTCGTCGCCCTGGCGCTCGAAGCGCTCGTCGTCGCGGATCTCGACCGAGACGACGAGGTTTCCGCAGCTATCGCCGCGCACACCGGCCTCGCCGCGGCCCTCGACGGTCACGGACTGGCCAGAGTGGATGCCGGCCGGGATCTGGACCTCGACCTTCTCGCGGGAAGGCGTGCGGCCCTGGCCGTCGCAGGTCTCGCAGGGCTTGTCGACGGTCTTGCCGGTACCGCGGCAGACGGGGCAGGTGGACTGGGTCTGCATGGTGCCGAAGATCGTGCGCTGGGCCTCGATCACGCGGCCGGTGCCGTGGCAGCGCTCGCAGGTGCAGACCTTGCCGCCGTGGGCGACGCCCGTGCCGTCGCAGTCGTCGCAGGGGGCCAGGCGCTCGTACGAGAGGGTCTTGGTGCAGCCGCTGGCCGCCTCGGCCAGGCTGATCTGCAGGCGAATGCCCATGTCGCGGCCGCGGGTGCGGGTCTGGCTGCCCGCGCTGCCGCGCCCGCCGCCAAAGAACGAGTCGAAGATGTCGGAGAAGCCGCCGGAGCCGCCAAAGATGTCGGAGATGTCGACGTAGTCACCGCCGCCGCCAAAGCCGGCGGGGCCGTCCGGGTCGCCGTAGCGGTCGTAGTTCGCGCGCTTCTGGTCGTCGGAGAGAACCGAGTACGCCTCGTTTACCTCTTTGAACTTCTCCTCGGCGTCGGCCTCTGTCGCCACGTCGGGGTGAAGCTTCTTGGCCTTCTTGAGAAAGGCCCTCTTGATGGTCTTAGCGTCGGCGTCGCGAGGCACCTCGAGCACCTCGTAGTAATCGTTCTTCGGTTGCAATCTCACCAATCCCCACAAAACACGTGCTTAACGCAGAACTTCTTTGCCGAGACAAGCGGCCGCGGGCCGCGACGCTCTTCTCGGCAAAGCTTAAAAACTATACCCCACTTTGGGCCTAATATCCCGGGCCGCCCATGTATCCCCTGGCGCCGAGCCCCTGGCAGGAGAACAGCAGGAAGAAGAGGATCGCGAAGGTCACGCCCGAGCTGGCCCCGTTGCCAAGGGCGGCACCCGCGTGCCTCCACCAGCCGGAGCTGAACTTCACGCCGTCCTTCACGATGACGAAGGCGCCAAAGAGGCAGGCCAGGACGACGAAGAGCCCGATGGAGCCCAAGCCGCCGGTGAGAAGACCGATCACGATGAACGGGATGACGAAGCCGATGAGGTAGAAGCCGTTGGCCTGGGCAGACGTCAGGCGCTCGGAGGCCACGCAGACGCGGGCCACGAAGTCGCCGGCAGACGAGCCGTTGGTGCCGGCGTTGCCCTTGCCCTTGACGCGCACCTCGTCGCCGTCGTGGGAGCCCGCCGGGATGTCGACCACGACCTCGGAGGCGCTCAAGGTGCGGCCCGAGCCGCCGCAGGCGGAGCACGGGTTGGCCACGACGCGGCCGGTGCCCTCGCACTCCGGGCAGGTCATCTGCATGACGCCGATGCCAAAGATGGAGCCCAGGTCGATCTCGATGTTGCCGCGGCCGGCGCAGGTCGGGCAGGTCTGGGAGTGCTCGGACTCGACGGAGCCGGCGCCGTGGCAGACGCCGCAGCTCACGTAGTGCTGGTAGGTCACGCCGCGCTTGCAGCCGGATTTTGCCTGCTCAGCGGTGAGGTCGACGTCCATGGTGAAGTCGGCGCCCGCCTTGGGGTTGTAGGCGCGCGAGCTTTTGCGGGAGGTGCTCGTGTAGCTGCCGCCGAAGGGGCCCCAGCTGTACGGGCCGCCGCCGGTGTAGTAGCCGCGGCCACCGGCGCCCGCGGGGCTTGAGCCGTAGCCGCCGGCAAACGGGTTGCCGCTGCGCATGGCGTCGTAGCGCTTGCGCTTCTCCTCGTCGGAGAGGACGGCGTAGGCCTCCGAGACCTCCTTGAACTTCTCCTCGGCGTCGGGCGCCTTGTTGACGTCGGGGTGGAGCTTGCGCGCCTTTTGCTGGAAAGCCTTGCGTATCTCGGCCGTGGTGGCGTCCTTCTCGACACCAAGTACGGCGTAGTAGTCCTTGTCGTTCATCGAAGCCATGCGAAAAGACTCCTAGGTCTTGGGGCTAAACGGGTCCTGGTTGATTATATCCAGCCCCGCGAGTCTCAAACCTAACGACAGAAGAACCCTAGAAGCCTGGCCGCCGGCCAAGGGCGCCTACGCCTCGACGACGACCTGGCGATAGGTGATGCCGCAGCGGTCGAGGATCGAGCGCGAGATCTTGCCGTCCTCGGTGTCGTGGTACTTGTCGTCCAAGAAGACGACCTCGCCGATACCGGCCTGTACCAGGGTCTTTGCGCACTCGCGGCAAGGGAAAAGGGTCACATAGACGGTGCCGCCGGCCATGTCCTTGAGCGATCCGCGGTAGTTGAGGATCGCGTTGGCCTCGGCGTGGATGACGTAGTTGTGCTTGTCGTTGAGGGGGTCGTCGGTCGTCTGCCAGGGGAACTCGTCGTCGTCGAGGCCGGTGGGCGTGCCGTTGTAGCCAACGGACAAGATGCGGTGGTTGGTGTCGGCGATACAGGCCCCGACCTGCGTGTTGGGGTCCTTGCTGCGCAGCTTGGCCGCGATGGCCACGCGCATGAAGAACTCGTCCCAGCTAATGACGTCGTCGCGCTTACCCGGCATGTCCGCTCCTAACGTTTGGTTTTTGATGTCCCCACAATGCCAAATCGCGCGGGCGTTTGCAAGCCGAGGGCAGGTTTGGGCAGCTCGAGGGCCTAGGCCTCAAGTGAGAAGACCTCGCCGGGGGCCAGGTCCCACAGGGCGCCGTAGAGCTCGTTTCCCAAGAGCCAGCCGGACTGCGTGGGGGCCAGGCGGCCGTCTTTCTCGGCGAGAAGGCCGCGGG
>CAVAUD010000061.1:0-5763 GCA_963591565.1 bacterium
CCGCCCCCAAGCCTAGAACAAAACGCCCAAAACGATAAGGCCGACGCTTGCCGCCAGCACGGCGAAGTCGCGGGCGAGCATGGGGTAGCGCTTGTAGCTGCTCTCGCGCGTGCGCAGGTAGAAGCCGCGCTGCTCGGCGGCGAGGGCCGTCGCGTCGGTCTTGGCGACCGAGCTCACCAGCAGAGGAATGCACAGCGGCAGCATGAGCTGCATCTTCTTGATGGGGTTCTTGGTGTCGTACTCGATGCCGCGGGCCGTCTGGGCCTCCATGATCGCGTTCATCTCCTGGCTAAAGACGGGCACGAAGCGCAGGGCCGTCGTGAAGGTGAAGGCGTAGCGGTAGGGCACGTGCAGCACCTCGACGACGGCGTTGGCCAAATCTCCCAGCTGCGTCACCGTGAGCATCAGGATGAGCGGCAGCGCCACGCCCAGCAGGCGAAGGCCCGCCTTGCTGCCGGTGAGAAGGCCGTCGGTCGTGACCCAGGCAAAGACCGGGTCTCCGGTGCGGATGAAGACCGTCTGCAGCACGAGCATCACCAGGGCCAGCGGCACCATGAGCTTTGCCAGCGAGATGAGCCCGGCCGTCGACTTGGCGTAGGCCGCCAGCGCAAAGGTCACGACGAGAAGGCCGATGAGCAGGGGATACGTGGTGCCCAGGAAGGTCGCGATGATGATGCCGGCGGCCAGGGCGAGCTTGGTCACGGGGTTCAGGCGGTGCAGCAAGGAGTCCCCGGCCACGTAGTCGATGACGTTAGTCATGGGCGACCATCTCCTTAATGACGTCGACGAGGTTGCCGACCTCGGATATCTTGTCGAACGCGGGCGAGACGTCGCGCGAAAGCTCCTTCGTCAGGGCGATGACCTGCGGCGGAGCTACGTAGGCGGCCTTCATCAGGGCGTCGTTGGCAAAGACCTCGGCGGCGTCGCCCTGCGCCAGGATGCGCCCGCCCGCCATGACGACGAGGCGCTCGGCGAAGTCCGAGACGACCTCCATGTCGTGGCAGACCATCACGACGGCGCAGCCCCTCTCGGCCATCTCGCGCACGGTCTCCATGACCGTCATGCACTCGCGGTAGTCGAGGCCGCTGGTGGGCTCGTCGAGAAGGACGACCTGCGGGTTGAGGACGACGACCGAGGCCAGGGCCACGAGCTGGCGCTTGCCGCGCGAAAGCGAGAAGGGCGAGGCGGCCGGGTCCAGGTCAAAGCGCTCGGCCGTGGCCGCGGCGCGACGGCGGGCCTCCTCGGCAGGCGTGCCGTGAAGCTCGAGGCCAAAGGCGATCTCTTCCAGCACGGTTTCCTTGCAGATCTGGCGGTCCGGGTTCTGGAAGAGGGTGGCGCACTTGGCCGCGACCTTGCTGGTGGGGACCTCGCGCGTGTTCATGCCGGCCACGTAGACGCTGCCCTTGCTGGGGCGCAAAAGGCCGTTCAAGAGCTTGGTGAGGGTCGTCTTGCCGGCGCCGTTTTGGCCGATGACGCCCACGAGCTCGCCGGGGTAGACCTTGAGGTTGAGGTCGTTCACGCTGGCCGCGCCCGCGCCGTAGCTAAAGGTGACGTCGGTGAGCTCGATGACGGGCTCGTGGCCGGTCGCGGCCGCGGAGGCGCCGGCCGGCTTGTGGCGCGACGTCGTTGGCGAGACGGCCGGGACGGCCCCCGTGCCCTTCTCGGCTAAAAGGCGGGTTACCAGGTCTTTTGCCTCGGCCACGTTGAGGCAGGGGCCTGCGTTGGCAGGGAGAAGACCGGCGGCGGCCAGGCTGTTGGCCATTCTCGCCACACGCGGCGAGTCGATGCCCATCTCGCGCAGCTCCGCGGCATGGCTAAAGACCTCGCGGGGCGCCCCGTCGAAGGCCAGGCGCGTGTCGGACATGATGAGGATGCGGTCGCAGTACTCGCACTGCAGGGCGACCTTTTGCTCGACGACCACGACGGTGATGCCCGCCTGGCGGTTGACCTGGCGAAGGGTCTCGAAGACCAGCTTTGAGCTGGCGGGGTCGAGGGCCGCGGTGGGCTCGTCGAGGACCAGGACCCGCGGGGCGAGCGCCAGGATCGCGGCGATGGCGACCTTTTGCTTCTGCCCGCCCGAGAGGGTCGCGATCTCGCGATGGCGCAGGTCAGAGATGCCGACGGTCTCTAAGGTCTGCGCGATGCGCTCCTCGATCTGGTCGTGCGGCACGCCGTAGTTCTCCAGGCCAAAGAGCAGCTCGTCCTCGACGACGGGGGCGACCATCTGGGCGTCGATGTCCTGCAGGACGCTGCCCACGATGCGCGAGATGTCGGTGAGGCTGACCTCGCAGGTGTCGCGGCCGTCCACCAGCACGGCGCCAAAGAGCTGCCCGTTGAAGTGGTGGGGGATGGCGCCGCTCATGAGGGAGGTGAGCGTCGACTTGCCCGAGCCGGCCGAGCCGATGACGCCCACGAACTCGCCGGGGGCGATCGAGAGCGAGACGTGGCTCAGGGCGGGCTGGGGCGCGGCGTTGGCCTCGGTGCCGTAGGTGAACGAGACGTCGCGCAGCTCGATGATGGGGGTCTGGGTCTGGGTGCTCATGAGAGCCTCTCTGGTCGCGGGCGCGCGGTGGTGAGGTGGTGCGGTGGCACCGGCCAGGCGCCCGGCGTTGGTACAACGTTGTAACGATAAAGGCGCTGGTCGCGCGCGGCGGCCAGCGCCCTCAATCTTAGAGGTTCAATGTTTCCTATTTGGAAAGGACTTTCTTGAGGGGAAGGCTCAGGGCCTCGACCACGACGGCGTTGAAGACCGCGGTGCCCAGGACCAGCGGGACCTTGACCAGCGCGGTTCCCAGCGCACCGCCCATGATGAGGGTGCCGATCACGGCGAAGAGGGCGCCCGAGAGCAGCGTCGTGACAAAGGTGGCGATCAGCGGGTTGACCTTCTCGCCGCCAAGGTTGACCTTGACCAGGGCGACCATGACCAGGGCACCGGCCAGCTCGGTCACGAAGTTGAGGCCGGGGATGGAGGTCGTGAGCTGGGCCACGCAGGCGGCCAGGATGCCAAAGATGGCGCCCTGGACAAAGTTCGCGCGGGTCAAGATGATGGCCAGCGAGTAGGCGGCGATGATGAACTGCGGCTTGATGCCCACGATGGCCAGGGCGTTGCCGAGCGTCATGTTTAAGATGAAGCCCGCGGCCAGCAGGATGGCGAGAAGAACGAGGGACTTGACGTCGAGGATTCCGGTGTTGTTGGCCTGTGCGGTGACGGTGCGGGCCTGCTGGTTGTCGGTTGCCTGGGACATGTTGTTTTCTCCTTCTTTAGGATGGCTGGTTGAACAAAAAAGGGCTCCCGGTCAAACCGGGAGCCCTCATGTTCGCGGATATATGGCGCGACAGACTCACGACTGACCGAAGGAAATCGAGTTGCGCCACCACCAGTTGTTCATGTGCTTGGACATTTGGGCGCTCCTCTCCTTTGGTCGTCGTCTGCGCGTTGGGTGACACTTTACTCCGGTGGAGTGCGGGCGCGCAACCCTCATCGTGTTAACGCTTTGTGAACTGTGTCAACGGCGAGAAAGGCGCGGTGGGCGGCGAGAAGACCGTGCGGACTGTGGTGCGGCCGGGTGCCTACGAGATGGGTTTGCGCAGGTAGAGACCGTGGTCGACGAAACCCTGGCGGCGATAGTACTCGCGGGTTCCCACCGAGCTGATGACGTTGACGTGGGTGTAGCCGGCCTCTTTGGCTAGCTCGCAGGCCTGCGCGATGAGGCGATGGCCCAGGCCTTGGTGCTGCGCGGCGGCGTTGTGCGCGCCGACCTGCGCGGCCACGCCGTAGACGTGGACCTCGCGGATCATGGCCTCGCCGGGCGCGACGGGAAGGTCCGTGGCGTTGGCGGTGATGAAGTCCTGGTTTGGTAGGGACAGGCGCAGGAAGCCGACGATCTGGTTTTGGGGCGTCACCCACTGCAAGAAGTGCTCGCGCGTGGCGGCGGTGTCGTAGGTGACCTGGTCAAGGGCCAGGTCATCGAGGTCGACGGATGCGGTCGAGATCTCGCGGTAGCGGATCTCCTGCACGCGGGCGCCTGCGCCCTTCTCGGCAAGACGACGTTCCACGAGCTGGCGAAGGTTGGGCTTCTTGTTGCCGGCCACGATGTCGTTGGAGCTAAAGTCGCGGATCATGCGGCTGATGCGGCAGTAGGCGGGCGTGGCCAGGATGTCGTCTGCGAGGACGTCGAGAAGCTCGTCTTCTGTGTAGGGGGCCCAGGTGCCGCGGGCATATTCCTGGCACAGGCGCGAGGTTTCGATAAGGGAGCAGGGGTAGAGCTTGACTTCGTCCGGGCGGAAGGCCGGGTCATCAATGAAGTGCTGGTAGTCGGCCTTGTCCGATGCGGGTGTGGCGCCCAAGAGGTTGAGCATGAAGTGGGCGTGGATCTTGAAGCCGTAAAGGCGGGACAGGGTGAAGGCCCGCTCGATCTGCTCGACCGAGATGCTTCGATTATTGATGTCCAAGAGGTGCTGGTCGACGGATTGGATTCCCATCTGGATCTTGGTCGCGCCAAGACGGCGGATGAGGGTGAGGGCTTGTGGCGTCACGGCATCGGGGCGGGTCTCGACGACGAGCCCGACGACGCGATGACGTGCGGTTTCGTTGGCCTTGTGCTCGCGGTCGAGGTCCTCGAGGGTCGCGGTTTGCCAGGCGGCGACGGCCTCCCAGGGGCTGCCCTTGCCGTAGAGCGTGCGGACAGCCTTGTTGTAAGCGCCCTTCTCGCCGCCTTGGTTTTGGGTGATGGCGTCTTGAAGGGGCTTTACTGCGGCTGCGAGCTGGGCTTCGTTGGTTTGAATGCCGGCCTGGCGATACTGTTCGCGGCGGGCGGCGACCCCAGGCGGCAGAAGCTGGTCCGGGGTGGCGTTGAGGGCCGCGGCGGCGTCCCGGCGGCCTGCCTCGGCGGTGTTGAGCATAGGGTTCGCGGCGACATCGGCCACGGCGTGGTCGTTCAGGGCACGAAAGAGCTCGCGCACGAACCAGACCTGGTAGGCCTGGGGGTAGTCGCTCCAGGTGCCGCCGAGCACGATGAGCTCGATCTTGTCAGTCGCGTGGCCCATCTGCGAGAGGGCGGTCAGGCGCGAGCTCACCTGCAGGTAGGGGTCGAAGCAGTTCTGCTCGGCGCGGGCGCAGGCGGGCTCGGCGTGCAGGTAGCTCTTGGGCATCCGCAGGTCATTGGGGCAAAACAGGCAGTCTCCCGAGCACGGCCAGGGCTTGGTGATGACCGTGATGGTCGCCACGCCCGACGCCGTGCGCCGCGGCTTGATGCGCAGGGCGGCCACAAGGGCGCGCTCGAGGTCCTCGGTCACGCCCCAGGTTGCCCAGTGCTGCGGCTCTTCTTCCTTAACCCGCAGGTAGAAGGGGAGCAGCTGGCGCTTGGCAAGGCTGCTTGCGGCTTGCGGGTCGCGGCGCTTCTCGGCATAGATGAGCTTGCCAAGGACGCGGTCGCCCACGTCTTGGCCGGCGCGCAGGCGCTCGAGTATCTGCAAAATGATGTGTTCCATGGGCCAATATTCTAGTCGAGGCTGCCTTCGCTAAATCCCGAGCGACCTTTTCCACTTTAAATTTGGGTTCAGCCAGTAGCCAAGGCATTTTCGCCGACGTTTGCCCAGTTGGCTGCAAGGGGCTACTCGTGGAAGTCAAATTTAAAGTGGAAAAGGTCGCGCGAGCTTCGATGGCGGCTCGTCCGCAGCCCTCTGTAGTATGGTTAGGCGCGATGTTGGTGACAATTCGGCGGGGGAGGGCACTTTGGACCGAGATTTTGCGGCCGAGCTGGT
>CAVAUD010000061.1:6208-12350 GCA_963591565.1 bacterium
GCCTCGGCCAAGCCGGGAGGCCTCATCGCCGTCTCCTTCTGGGCCTTCATGAACGACCCTCGCATGCAGGCAAAAGTCGCGGCGGCAGAGGCCCGTGCCCAGGTCAACCAACCCTTTGCAACCTACGACCCAGCGCGACTCGACCCCGGCGACCACCTCCTGGGCTGGCAGCAGGACGAGGACGCCTACCGCTACTGCCACCACTTTACCGACGCCGAGATAGACGACCTTCTCGCCGCCCACAACGCAAACAGCCCCGTTCACCTGCGCGAAGTCGACCGCTTCGACGCGGACGGCCGCACCCAGGACCTCAACCGCTACGTCCTTCTCCGCCGCGTTGAGTAACTTTTGTGAGCGCCCCAAAAGTCGCTTACGAAAAAATTTGAAATATATCAATAATGGCTAGCCCGCCCGGCCAACGCTGCATGCTGCTGTTTATTGCTGTTAGCCGGGGATTTTTATGTTTCAAGGAGTTATATAGCATGCCCAAAAACAAGCGCGAGAGCCTTCTGTTCACCTTCATCATGTGCTTCTTGATGGTGCTTTGGATGAGCATCTACAACGTTGCCCGCATGAACGGCGAGGTCAGCCTGTCTGTCCTGGCCGACGCGTGGCTCGGCTTCCCGCCCGCTTACGTCTTCGCGATGCTCTGCGACTGGTTCATCGCCAGCCCGCTGGCCAAGGGCTTCGCCTTCAAGTACCTGGTGACCCCCGGCAAGTCGAGCCCGCGCGCCATGACGCTCGCGGTCTCTACCTGCATGGTCTTCCCGATGGTCTTCATCATGTCGCTCTACGGCGCCTTCGAGGGCGCGATCCACGCCGGCACCCTCTCGGTCGTCCCCATGGCGTGGCTGACCAACATCCCCTGGAACTTCGTCATGGCCCTGCCGTGGAACCTGCTGGTCGCCGGCCCCATCGCGCGCTTCGTCTTCCGTCGCGCCTTCCCCGAGGGCACCGTCCTGGCTCAGCCCGCGGCGTAACGTCGCAGGTCAAGGGCCCGGCGCCGGCAGCTGCGACGCCCCGGTCCCAGCCCATCTCACATACCGGACCTCTCGCGGGCCCTTCTCGCCGTCAAATGACGCAGGCGAGAAGGGCCCGCGGGTTTAAAATGGCACCCGTTACGCCAACGAGGGCGCCCGCTCGAGGCGCCGGGGGAGGACCCACCATGCTTAAGCTGGTCTTTGTTGATATGGACGGCACCTTTCTTGACTCGCACAAGGCCGTAGACGAGAAAAACGAGCTCGCCCTGGCGGCCGCCGACGAGCTGGGTGTCCAGTTTGTGCCCTGTACCGGCAGAAACGTCAACGGCGTGCCGGCCCAGATGGTCGCCCACGACTGCGTGCGCTACGCCGTCTGCTGCAACGGCGCCCTGGTCTGCGACGCCAACACGATGGAGACCCTTCACGAGGTCTGTCTCGACAAGGCCGTGGTCGCGGACCTCTTTGCCCAGGTCAAGGACTTGCCGGTGACCTTCGACGTCTTTGCCGACGGCAAGGTCTACACCTTCGACGACCGCTGGCACTACCTCGACGAGATGAACATCGACGAGCCCACGCGCGTCCAGATCAAGGACGTGCGCGAACGTTACCACGGCAGCTTCGAGGAGCTTCTTTCCAGCTGCGGCTCGGTCTGTCGCATCAACGTCTTCTTCCTGGACGAGGCCTCCAAGCAGCAGGTTTGGGACGTCGTTGACGCCAACCCCGGCCTGCGCCGCACGTCCTCGCTTCCCACCAACATCGAGATCACCCACACGGATGCCCACAAGGGCGCGGGCCTCGCGTGGCTGTGCGACTACCTGGGCGTCGACATGGCAGACACCGTGGCCTTCGGCGACTCCGAGAACGACCTCACGATGCTCGCGGCGGCCGGCGACGGCGTGGCGATGGCCAACTCGCTGCCCTGCGCGCTCGAGGCGGCCGACCACGTTACCAAATCATGCGACGAATCCGGCGTCGCGGCTTACCTCGAGCCGCTATTCTTAGACCTGCGAAACAACCAGAGAAAGGCCCGGTAAATGAGTGACGTTCTTGAGCGCTTCATGCGCTACGTGCAGGTAGATTCCCAGTCCGACGAGGCCAACGAGGCCCAGACCCCCTCGACGCCGCGCCAGCACGAGATGGCCCGCGTCCTGGGCGAGGAGCTGGCCGCCATTGGCTGCGTCGACGTCGCGGTCGACGAGCACGCTTACGTGACGGCGACTTTGCCCGCGTCGGCGGGGTCGGAGAAGGCCCCGGCCCTCATGCTGTGCTCGCACATCGACTCGGCCCCCGACGCGCCGGCCGCCGGCGTGAAGCCGCACGTCGTGCACTACGAGGGCGGCCCCCTGGTCGCCGGCGTCGTGGACGGCGTCACCGTCGAGACGACCCCCGACAAGGTGCCTGACCTGGCCAAGTTCGAGGGCCAGGACATCGTGTGCTCCGACGGGCGCACGCTTCTCTCCGCAGATGACAAGGCCGGCGTGGCCGAGATCTGCGCACTTCTCGCCCGCTTGGTGGCAAACCCCGAGCTGGCCCACCCCACCTTGAAGATCGCCTTCGTGCCGGACGAGGAGATCGGCCACGGCGCCGCCCTTCTCGACCTGGACAAGCTCGGCGCCAAGTGGGGCTACACCGTCGACGGCGAGACCCTGGGCGAGATCAACTACGAGTGCTTTAGCGCCTGCTCGGCCGAGGTCCTGATCCACGGCGTGATGGTTCACCCGGGTGCTGCCAAGAACATCATGGTCAACGCCATTACCCTGGCCTCCGAGTTCCAGCAGATGGTGCCGGCCGCCGAGCGCCCCGAGCACACCGAGGGCCGCGAGGGCTACTACCACCCCACCGACATCCAGGGCTCGGCCGACGAGGTGCGCCTCTCCTACATCCTGCGCGACTTCGACGCCGCGGGCTTCGACGAGCGCCAGGAGACCCTGCGCCGCATCGCCGCCTTCATGAACGCCCGTTACGGCGCCGGCACCGTCGAGGTGAGCTTCCGCCAGCAGTACCGCAACATGGCGGAGAAGTTCACCCCCTCTGACCAGTGCCTCATTGACTTTGCCGTCGAGGCGAACCGCGAGGTGGGCATCGAGCCCGTGCTGGTCCCGGCCCGCGGCGGCACCGACGGCGCGCAGCTCACCTTCCGCGGCCTGCCCTGCCCCAACATCGCGACCGGCGGCTACAACGCCCACTCGATCCGCGAGTTCATCCCGGTGAGCAGCCTGGAGATCACGGTCGACCTTCTCACCAAGCTGGTCGCCAAGTTCGCCGCGGTGGACGGCGAGACGGGCGACGCGGCCCCGGCCCCCGCCCCGGCCCCGGCCGCCAACTAGGAGCGTCCTCGTGATCTCCCTGCTCATGCTCATCTCGACCGTCCCGGCGCTGGTCGCCAACGTGTTCGAGCACTTCTTCACCAGCTTCCGCATCGCCGAGCGCCACCACAGCCACCACGACACCTACGTCGTGCCGCCGCTGTTCACGCGCGGCATCGCGCTGTGCCTGCTGGTCACGGCCTTTGTCGGCGACCTCACGGCGATCATGTGCCTCATGGGCGTCTACTCGGCCAACCCCGTCACGGTGCTGGGCTTCTTCGACGGAGCCTGCCTGGCGCTGTTCGTTGCCTGGTACGTGCTGTGCCGCTACAAGGTGCAGATCTTCGACGCCGGTGCCGACGGCCGTGCCGAGGAAGGCGCGCCCCAGGCCCGCGCGGTGGTCATCCGCCCGCTGGTGGGCAAGCGCAAGGTCGTCTACGTGGACCAGATCACGCACATGAACTGGTTCGGTGTGCGCAAGACCTCGGGCTACCGTGACCTCATGATTTGGGAGAACGAGCGGCGCAAGACCCACATCTGGGCGATCGTCGACCTCGAGCAGATCCTCATGCACATCGACCGCTTCGACGCCTTTCCGCAGGCCGGCGAGGAAGCGCCGGACCTCTTTTAAGCCGCTGGGCTGGGCGTTCGCGCGCCCGACCTGCTGTTTGACCGCAACGTTTAGATTGGGGAGAAGACCTTGATCAAGCTCATCGCATGCGACATGGACGGCACCCTTTTGGACGAGAACTCCCAGGTCCCGCCCGAGACCTTCGACCTGATCCGCGAGCTGCGCGCCCGCGGCGTGATGTTCTGCGCGAGCTCGGGCCGCAGGTATCGCACGCTGCGCCGCTTCTTCGACCCGGTGAAGGACCAGATGGACTACGTGGCCGCCCTGGGCACCCAGGTCTATGCCGACGGCGTCCTTCTCGACCGTGAGGTCTTCTCGGCCATGGCGGTGCAGCGCCTCTTTACCACCTGCGAGATGTTCGACTGCCTTCACCTGGCCGTTTATGACGAGGAGAAGAGCTACCTGGTCGACACCGAGGACGCCTACATCAAGGAGCTGGACAAGGACCTTCCTTGCGCCGAGCAGATCTTCGACCCGCCCTCGCCGGACTTCAACATCATCAAAGCTTCAATCTATTGCGAGAACCAGGCGCAGATAATGGACATGGCCTACGTGCTTGAGCGCGAGCTTTCGGCGTGGTTCACCTTCCTGCCGAGCGGCTCGCACTGGATCGACGTCACGCCGCGCCACGTGAGCAAGGCCACCGGCGTCGAGCAGCTGCTGCGCTACTACGGCATCGATCGCAGCGAGGTTTTGGCCTTTGGCGACTCGATGAACGACTACGCCCTCTTGCGCTACGTGGGCCAGGCCTACGTCATGGACAACGCGCGCTACGCGGTCAAGCAGGTGGCGACGCGCGTCATCGGGTCGAACCGCGAGCATGCGGTGCAGAAGGCGATGGCCGAGCTGCTGGAGAGTCTGTAAGGGGCCGGCAGCCGGGCCGGTTGAGGGCGGCGGTGCCGCGAAAGGGTTTGCATAGATGAAGTTGTCGCAGGTCAAGGTGACGAGAAGGACTGCCATCGTGGGCGGAGTGGTTGCTGCCGCGGCGGTTGCCGGCGGCGCGGCGTTTGGGGTCTCGCAACTTGCGGACGATAACGGCATGTCGACCGACGCCGCGGAAGAGGCCGGCACGGCTGACGGGTCCGGCGCCTCCGCCGAGGAGGCCGGCGGCGACGTCGAGCCCGCGGGCAAGATGGTCGTCTACACGAGCTGCGCGGACACCCTGGTCAACGCCTTTGTTCCCGCCTTTGAGAAGAAAACCGGCATCGCGGTCGACGTCCGGACGATGACGTGCGCCGAGTGGCAGGCCGAGCTTGCCGCCGACGTCGCGCGCGGAACGACGACGGCCGACGTGGTCTGGGGCGGGGACCGTTCCTGCTACGACGGGGTGGCCGGGCTGGCCAGCCCGCAGAAGGTTTGTCGCGAGGCCTGCGCCATCGTTTTGAGCCATGAGCTTGGCGAGAAGGTCCGCTCGGGCATCAAGGGCTATGCGAGCTTGGCGAACGCGGGCCTCTCCGGCCAGGTCTGTATGGCCGACCCCACGGCTGACGAGGACGGGTTTCTGCAGCTTGTGGGCCTGTTGTGCGCGGGCGACAAGGTTGCCGCGGCCGCAGGCCAGCTGGGGACCGAGGCTCAGTGGGCCTTTGTGCAGGGTTTTGCCGCGACGTGCGGCCTGAAGTACCTGGCAAGCGGGTCCGCGGTCGGCGACGCACTGGTCGCGGGGACTGCCACGGCGGCCTTGATGCCCGAGCAGCAGGCCCGCGAGCTGGCCAAACTCACCGGTATGGTCGACGTCGTGATGCCCGAGGAGGGCGTCTTTGTCGCGCCGTCCTACATGGCCCGCGTGGCCGGCTGCGCCAATGCCGACCAGGTCACGGCCTGGTTCGACTACGTTTGTGGCGAGGAGGGCCAGAAGGCTGCGGCCCAGGCAACCTACCTGCGGCCTGTCGAGTCGGGCATCGCGCTGCACGACGGCATGCCCGCCGACGACAAGATCGCCGCGGTCACCGTCCCCGATGACGTGCTGGTTTCTTCTCGCCAAGGCCTTCTCGCCACTTGGCCCCAGATGGCGGGTCTTGTTCCCGCTGAGGCCGACACAGATGCCGAGACCCCTGCTGAGTAGATTGTGAAGCTTTCTCCATATATTTGACTCGTGGCAAAGAAGCGCGTATATTCATTTCTTGCGCAAGCGCGCACCCAACATTGCGGGGTGGAGCAGTCTGGTAGCTCGTCGGGCTCATAACCCGAAGGTCGTAGGTTCAAATCCTGCCCCCGCGACCATAAAA
>CAVAUD010000062.1:0-12222 GCA_963591565.1 bacterium
AGCACCGTGTTGCCGGCGTCGACCAGGCGCTCGAGCACCTCGATAAGCTGGCGCACGTCCTCGAAGTGAAGGCCGGTCGTGGGCTCGTCCAGGATGTAGAAGGTCTTGCCCGTCTGCTGGCGGTGCAGCTCCTTGGCAAGCTTCACGCGCTGGGCCTCGCCGCCAGAGAGGGTCGTTGCAGGCTGGCCCAGGTGGATGTAGCCTAGGCCCACGTCGTGCAAGGTCTGCAGCTTGTTTTTGATCTTGGGGATGTTGGTGAAGAAGGCCAGGGCCTCGTGCACCGTCATGTCCAAGACATCCGAGATGGTCTTGCCGTGATAGGTGACCTCGAGGGTCTCGCGGTTGTAGCGTTTGCCGTGGCATACCTCGCAGGGAACGTAGATGTCGGGCAGGAAGTTCATCTCGATCTTGATCTGCCCGTCGCCCTTACAGGCCTCGCACCTGCCGCCAGACACGTTGAACGAGAAACGACCGGGCCCATAGCCGCGCATGCGGCTCTCGGGCGTGGAGGCGTAAAGGGCGCGCAGGTCGTCCCACAGGCCGATGTAGGTTGCCGGGTTCGAGCGCGGCGTGCGGCCGATCGGCGACTGGTCGATATCGATGACCTTATCGATGAGCTCAACGCCCTCGAGCTTCTTGTAGGGGCCCACCTCCCTCTTGGAGCGATGGACCGCGTTGGTAAGCGCGGGCGCCAGGGTGTCGGTCACGAGCGAGGACTTGCCAGAGCCCGAGACGCCCGTGACGACCGTCAGGGTGCCCAGCTCGACCTTGGCGCTCACGCTCTTGAGGCTGTTGGCGGTAGCGCCGGTGATCTTAATGGCACCACGGCGCGGGTTGCGGCGCTTCTCGGGCAGGCGAATCATGCGGGCACCCGTGAGGTAGGCGCCCGTGATGGACTCGGGGTTGGCCTCGATCTGGGCAGGCGTGCCCGCGGCCACGACCTGGCCACCCAGCTCGCCGGCGCCCGGGCCCATATCGATCACGTAATCCGCCGCGCGGATGGTGTCCTCGTCGTGCTCGACAACGATAACGGTGTTGCCCTGGTCGCGCAGGCGCTTGAGGGTCTCGATCAAGCGGTCGTTGTCGCGCTGGTGCAGGCCAATGGAGGGCTCGTCCAAGATGTAGAGAACACCCATGAGACCCGCGCCGATCTGCGTGGCCAGGCGAATGCGCTGCGCCTCGCCGCCGGACAAGGTCGCCGCGGCGCGCGAAAGCGTGAGGTAGTCCAGGCCAACGTTCACAAGGAAGCGCAGGCGGGCCAGAATCTCCTTTACGATGGCGGCCGCGATGAACGCCTGGCGCTCGGTGAGCTCAAGCCCCTCGAAGAAGACCAGGGCGTCCTTGCACGAAAGCTCGCAGACCTCCCAGATGGACTTGCCGCCCACCGTGACGGCCAGGATCTCGGGCTTCAAACGGGCACCGTTGCAGGTCGTGCAGGGGACCTCGCGGATATACTTCTCCAGGTGGGTCCGCATGGTCTCGCTCGTGGTCTCTTGATACTTGTCGAAAAGCGCTTTGCGCACGCCCGGAAATGTCGTGAACCAGCTGGTATCGCGACCGTCGAGAGTGTGGTACTCGACCTTGATTTTCTTCTCGCCAAGGCCCGAGAGCAGGGTTTCCTGCGCCTTCTTTGGCAAATCCTTCCAGGGAGTCTTGTCGCTCACGCCCAGGTGGGCACAGACGGCCGAGAAGATCTGCGGCCAATAGTTCGACTTGCCGAAGAGGCTGCCGAAGACGCCCTGCGAAATCGACAGCGAGGGGTCCTCGATCAAGGCCTCGGCGTCGACGATCTTGCGAAAGCCCAGGCCGTCGCAATCGGGGCAGGCGCCGTAAGGGGCGTTGAACGAGAAATCGCGCGGCTGCAGGTCGTCCAGGGAGTGGCCGTGCTCGGGGCAGGCCAGGGCCAGGGAGTACTGGAGAAGCTCGCCGGGGATGTGCTCGGGGTCGTTCTTGTCGGGCAAAAGCCAGAAGGCCACCTTGCCCTGGGCAAGCTTGGTCGCCTGCTCGACGGCCTCGGCGATGCGGCCAAGGGAGTTCTCGCGCACGACGATGCGGTCGACAACGACCTCGATGTCGTGCTTGAGCTTCTTCTCGAGCTTGATGTCCTCATCGAGGTCGCGCACCTCGCCGTCGACGCGCACGCGGGAGAAGCCCTCCTTCTGCAGGTCCTCGAAGAGCTTGGCGAACTCGCCCTTGCGGCCGATGACCACCGGGGCCAGCACAAAGGCACGGCGGCCCTGGGCGTGTTCCAGGACCTTATCGGCCACCTGATCGGTCGTCTGGCGCTCGATCACGCGGCCGCACTCGGGGCAGTGCGGCGTGCCGATTCGGGCGTAGAGAAGACGCAGGTAATCGTATATCTCGGTCACGGTGCCAACCGTCGAGCGCGGGTTTCTCGACGTGGTCTTCTGGTCGATGGAGACCGCCGGCGAAAGGCCGTCGATGGAGTCGAGGTCCGGCTTGTCCATCTGCCCCAGGAACTGGCGGGCGTAGCTCGAGAGGCTCTCCACATAACGGCGCTGACCCTCGGCATAGATCGTGTCGAAGGCCAGGCTCGACTTGCCCGAGCCGGAAAGGCCCGTGATGACCACGAGCTTGTCCCTGGGAATATCGACGTCGACGTTGGCAAGGTTGTGCTCGCGCGCGCCGCGGATGGTGATGGATTCTTGTGCCATACAGGTCTCCCGTGAGAGTTCTATCGAATGCTCACCAGTGTAGTTCAGAACACCTGTACGTACAAGTACCTTTCACAAACCCATTGCATTTTGCCCGAGCCGGCGAGAAAACTTCTTAAGCCGAGAAGTACCGGTGGTGGCCGCGCTCGTCAATCTCGCTGGTAACCTGGCCCAAAGCGACGAGGCGATCGAGGTGGGCGATGCTCTCGGAGACCAAAAACCACCTGGTCAGGGCCGGTACCTGGCCCCAAGTGTCGAAGGGGGCGCGCCAGCCCAGGTGGGGCACGAGCTCGAGGCCGGTGGAGCCGGGGTGCTCGGCCACCGCGGCCAGGGCGCGCTCGGCGCGGCGCAGGTGGTGGGCGATGTTCTTCTCGCAACGCTCGGAAAGGTCGCCCTCGGGCACGCCGTGGCCCAGCATGGGGTGTTCGATGCCCAAATCGCGCAGGCGCTCGAGGCTCGCCAGCTGCTGGGACAGCGAGTCCGCCGTCCCCTCCCAGAAGCTGATGCACGACGAGCAGGCGAACAGCACGACATCGCCCGTGAAGGCAAGGCTCTTCTCGGCTAGCCACAAGACGCACTGTCCGGGCATGTGGCCCGGGGTGGGCACCAGCTCGAAGGTGAACCGGCCGCAGGTCAACGTGTCGTCGGCCGCCAGCGGACGGCAGCTCACGCCCTGCGCGGCAAGATCGATGTTGTGCGCCCAAATGGCGCTCGCGAGATCTTTCGCTTCTTCCCTCTCCACGCCTTCGAGCATCAAACGCGAAACCATCGCATCGAGATTCTCTCCAGTCGGCAAATACAGCATGTCGTCGACGGTCTTCTCGTATGCACAGACCTGGACGCCTGCCTGGGCCAGGGCGCTCGCCTGACCAGCATGGTCGTTGTGGGCGTGCGTGCAGAACAGCGTGGCGCGCGCCGGGTCGACGCCCAGGCGCACGAGGGCGCGCATGAGGCGCGTGTCGTTATAGTCGTCGGCCGTGCCGCAGTCCACGATCAAGGCGTCGCCTTCGTCCAAGACCACGAAGGCGTTGACCGAGGGCAAAAACGTCTGGCCCATGAGCAGGCAGACGCGCCAGACCTCGGGCTCGTCGAAGACCTTCTCACAGGTAAAGCCCTCGGAATCCAGGGTAAACGAGTCTTGGTCGTGCACGGGCTCCAGGGTTCGCGTGTCTTGTTGGTCTTGGGTAGACGACATCAAAGCTTCTCTCCTCGCAGGTTTTCTCAACCATTGTATTTAGTTCAATCGGTTTTGCGGACGCTCTTTTGCGCGCAACCGCCGCCGGCCCCTGGCGAGTAGAATAGGAGTTTCGAAAACCATGCGCGCCCAAACAAGGCGCGCGACCACAGCGAACCCAACATTGGAGGCCCACATGGACGAAGCCGAGCGCGAGCAGATCCGCCGCGAGTTCGAGGCGTCGAGGTCGGCAGGCGAGAAGAGCGCGACGCCGCAGGAAAACACGGCTCCCACCCAGGAGGGCCTGGCCGAGGGCTGCGCCATCAAGAACGTCATCGGCGTCGTCTCGGGCAAGGGCGGCGTGGGCAAGTCCCTGGTCTGCGGCATCCTGGCCGTCGAGCTGGCCCGCCGCGGCGCCCGCGTGGGCATCTTGGACGCAGACGTCACCGGGCCTTCTGTCCCCAAGATGTTCGGCCTTTCCGGCAAGCGCGCCTATGCCCAGGACAACCTGCTCGTTCCCGTCGAGACCGAGGGCGGCATCAAGATCATGAGCGCCAACCTCGTGCTCGAGAACGAGGACGACCCCGTCTTGTGGCGCGGCCCCGTGGTGGCGGGCGCGATCAAGCAGTTCTGGGGCCAGTGCGCCTGGGGCGAGCTGGACTACCTGCTGGTCGACATGCCCCCGGGAACCTCCGACGTGGCGCTCACCGTCTTCCAGAGCCTGCCCGTCGAGGGCGTGGTGATCGTGAGCTCGCCGCAGGACCTCGTGCAGATGGTCGTGGGCAAGGCCGTCAAGATGGCCAACATGATGAACGTGCCGGTGCTTGGCCTGGTCGAGAACATGGCCTACGTGAGCTGCCCGGATTGCGGCAAGAAGATCTACCCCTTTGGCCCGTCTCGCCTTGAGGAGACGGCCGACCACTTCGATATCGAGGCCTTGGGCCAGCTGCCCATCGACCCCGCGCTCGCGCAGGCGTGCGACGAGGGGCTCTTCGAGTCCAAGGTCGCGAGCGGGCTTCTCGACGACGCGGTGGACACCGTGGTCGCGGTGGCCGAGTTCACCCAGGCCCTTCGCGGGTAGTTTCGTGGCAACCAGGCGCAGGTCAGACACCGTGTCGGGAAACGGCGCGGGCAAGAAGCGGCCGTCGCGGGCGCAGGTGCGCGAGCAGGCGCTGCAGGCGGCCGCGGGCGTTGCCGTGCCGGCGCGCTGCGACGTCGTGGTGTGCGGGGGCGGGGCCTCGGGCCTGGCCGCGGGCATTGCTGCGGCCGAGAAGGGCGCCCAGGTCGTGGTGCTCGAGCGCGACCTGGAGTGCGGGCGAACCATCCTGGCCACCGGCAACGGGCGCTGCAACTTCGCGAACCTGCGGCTTGAGGCTGCGCGCTACAACGACCCGGAGTTTGTCTCGGCTGTCGCCGGGGATGCCTGGCTGGCCGATATCCTGGGGTTCTTCGAGGACTGCGGGCTGGCCTGGGCCGAGGAGGACGGAAGGCTCTACCCCCTCTCCAACCAGGCGGCGTCGGTGCGCGAGGTGTTGCTCGCCCGGGCAAGGCGGGCCGGGGTCGTCATGGCGTGCGCACGAGAGGTCGTGGACGTGAGGCCAGCCGACGACGACTGGACCGTGAACTGGCGCGACGGCTTTGGCGGCGAGAAGAAACACGAGGTCAAGGCCTCATCCGTGGTTTTGGCGGGCGGCGGCAAGGCAGAAGGCTTTGCGGCCCTGGGGCTCGAGTCCGCGCCGGGCGAGGCGGTCCTGTGCGCACTGGCCGGACACGGCAAGGAGCCGCTTGACCTGGCCTTGGTTGACGGCCGCCGTGCCCGCGGCCGGGTTAGCCTGGTGCGAGACGGCCGGTCCGTCTACAGCGAGGAGGGCGAGGTCCTGTTCCGCGCGGGCGGCCTTTCGGGCATCTGCGTCTTCGATCTCTCGCGACGGGCGCTTCCCGGCGACGAGGTCCATATCGACCTGCTCCACACCGTGGGAGACGAGCGCCTGGCGCGTCTTACCGGAGCAGGCTGCGCCGAGGGCCTTCTCGACCCCGTTCTTTGTGCGGCGCTGAGACAAGCGGGCGCCGACCCCGTGGCCTGCGCCCGAGACCTTACGGTCATCGTCGAGGGCAAGGCCGACGAAGCGCGCGCCCAGGTGACGCGCGGAGGCATTGCCACTTCTCAGCTTAAGCCTACTGACCTGGGATTTATTGATCACCCTGGTCTTTTTGCCTGCGGAGAGGCGCTCAACGTCGACGCCGACTGCGGCGGATTCAACCTTGCGTGGGCCTGGAAATCCGGTCTTGTCGCCGGCGCCGGAGCGGCCGCGCACGCACACGATTTGAAGGAGAACGACCCCGTATGCTAGAGGTCTCTGGTATCAGGTTTCACTTAGGCCAGCTCGACGGCACCGATGCCCAGGAGCTCGCCCTTTGCAAGAAGGCCGCGGCCAAGAAGCTGCGCGTCAAGCCCTCGCAGATCGCCGAGGTCGAGCGCCGCCGTCGCTCCATCGACGCCCGCAAGAGAAACGATATCCTCGTGGGCTTCACGCTGCGCGTCGCCCTGGTGGGCGGCGAGCCCGAGGAGCGCGAGGTCCTTGATGCCCTGGTCAAATCACATGCCGAGAAGGGCATCTGCCTGGCCGAGCCCGATTCCTTCACCTATCCCGAGGCGCCCCTCGCCTGGGACAAGGCCAAGTGCGGCCGCCCCGTTGTCGTCGGCGCGGGCTGTGCCGGCCTCTTCTGCGCCCTCTACCTCGCGCGCGCCGGCCTCGAGCCCCTGCTCATCGAGCGCGGAGACGACGCACGTCGCCGCAGCGAGGTCGTTGCCAACCACAACGCCACCGGTATCCTCGACACGCAGAGCAACATCCAGTTTGGCCTGGGCGGCGCCGGGACCTTCTCGGACGGAAAGCTCCAGACCGGCACGAAAAGCCCTGCTCACCGCCTTATTCTCGAGACCTTTGTGGCGGCGGGCGCCCAGCAGCGGATCCTGTGGGACGCAAAGCCCCACGTGGGATCCGACGTCTTGCCTAAAGTCGTTGAGAACATCGTGGCCCAGATCCGCGCGGCCGGCGGCGAGGTGCGCTTTCGCTGCCGCATGACCGACATCGCCATCGAGAACGGCCAGGTCAGCGGCATTACCGTCGCACAGGAGACGGCCGAGGGCGAGGCGCGCGAGGAGAAGATCGCGGCCTCCGACGTCGTTATTGCCTGCGGCCACTCCGCCCGCGATGTGTTCGAGCTGCTCAAGGCCAAGGACGTGGCCATGGAGCGCAAGACCTTTGCCATGGGCGTGCGTATCGAGCACCTGCAGGCCGACATCGACCGCGCCCTCTACGGCCGCGCCGCCGGCAACCCGGCGCTGGGAGCGGCCCCCTATAAGCTCTCGGAGCACCTTCCGCAGGGTCGCAGCGCCTTCTCCTTCTGCATGTGCCCGGGCGGCTACGTTGTGAGCGCGGCCAGCGAGAAGGGCGGCGTCGTGACCAACGGCATGAGCCTCTCGGACCGCGCGGGCCAAAACGCGAACTCCGGCCTTCTCGCCAACGTCTTCCCCGATGACCTGCCCGGCGACGACGTCCTGGCGGGCATCGCCCTGCAGCGCAGCTGCGAGCGAGCGGCCTACGCAGAGGGCGGCGGCGACTACGTGGCTCCGGCCCAGCTGGTGGGCGACTTCTTGCAGGGCGTGCCGTCGACTGCCTGCGGAAAGGTGAGGCCCACCTATCCCCGCGGCGTCAACTACACAGAGATCGACGGGTGCCTGCCCGATTACATCACGAATACCCTGCGCGCGGCGATTCCGCGGATGGCGCGCAAGCTGCGCGGCTTCGACGCGGCCGACGCCGTCTTGACGGGCGTTGAGACGCGCTCGAGCTCCCCTGTTCGCGTGGTGCGCGGCCAGGACGGCCAGTCCGTGGACGTGCGGGGCCTCTGGCCCGTTGGCGAGGGCGCGGGCTACGCCGGCGGCATCATGAGCGCCGCGACCGACGGTATCCTGGCGGCCGTTAAGCTTGTGGAGCACCTGGGCTGACCTGCGCCGCCGCGGAGCGGAGCTTTTCCAGCCAAACAGGGGCGCACTCGGCAAGCGGCGCGTCCGTCCCTAGGGCACCCTCAAAGCCCTCCGGCACCGCGGGCTGCCCCAGCGAGAACTGCGGGAGCTCAAGCGTAGGGGCGAAGGCGCGCGCCAAGGCGACGACCCCTTGCGTGATGTATGAGCGTTGCTCGCCGTCCAAAGCCGTGAGCTGCGACAACATGGCCGGCAAGGTCTCTGGCAGGTTGCTTTTGAGACCTGCCAGGGTATCCTGCCCACCTGCATACAGAACCGAGAAGAACGCGTTGATGAAGCCCTCGCGGACCTCTGGCGACACCGACGAGACCCACTCGTTAAGCCTACGGTCCAGGTAGACCGCGCTTCTCGACATGTCGTCGACCTCCACAAAGGACGTCTGCTCGACCACCCAGGAAAACGGGTCGTGCTGCATGATGCCCACCTGTGTAGAGCGGACCACGCCGTAGACCTCCTGCTGCTCGAACATCATGCCGATGAGTGAGGACTCGGGCACCGTCTTGGAGAGCTTGTCGACCACGCGCGTGTAATCTGCCGAGGCCAGGGCCTCTGCCGTGAAGCCCGGGCCGTCATGCGAGAAGACGCGCTTAAGGCGCTTGAACGTCGCCGGCCGGCAATGGGCCGCAGCGTAGACGGCGAGGTTGCCGCCCTTGGAGTGACCGCCCACATAAAGGGGCGCGCGGCACGACTTTGCCACGCCCTCGAGGTACTCGACGGCCCTCACCTGCGAGGGGACGTCGGTCTCGAAAGCCATGTTGAAATCCTCTTTCCAACCAACCAGCGAGTTGTCCGTCCCGCGGAAGGACACGTAGCACTCACCGTTAGGCAGCTTCAAGGTACAGGCCGAGAACTGCTTTTGTTGTTCCTCGTCGGTCTCGCTCACGTAATTGCACAGGCGCGCCCCGCGAAACCTGGGCGAAGCGACGACGCAGGAGAGAAGCTCGATCAGGCCCGCCGGGTCCCAAAGGCCCGCGCACATCTCGTCGAACCAATCGGCACGAAAAACGTCGGTCAGCGGCATGCCCTTTCGCGTGCGGGCCGCCGTCGCCTCCGCGGGCAACCGGTAGTAGGAAAGACAGGCCAGCACCAAGCTATCGCAGTCGCCCAGCGGGCGCGCGTCAAGGTCCTCGAACTCGTGCGTGAGATAGCCGAATACGTTGCCCTTGCGCTCGGGCATCTCCTTCGCCATGTCCCTTACCTCTCCCCTTCCCGGCACGTTTGGGCCGGCCAGTCCGCCGTCTGTGCGGCCTCCCGTCAAGCGCCTACTTCTTGCGCGGGCGATACTTCTTCCTAGTGGCATGTGCGCTGCCCTTGCGGGCGCCCGCCTTGAGACGGGCCATGACATCGTCGGTCGAGGCGCCCTCGAGATGCGCCTTCACCTCGACCAGGCGGTCGCGGGCGGCGGCCGCGCGCTCGAAGTCCATGTCCTCGGAGGCGCGCGTCATCTCCTCCTCAAGGCCCGCAGCGACCTCCTCGAGCTCACTTCGCGAAAGATCACCCAGTTCAAAGACGTGGCGATCCTCGGGTGCGCCCTGCTCGTCCGCTCCCTCGCCCGAGGCGGTGTAGAACGCGTGGTCCTTGCGCTTTCGCTTGCCCACGTTCTCGTCCGCCTCGCTGATGAAGCTCGCGATGTCGGTGATCGACTTCTTCACCGTGCGCGGAACGATACCGTGCTCGGCGTTGTAGGCCTCCTGCAGCTCGCGGCGACGACAGGTCTCGTCGATCGCCTGCTGCATGGAATCCGTGACGACATCGGCGTACATGACGACCTTGCCCTCGGCGTTTCTCGCCGCACGGCCCATTGTCTGTATCAATGACCTGCGGTTTCTCAAGAAACCTTCCTTATCGGCGTCGAGAATGGCGACCAAAGACACCTCGGGGATATCCAGGCCCTCGCGCAAAAGATTGATGCCCACCAGGACGTCGATCTTGCCCTGGCGAAGATCGCGGATGATCTCGACGCGGTCGAGCGTCGCCGTGTCCGAGTGCATGTAGTTGACACGGATGCCCTCGTCAAGAAGGTGATCGGTGAGGTCCTCGGCCATGCGCTTGGTGAGCGTCGTCACCAGCACGCGTTCTTTTCTCGCCACACGGTCCTTGATCTCTCCCAGAAGGTCGTCGATCTGGCCGCGCACGGGGCGAACGTCGACCAAGGGGTCGAGAAGGCCCGTGGGACGGATGATCTGCTCGACGCGCTGTTGGCTCACCGACTCCTCGTAGTCGCCCGGCGTGGCCGAGACATAGATGAACTGCGGCACGCGCGCCTCGAACTCGTCGAAGCGCAACGGGCGGTTATCGAGCGCCGAAGGCAGACGAAAACCATGCTCTACCAGGGTAATCTTGCGCGATCGGTCACCTTCGTGCATACCACGGATCTGCGGCACCGTGACGTGGGACTCGTCGATGATGCAGACCATGTCCTGCGGGAAATAATCGATCAGGGTATAGGGAGGCTCGCCTGGCTCGCGCCCGTCCATATGACGCGAGTAGTTCTCGATACCCGTGCAGAAACCCATGGTATCCAGCATCTCGAGGTCATAGCTCGTGCGCTGGGCGAGGCGCTGGGCCTCAAGCAGCATGTCGTGGCTCTTGAGCTCGGCCACACGGGCCTCGAGCTCCTCGTTTATCGTCTGCAGGGCGCGGGTAACCTTGGGCCTCTCGGTCACGTAGTGCGACGCCGGCCAGATGGGAATGGCGTCGAACTCGCGCAGGACCTCGCCCGTGAGGTTGTCGAACTCCGCGATCGTCTCGACCTCGTCGCCAAAAAAGCCCACGCGCAAGGGGTTCTCGGCATAAGGAGGGAAGACGTCCACGGTGTCGCCTCGCACGCGGAAGGTGCCGCGGACCAGGTCATAGTCGTTGCGGTCGTACTGGATGTCGATAAGGGCGCGGATCAGGTCGTCGCGCTCCAGCGGCTCGTCCTTGCTCACGTTGGGGGCCAGGCCCGCGTAGTCCTGCGGGCTGCCGATGCCGTAGATGCACGAGACCGAGGCGACGACGATCACGTCGCGTCGCGACAGCAGGCTCGAGGTGGCCTGGTGACGGAGCTTCTCGACCTCCTCGTTAATCGAGGAATCCTTCTCGATATAGGTATCCGTCTGCGGGACGTAGGCCTCGGGCTGGTAGTAGTCGTAGTAGCTCACGAAGTAGACGACCGCGTTGTTGGGGAAGATCTCCTTCATCTCTGAAGCGACCTGCGCGGCCAGGGTCTTGTTGGGTTCCAGGATAAGCGTGGGGCGGTTCAAGGCCTCGATCGTCTTTGCCATGGTGAAGGTCTTGCCCGAGCCGGTGACGCCCATAAGAGTCTGGTAGCGCAGGCCGTCCTCTATGCCCTGAGCGAGCTTCTTGATGGCCTGCGGCTGGTCGCCGGCAGGCTCGTACGGGCTCACTACCTGCAGGGGCGTCCCGCCGCTCTTGACGCCAAAGCGCTGCAGCTGGGCGCCGAAGCGCTCCTCATGACCCTGCGATGTGGCAATGCCCGCCATGCCTTCTCCCCCGGACGTTCCTAACGTGAAAAAGAGTTTACCCCATTGCCGTGAAAACAAACAGATGTTCGTGCTATATTTTTTAGCGAGACTAACGCGGGGGCGAGAATGGCCCGGCTCGGTTAGAATCTGACGGCAAAAGAAGCGAGGCGAGGGGACGACCATGGCAGCCAGGCCCCACAAAACAGACAGCGAAGGCGCGCGCCCCACGTGGGTGCGCCTGCTCGATGGCCTTTTTGGCAGGTCAGGGGCCAAGCCTGAGCCTCCTGTCAAGCCGTCTGAGGTATCAGCCGAGAAGAACGCCGACGTTAAGACGCCCATACGAGCCGAGGTCACGGCAAAGCCGGCCTCTTCTCCCGACCAACAACGTGAAGAGGAGTTTCTCGAAGGAGCGCGCGAGTTCGAGGGCGCGTTGCTCGGCAGCAGCGACGCCTTCGCGGCCGCCAAGGACTACGCCGGGCACGCGACCGGACCCTTCCACGGTTTTGTGACGCCGCTGCTCGCGGCAACAAACGCTCTCGATAGCTCTGACCTTGGGCGCGTTGACCTGATTAAGCTCGCTCGCAGCGGCCGGTGGTGGGCGCGCACGCGGCAGGAGCAGGTGCCCGAGCAATACGACGCGATGATCGCGCTCGAGACGGCCCTCAACGTTTCGCGCGACCTGGTCGCAGAGGCTGAGCGGGACGGGAAGATTCCAGATGCCGTCACAGTCGACGAAGTGTGCGCGCTCTTTGCACGCACATCGTCACTCGAGCCCTCAAATTCAAACGAGCTGCAGGTCGACAAGGGCGAATGGTCTTCTCGCCTGGGACTTGCGCGCTACCTTGAGGACCTGCCTGC
>CAVAUD010000063.1:0-12189 GCA_963591565.1 bacterium
TGGGCACGCTCGACATCAGCTTCTACCGCGACGACGTGAGCCGCGCCATCGCGCCTGTGCTGCACGGCACCAACATCCCGTTCTCGCTTGACGAGCACGACATCATCCTGGTCGACGACGTCCTCTACACCGGCCGCACCGTGCGCTCGGCCTTAGACGCCCTGATCGACTACGGCCGCCCGCGCACCGTCCAGCTGGCCGTCATGGTCGACCGCGGCCACCGCGAGCTGCCCATCCGCGCCGACTACGTGGGCAAGAACGTCCCGTCGTCCCACGAGGAGGACGTGCGCGTCTCTGTTGAGAAGCTCGACGGCAAAAACTCCGTCGAGATTTGGACCAAGCCGAGCAAAACCGCTGTTGGAGGTGCCAACTAGATGCTTTCCGTCAAACACCTGATCGACACGACGAGCCTCACCCAGGACGACATCTACCAGATCCTGGACACGGCCCGCGCCTTCGAGGACGTCAACAAGCGCGCCATCAAGAAGGTCCCCGCCCTTCGCGGCCGCACCATCGTGAACCTCTTCCTCGAGCCCTCGACCCGCACCAAGAGCTCCTTCGAGCTGGCCGAGAAGCGCCTCTCCGCGGACTCCCTCTCCATGGGCGGCTCCACCTCCTCCGTCGTCAAGGGCGAGTCCTTGGCAGACACCATCCAGACCATCGACGCCATGAACGTCGACATGTTCATCTGCCGCGCCAAGCTCGCCGGCACCCCGCAGAAGATCACCGAGAACACCGACGCCATCGTGATCAACGCCGGCGACGGCAAGCACCAGCACCCCACCCAGGCGATGCTGGACCTCTACACCATCCGCAAGAACTTCGGCCACCTCGACGGCCTCAAGGTCGCCATCGTGGGCGACCTGTCCCACAGCCGCGTCTGCGGGTCTCTCGTCCCCGCCTTGAAGACCGTCGGCGCCGACGTCACCCTCGTGGGCCCGCCCACCTTCCAGGTCGACGACCCCGATTACTACGGCGTGCCCCAGACCGCCGACTTCGACTCCGTGATCCCCGAGATGGACGTCGTCTACATGCTGCGCGTCCAGCTCGAGCGCATGGAGGGCGCCTCGATCCCGTCTCGCCGCGAGTACAACCGCCTGTGGGGCCTCGACATGGCCCGCGTGAACAAGATGCGCCCCGAGGCCATCATCTGCCACCCGGGCCCCATGAACCGCGGCATGGAGATCAACGCCGATGTCGCCGACTGCGCGCGCTCGCGCATCCTTGACCAGGTCAACGCCGGTGTTCTCACCCGTATGGCCGAGATGTACCTGCTTTTGGGAGGAGAGAACAATGGCATTTCTGCTTAAGGGCGCCCACGTCGTCGACCCGCAGGTCGGCCTTGACGGCGTTATGGATGTTGTCATCGACGGCGAGAAGATCGCCGCGGTTGGCCAGGACCTCACCGCCCCCGAGGGCGCCGAGGTCATCGACTGCGCCGGCAAGTACCTGATCCCGGGCCTGGTGGACATGCACGTCCACTTCCGTGACCCCGGCTTCGAGTACAAGGAGACCATCGAGACGGGCAGCCGCTCGGCCACCCACGGCGGCTTCACCGACGTGGCCACCATGCCCAACACCAACCCCGTCACCGACACCGGCGCCGAGGTCCGCTACCAGATCGACCGCGCCCGCGCGGCAGGTCTCTGCCACGTGCGCCCCATCGGCGCCTTGACCCGCGGCGAGAAGGGCGAGAGCCTGGCCGAGATCGGCGACATGGTCTACGACGGCGCCTGCGCCTTCTCCGACGACGGCCACGGCGTCCAGAGCGCCGGCATGATGCGCACCTGCATGGAGTACGTCGCGCAGTTCGACCGCGTGGCGCTGGCGCACTGCGAGGTCGAGAGCCTCTCGGGCCACGGCGTGGTCAACGAGGGCCGCGCCTCCACGCGCCTGGGCATGTTCGGCTGGCCGGCGCTGGCCGAGGAGCTCGAGATCTACCGCGACATCGAGCTCGTCCGTCTCACCAACTGCCCGCTGCACCTGTGCCACATCTCGACCCGCAAGGGCCTTGACCTGGTGCGCGCCGCCAAGGCCGACGGCCTGCCCGTCACCTGCGAGGTCACCCCGCACCACCTGTTCCTCTCCGAGGAGGACATCACCGACGCCTACGACACCAACCTCAAGATGAACCCGCCGCTGCGCACCCCCGATGACGCGGCCGCGCTGGTCGAGGGCGTGCTCGACGGCTCGATCGACTGCGTGGTCACCGACCACGCGCCCCACGCCCCGCACGAGAAGGACTGCGAGTGGGAGATCAGCTTCTTCGGCATCGTGGGCCTCGAGACCTCGCTGCCGCTGATGCTTCAGAACCTCGTGGCCACGGGCAAGATGAGCTGGTCTCGCCTGGTCGAGGTCATGGCCGTCAACCCGCGCCAGGTCCTGCGCCTGGCCCCGGTGAGCATCGCCGCGGGCTCTGCGGCAGACCTCACCTTGGTCGACCCCAACCTCAGCCAGACCGTCACCGAGGACTGGCTCATGAGCAAGTCCAAGAACTCCGCGTGGCTCGGCCAGACGCTCACCGGCTTTGCCACCGACGTCTTTGTCGACGGCTACCGCACCCTGTGCGACGGCCAGGTCTGCCCCAAGCACTAAGGGAGAGGGTCCCATGGTCTTGAAATCACGCGTGCGCGAGCACGACTTCACCGTGGTCGAGAACGCGCCGGCCGCCTCCGGGCTCATGCGCCTGGTCATCAAGGCGCCGGCCCTGGCCGCGGCTCTCGAGCCCGGCCAGTTCATGAACTTCCTGGTACCGGGTGCCAAGCAGATCCTGCGCGTGCCGCTGTCGTTCGCCCACGCGGACGCCGAGGCGGGCACCGTCGAGGTCGTCTACGCCACCGTGGGCGACGCGACCCGCGCGCTGGCCAAGATGGCGCCGGGCGACGAGTCCCGCGTTCTCGGCCCCTCCGGCAACGGCTGGCGCGTCGAGGGCGGCCAGGGCCGCTCCATCGTCATCGGCGGCGGCGTGGGCGCGCCTCCCGCGGTCGCGGCCGCGCGCCTTCTGGCCGCCAACGGCGTCGCCTTCGACGCTGTCCTGGGCGCCCAGACGGCCGACAAGCTCTGGGGCGAGAAGGACCTCGTCGCGCTGGGCGCGGGCCAGGTGCTCGTGACCACCGACGACGGCACCGCCGGCATCAAAGGTTTTACTACCACGGCGCTTTCGCAGCTGCTTGGGCAGGGCGAGTACGACACCGTCTACACCTGCGGCCCGCAGGTCATGATGGCCGGCATCGCCCGCATCTGCGCCGAGGCCGGCGTCAAGTGCCAGGTCTCGATGGAGCGCATGATGTCGTGCGCCTTCGGTGCCTGCAACACCTGCAACGTCTCGATGGCGGACGGCACCTACAAGTCCTGCTGCATGTACGGTCCCGTCTTCGACGCCAAGGAGGTGGCGTGGTAATGGCCGAGAAGATCTCCATGGCCGTCGATCTGGGCGGCGTCAAGATGAAGAACCCGGTGAACACGGCATCCGGCACCTTTGGCTTTGGCTGGCAGTTCGAGGGCTTCTTCGATGTCTCTGAGCTGGGCGCCATTACCACCAAGGGCTGCTCGGCCGAGCCTTGGCTGGGCAACCCCGAGCCCCGCATGTGCGAGGTCCCCTCGGGCATGATGAACACCGTCGGCCTCGCCAACCCGGGTGTCGCGGGCATGCTCGCCTCCTACGGCGACTACCTGCAGGAGCTGCAGGGCCGCGGCTGCCAGGTCGTTCTCCAGGCCGCCGGCCACTCCATCGAGGAGTATGTTGCCGCTGTCGAGAAGATCGAGGAGCTCGCGCCCTGGTGCGCGGGCGTTGAGCTCAACATCTCCTGCCCCAACATCGCCCGCGGCGGCGCGCTGGTGGGCGGAACGCCCGAGAGCGCGAGCGAGGTCGTCGAGGCCGTGCGCGACCGCGTGAAGCGACCGCTCCTCGTCAAGATGGCGCCGGTCCGCGTTCCCGAGGTCGCCCGCGCGCTCGAGGCCGCGGGTGCCGACGCCCTGTGCCTCATCAACACCATCAACGGCATGCACTTGAACGTCCACACGCGCAAGAGCATGCTCTCCAAGCCCACCGGCGGGGTCTCGGGGCCTGCGATCCACGCGATCGCCGTGCGCATGGTCTGGGAGGCCGCGCAGGCCGTCAAGATTCCGGTCAACGGCATGGGCGGCATCGCCACCTGGGAAGACGCCGCCGAGATGATCTTGGCGGGCGCCACCGCCGTCACCGTGGGCACCGCGAACTTCTACGATCCTCTCGCCGCCAAAAAGGTGGTCGACGGGCTGGCCTACTGGGCCCGTGAGCAGGGCGTATCAAACATCAACGAACTGATTGGGGCCGCAGAATGCTAACCTACGAACAAGCTTCCGATAAGGTCATCATCGCGCTGGACTGCTCGCTCGAGCGCGCCTTCGAGCTGGCCGACATGCTCGCCGGCAAGGCGACCTGGGTCAAGGTCGGCATGACGCTCTTCTACGCCGAGGGCCCCTCCATCGTGAAGGCCATGCAGGAGCGCGGCCTCAAGGTCTTCCTCGACCTCAAGGTCCACGACATCCCGTTCCAGGTCCAGGGCGCGGTGCGCTCGGCCTCCTGCACGGGCGCCGACATCCTGTCGATCCACGGCCTGGGCACCTCCGCGATGATCGCGGCGGCCCGCACCGGCGCCGAGGAGGCGGCCGAGATCTGCGGTCGCGACCGCACCCAGCTCGTCGCCATCTCGGTTTTGACCAGCATGGACCAGGCCGCCCTCGAGGAGATCGGCATCCAGTCGAGCATCGCCGACGAGGTGAGCCGCCTGGCCTCCAACTCCTACAAGGCCGGCGCCGACGGCATCGTGTGCTCCCCGCAGGAGGCCGCGGCCATGCGCGAGCTTCTCGGCCCCGACGCCCTGATCGTCACCCCGGGCGTGCGTCCCGCGGGTGCCGCGGTGGGCGACCAGAAGCGTATCGCCACGCCTGCCGCCGCCATCGCCGCGGGCGCCTCTAAGCTCGTCATCGGCCGCCCCATCACGGGCGCCGACGACCCGGTGGCCGCCTTCGACGCCATCTGCGCCGAGCTGATGGCCTAAACGGGCGTCTGCCTGCAACGGTCTTCTCGCCACTGACCTGCGCATTTGTAGGAATCGTGACGGAGTTTGTTTGACCGTTGATGGAAAACTTCGGCCTTTTACCTGCGGATTTGCAAATTTTGCTTGCAAATCCGCAGCTAAATAGGCACACTATCTGAGTGCAAAGTTCTGACCTCGGGTTTTATCCCTCAAGTCGAACCGCAGTAATGTTTATGTTTGGAGGAAATAATGGCTTTACCCCAGCTTACCGATGAGCAGCGCAAGGCAGCCCTCGAGAAGGCCGCCCAGGCCCGTCACGAGCGCGCCGAGCTTCGCGAGAAGATCAAGAGCGGCAAGGTTACCCTCGAGTCCGTCCTGGATTCCGACGACCCCATCGCTGCCCGCATGAAGGTTTCCGCCCTCATCGAGTCCCTGCCTGGTTACGGCAAGGCCAAGGCCGCCAAGATCATGGACGAGCTCGGCATCTCCGCTACCCGTCGCGTCAAGGGCCTCGGCGCTCGCCAGCGCGAGCAGCTCATCGAGGCTCTCTCCAAGTAGTGGGTAAAAGAGCCCGACTCTTTGTTGTCTCTGGACCGTCAGGCGTCGGAAAGGGAACCTTGGTCGCGCTTCTGCGCGAGAAGGTCCCCGATCTGGGCCTGACGGTTTCTGCGACTACAAGAGAGCCCCGACCCGGCGAGGTCGAGGGCGCGTCTTACTACTTCTTGTCAGACGAGGACTTCTCCGCCAAGGTCAAGGCCGGCGAGTTCCTCGAGTGGGCCCACGTCCACGGCCACTGCTACGGCACGCTCAACAGCGAGGTCGACAGGCTTTTGGGACTGGGCCGCTCCGTTGTCCTGGAGATCGACGTCCAGGGCGGCCTTAACGTCAAGAAGATCAACCCCGAGGCTGTTCTCGTCTTCATCGAGCCCCCTTCGCAAGAAGAGCTTGAGGCCCGCCTGCGCGGCCGCGGCACCGAGGACGAGGCCTCCATCGAGATGCGCCTCTCAAACGCCAAGAAAGAGATGGAGTGCGCCGGCTCCTACGACGTGCGCCTGGTCAACGACGACCTCGAGCGCGCCTGCGCGGAGCTGGCCCACGTAATCGAAACGTACGAGATGGACGGAGGGTCCCTCTAAATGAGCGTGACTAAGCCCGAGATCGACAGCTTGCTTGATCAGACCGAGCAGAACCCCTTCCTGCTTTGCTCGATCGCGTCCAAGCGTGCCTGCGACATCAACAACATGGTCCGCGGCCAGCACCTTCGCGTGACCGCTATCCAGGACTTCGACGACATCACCACGATCGTCTCCGGCAAGGACACCGTGTCCATCGCCATGGGCGAGATCGAGGACGGTACCTTGAGCTTCGTCAAAGAGAGCTTCGACGAGGACATCAAGGGCGCTAACAGGATCGCTCTGTAGGCCATGACCGAGCGTCTTTGTCTGGTCCACTACCACGAGATCGGCCTCAAGGGTAAGAACCGCTCTACCTTCGAGAACCAGCTCGTGAGCAACCTTCACCGTGCCTTGAAGGCCTTCGACGTCGCCAACATCGGGCGTATCTCCGGATACGTCGTGGTGGAGGCGGCCGACGGCTTTTGCACCGACGACATGGCGGCCGCGATCCGTCGCGTCCCCGGCGTGGCTCGCGTCTCCCTGGCCTACAAATGCGGCCTTGACGAGAAGGAATACGTGGCCGCGGCCATCCGCGCGATGGGCGAGGCCGGCGATTTCCACAGCTTCAAGGTCCACGCGCGCAGGAGCGCCACCACCTACGAGCTGCACTCCCTCGAGATGAACCAGCTCGTGGGCGCCGCCTTGTGCGAGGCCTTCCCCGAGAAGAAGGTCGACGTCCACACGCCCGACGTGACCGTCGTGGTCCACGTCATCCAGGGCTCGACCTTTGTCTACGCGGCGTCCGCGCCCGGCGTGGGCGGCCTTCCCGTGGGTACGGCCGGCAAGGTCGTGACCTTGCTGTCCAGCGGTTTCGACTCGCCGGTGGCCACCTGGATGGTGGGACGGCGCGGCGCGACCTGCATCCCGGTGCACTTCTCCGGGCGCCCGCAGACGTCTGACGCCAGCGAGTGGCTGTGCCAGGACATCGTCGAGGCGCTGGCGCCCTCTGGCGTCGTGGGGCGTCTCTACGTGGTGCCCTTCGGCGACTGCCAGCGCGAGATCTCCCTGGCGGTTCCGCAGAGCCTGCGCATCATCATGTATCGCCGCCTCATGTTTGAGGTGGCGCAGGAGATCGCGCGCATCGAGGGCGCTAAGGCCCTGGTCACGGGCGAGTCCTTGGGTCAGGTGGCGTCACAGACTTTGGACAATATCTGGGCCGTCGACGAAGTCTCGAAGATTCCGGTGCTGCGTCCGCTGATCGGCTCCGACAAGCAGGAGATCATCAAGCGCGCGCAGGAGATCGGCACCTACGACATCTCCTGCCAGACCGCGCCCGACTGCTGCACCCTGTTCATGCCGCGCCGCCCCGAGACGCACGCGCGTCTTGACCAGGTACACGCGGCATGGGAGACCTTCGACCACGAGGCGATGGTTAAGTCTTTGATTGAGAATGTCGAGTACAAGGACTATTCTCAGTGCCCGAGCTACCACGCGCCTAAGGGCCCTCTCCACGTTTTCCACAACGAGTTGGGCCCGGCCCGCAAACCGGATGCAGATCCGGAGCCTCAGCTGATCTTCAAATAAGGGCCTGGTTGGCGGCTGTTTTTCGAAATGTTGCGATAGATAGCCGTCAGGTTCTTGTCAGAAAGCTGTCAGGGATAAAAACATTAACCAATGGTTTTGGTTGTCTCGCCCCCATCCTAGAAATAGGAGGGGGCGATTTTTTATGGCACAGGTCGGCGATGTTGGGCAGACGGGCGTAAGGCGAGCGGGGGATGGGCGAGAGAAGCTGTTGAGGCGTGGCGGGTTGCGGCCGGGCGCCAGGATGGTCGCGGTGCTGGCCGCGCTGGTTGTCGTGGCCGTTATTGGCGGCGTCTTGGTGGCTGGTGGGCCGTTTGGGTTTGGCGGCAGTGGCTCGACGTTTGAGATCGAGAGGGGCGAGGAAGACACGCGGGAGGATGCCGCGGCGGCTTCTGAGACGGTTGTTGAATCAAACGAGCCGCAGGTCACGGTTACTGTTCATGTTGATGGGCAGGTGGCGAGCCCGGGGGTTTACATGCTTGCCGGGGATGCCGTGCGCGTCAACGACGCGATCGCCGCGGCCGGTGGGCTGACGGGGGAGGCGGACACGTCGTCGCTTAACCTGGCCAGCAAGGTGGCCGACGGGCAAAAGGTTTACGTGCCTGCGGTGGGGGAGACGCAGGTCACGAGCGAGGCAGCGGCTGGCTCCGGGGTCTCCACGGCAGGGGCGGTTGCGACAGGCGACGGGGCTCTCATCAACATTAACCTCGCCACAGTCGATGAGCTGCAGGCCCTTTCTGGCGTTGGCGAGGCGACGGCCAAGGCCATCGTCGAGGACCGTCAGGCTCACGGCCAGTTCACGACCGTCGAGGACCTCATGCGCGTCTCCGGCATCGGCGAGAAGAAATTCGAGAAGATCAAGGACCGGATCTGTGTCTAGGAAGGTCGCAGAGGTCCCTCCCCGGCCTCACGTTCCCTTTGCGCTGTATGTCCTTGTCGCGGTCATCGTGTTGCAGCGCGCGGTTCTGCGTTATGCGGTGCCGCTCGCGCGGTTTGGAGCCGCGACCCTGGGGCTTGCGGCTGTTCTCGCCGTCGCTTGGTTCGTGCTGGCGAGAAGAAAGCCCTGGGTAAAGCAGATGTTTATCAGCGCTGCGTGCGTGGGTCTTGTCCTTTTGGCGAGCACGTTCTTCTCGGCTGTGGCGTCTGCGCGGGCGCAGGCCTGTGCGAAGGCGCTGGGGGAGAGCTCCATCTCGAGCTTTACCTTCGAGGTTGACCAGGACATGGGGCACTCGTCGAGCTCGTGGACCGGGCGGGCCGTCGTGTATCGTGACGGTGCGCGGTTGGGTAGCGTCTGGCTTTCGAATAAAGACCAGCTCAACAAGGGTGATACGCTCAGATGTGTCGGCCGTTTCTCTGAGTTGGGTGACAGCGAGTGGGACCAGACCCTTAAGCTTCAGGGGGTATGCGGGTCCGTCTCGGTCGTGAAGTCGCTGGAGGTCACGCCGACGTCCTCTTGGATTCTACAGGTGCGTCAGCGACTTCTTGAGCGTATCGACCCAACGTCGTCCGTGGGGCGGGCGATCGCGGCAGGCGCGCTCTGCGGCTACTCGAAGGCTATCTCCCAGCTGGGCATCAATGACCAGTTCGCCGTCTGCGGGGTATCGCACCTGATCGCGGTCTCGGGCTCGCACCTTACCATCGTGAGCGGGCTTGTCTCGGCGCTCCTGGATAAGACAGGGGCAAACAAGTGGCTTAAGCTGGGGATTCTTCTAGTGGCGACGGGTGTCTTCGTCTTGTTTTGCGGGGCACCGGCATCGGCTTGCCGTGCCTGGTTCATGTCGTTGTGCGCCGCGGCCTCGCACCTTGTCGCGCGCCGGGCCGATCCCATCTCGGCCGTCTGCGTTTGCGCGCTGCTCATGGCGTCCTTCGACCCCACGGCCTGCGGGCAGATCGGGTTCCTGCTGTCCGTGACCTGCGTGATCGGCCTGTGCCTCTTCTCGAGCTATGCGCGCTATGCGCTTCTCGAGATCCTCCCGGCCGCCGAGATGCGCCGCTTGCCGTATAAGGTCCGCACGCGCTTGGCGCACATCCATACCTCGACGCTCGAGTCCGTCGCATTGTGCCTCGTGGCCAGCGTCGTCTCTGCGCCCATTAGCCTCTCGTCGTTCGGCCGGCTGTCTCTTATAGCCCCGGTAGCTGCGGTCATATTGACGCCGCTGTTTACGGTGTTGATGGGTATTGGCGCCATTTACTTTGCGGTGGGTTCACTGCCGATGATCGGCGATGCCGCCTCGGTGCTTCTTGGCTGGGTGGGGGACGCCTTCGCCTGGCTGCTCAACCGCTTGGCGACGGTGCCCTTTGCCTCGCGCTCCGTCTCCGTTGACTTTGCGCCGGCGTTTCTCGGCATCATGGCTTGTCTCGTCGTGTTATATGTGACCTGGCCCAGGGTCTGCCGCTGGAAGGTCCTTGCGGCGTGCGTTCTGCCGGTCGTGGGCCTGGCTGCCTACCTGGTGCGGTGGCGCTTCTTTGCCCCGGCGCGCATCTGCGTGCTTGACGTGGGCCAAGGCGACGCGATTCTCATAACCGATAAGGCCTCGGCGATCCTGGTCGACACGGGTCCCGGTAAGGCTATCCAGACCGCCCTGCAGGACCAGAACGTCTTTCATTTGGACGCCGTCATTCTCACGCATCTCCACGACGACCACGCCGGTGGCTTGGACGATCTTATCGGAAGCGTGCCTGTTGACCAGGTCGTCGTTGGCTTCAACGCGATTGACGGGATTCCTGCGGACCTTCAGGGCACTATCGAGAGCCTTACCCATAAAGCGGCGGCCCAGGTCAACTACCAGGACACGGTTCACGTTGGCGACTTCTCGCTTGAGGTTGCCTCGCCGTCGACAAATGTCAGCGCAGACGAGAACGCCGGATCCCTGGAGCTCATCGTCTCCTACGAAACCGGCGGCAAGTCCATGACCGGTCTGCTCACCGGCGACGCCGAGGAAGAGGAGACCGCCAAAATGGCAGGGGAGACGGGACTGTCCGACATCGACTTTCTCAAGGTCGGCCACCACGGCTCAGCGATATCGATAGACGAGAAGACCGCGAAGACCCTCTCACCTGCTGTTTCTGTGGCGAGCGCCGGCAAGGACAACCGCTACGGACATCCTAAGCAGACCTGCGTCGACATCCTCGAGGAGGCGGGTTCGAAGTTCCTCTGTACCATCGACAGCGGCACGGTGACCGTCGAGCCGTCTGAAAAAGGTGTGGTTGTGAGCACCCAAAAGTAGCGCCTGTGGCAAAGTAGAGGGAGTTGAAAGGGGACCCATGGCGCAAGCGCTGCTCTTGCCGGCTTATCTGATCGTCGGCCCAAACGAACTCAAGAAGGACCAGGCCCTGGCTCGGCTGAAGAAACGCGCCGAGGGTGACTTCGAGGCCTTTAACCTCGAGGAACTTGACGGGGCGACCATCGCTGAGCCCGATGTGTTGCTTTCGTCCTTGAACGCCCTGCCCTTTGGCGCCGACCAGCGCATCGTCATCGTCCGCAACGCCGAGAAGATGCCCAAACCCGTCTCGGAGGCCGTGATCAAGTACCTGGCAGCTCCCAACGAGGCCTGCGTCATGTGCCTGGTCGCCACGACCCTGGCCAAGAGCACCCGCCTCTACAAGGCCGTGGCCAAAATCGACAAGAAGGCCGTCATCGAGTGCTCTGCCGTCGAGAAGCGCGAGCTTGCGCCCTACGTGCAAAAACTCGCCGCCGCCCACGGCGCGTCCATCGACTTCGACGCCGCCCAGGAACTCGTTGCCCGCGCCGGCGACAACCCCCAGATGCTCGACAACCAGGTCGTCGGCCTGGTCAACCTCCTTGGCGGCGCCGGCACCATCACCCGCTCCTTCGTCGAGGCGAACGTGGCGAGAACCGCCGAGGTAAAACCCTGGGACTTCCTCAACTACATAAGCTCCCGCGACACCAAACAAAGCCTAGAGACCCTCGTCCTACTCCTGGACAACTCGCCCCTAGGCCTCCTCTCTCTCATAACGACCCGCATCCGCGAGCTCACCATCTCCCGCGCCCTCACCCAACGCGGCCAATCCGCCAGCATCGCTGCCGCCCTCAACAAACAATCCTGGCAAACAAAGAACTACTCCCGCTGGTCCATGCTCTTCAACGACCAAGAACTAGAACACTGCCTCACAACCTGCGCCGCCACCGAGTCAGCCCTAAAATCCGGCGCCGACCCCCAAACCCACCTAACCCGCCTAGTCCTCCAAATCTGCACCCCAACCCCCCAATAACCTCCCCGTCACCCCCGGGACGGATCACCCCAAACGACCCTCTGCTCTTCTTTTTAAATAAATCTCTTAATCCTTTCCCCGCCCCAACCCCGGATTCCCGCCCGAAGGCCCCCCACGAGCCGAGCCATAGGCTCGCTCGTGCCCGACCCGCGATCCCGCAGATTCGGCCTGCCTTTTACCTTTAAGCGCAGTTCCGCATGAGCCGGAGGCGACTTAATGTCGCCTCCGTGCGAATCAGG
>CAVAUD010000064.1:0-12117 GCA_963591565.1 bacterium
CTGCGATGAGGTCTTTGGGGCCGGTTGCTTTGTGGGGGACATCGCCTGGCAGAGGACGTATTCAAAGCGAAACGACTCAAAAGGTATTGCGACAGAAGTCGAGCACATTCTCGCGTACTCAAAGAATGTCGGCTGGTCGCCGAAAGCCTTGCCCCGTACAGATGAGATGAATGCTCTATACAGCAGTCCCGACGGGGACCCTCGCCCCTGGCAATCAATTACCGATTCTGCGCCCGGCGCCGCAACCCATCAGGGCATGGTTTACGCTGTTCAGCACCCACTCACAGGTGAGCTGCTGTACCCGCCGAGAGGTCGGCACCGACCTCTCGGCGGGTACAGCATGCTCAACCTGATGAGTGAATGGGCTGAGTACGAGTGGCGCGACATTCATGACGAAGAGAAGCGTGCTGAAATATGCGACCTCGATCCCTCTGAGGTACGTCCTGGGGTTGAGGCTTTAATGCTCGTTGATGCTTCCGAAGCAACATATGCGAAGGCACGCGCCAGATATGAAGCGGGTAACTGGCCGGTCCTTTTCTTTACTGGCGGGGGCAAGGGCGGCATGCGCAGGAAGAAGTACCTTGACGAAACGGCAGGCAGGGTTCCAAGTAATTTATGGCCCTACTCAGAGGTGGGACACACGGGTGAGGCCTCAAAAGCTCTTGCTGAACTCTTCGGCGGCTCCGCGCCCTTCGATACTCCCAAACCGGTGCGTCTTCTCGACCGCATCCTGACCATCGCTAGCGAGCCCGATTCTCTCGTTCTGGACTTCTTCTCCGGTTCTGCCTCCATGGCACAGGCCGTGATGGAGAAGAACGCCGAGGACGGGGGTTCTCGTCGCTTCATCCTGGTCCAGATCCCGGAGGAGACCTCCGGGCAGTTCTCGACCTTGACCGAGGTCGGCGAGGAGCGCATCCGCCGCGCGGGGGCAAAGATCGCCGACGAAGTAGACAAAGCCAACGAGCAGCTTGAGCTCAATGCCGAGCCCAAGCCGATGCCCGACCTGGGCTTCCGCGTGCTGGCCGTGGGCGACTCCGTCATCAAGGACGAGTACGCCGAGCCCGGCCAGTACGAGCAGGCCTCGCTCGACCTCTTTGCCAACAACGCCGTGGAGGGCGCGACCGACCTCGACCTGCTCTTCCAGGTGCTGCCGGCCTTCCGCATCCCGTACTCCGCGAGCATCGCGGAGCGCGCCCTCGGCGGCAAGCGCGTCCTCGACGTCAACGAGGGCCAGCTCATCGCCTGCTTCGACACCGGCGTGGGCGTTGAGGCCATCGAGGCCATCGCCAAGGAGCGCCCGCTCTACGCGGTCTTCCGCGACGCGTGCTTTGCCGGCGACTCCGACGTGGCCAACCTCGAGGAGCTCTTCAAGACCTTCTCGCCCGACACCATCCGCAAGGTGATCTAGGAGAGGGCCGATGCAGTTCAAATTCAAGATACAGCCGTACCAGACCGACGCGGCCCGTGCTGTCACGGACGTCTTTGCCGGGCAGCCCAACACGGGCGCCGCGGCCTACCTGCGCGACCTCGGGCGTGCGCGGACGCGCAACGGCATGGAGGCCATGGCGGGCTTCCAGGCGCAGCTCGAGGCCACCGAGGGCTATGCCAACGCCCCTCTCGCCTTGAGCAACGATAAGCTCCTGGAGAACATCAACCGCGTGCAGCGCGCCAACCGCCTGCCCGTCTCGGCCGCGCTGGCCAAGGGGCCGGCTCCCGTGAACCTCGACGTCGAGATGGAGACGGGCACGGGCAAGACCTACGTCTACACCAAGACCATGCTGGAGCTCAACCGCCTCTATGGGTGGAGCAAGTTCGTCGTCGTGGTGCCGAGCGTGGCCATTCGCGAGGGCGTCTACAAGTCGCTGCAGGGCACAGAGCAGCACTTCTTCGAGCAGTACGGCAAGGCCATCCGCTACTTCATTTACGACAGCTCGCGGCTGGGCGAGCTCGACCGCTACTCCGAGAGCTCCGACGTCAACGTCATGATCATCAACATGCAGGCCTTCAACACCTCCATGAAGGAGAACGGCAAGTCCAAAGAGGCCCGCATCATGTACTCCGAGCGCGACGAGTTCGGCAGCCGCCGGCCCATCGACGTGCTGGCGGCCAACCGCCCCATCGTGATCCAGGACGAGCCCCAGAAGATGGGCGGCAAGGCAACCCAGGACGGCATCAAGCGCTTCCGTCCGCTGGTGTGTCTCAACTACTCGGCCACGCACAAGGACCGCCACGACACCGTCTATGCGCTGGACGCGCTGGACGCCTTCAACCAGCGCCTGGTCAAGCGCATCGAGGTCAAGGGCTTCGAGCTCAAGGGCATGCGCGGCACCGACGGCTATCTCTACCTGCAGGATATCCGGGTGCGCAAGGACCGCGCGCCCCAGGCCCTGGTGGAGTTCAAGAAGCTGAGCGCGTCGGGCAGTATCTCTAAGAAGGCTCAGCTCTTCGGCGAGGGCGACGACGTCTACACGGCCTCCGGCGAGCTCGAGGCCTACCGCGAGGGCTTCACCGTGGCAGAGGTCGTGCCCGATATGGACGGGCGCGCCGGTTACGTGCGCTTCCTCAACGGGATCGTGCTGGGGCGCGGCGAGGTCTACGGCGACTCGGCCGAGCGCGACATGCGGCGCGTGCAGATCCGCGAGACCATCGCGAGCCACCTGGAGAAGGAGCGCGCCCTCTTTGCGCGCGGCATCAAGTGCCTGTCCCTCTTCTTTATCGACGAGGTGGCAAAGTATCGCGCCTACGACGAGGACGGCGAGCAGCTGCTGGGCGAGTACGGGCGGATCTTCGAGGAGGAGTACGCCCGCGCGGTGGAGGAGTACGGGCGCGGCCAGATGAACCTGGACGCCTCGCTCGACGCCGGCATCGCCGAGATGGACCGCCGCTACCTCGACTACCTGCGCGGCATTGACGTGGCCGATACCCACAAGGGCTACTTCTCGGTAGACAAGAAGGGCCGCTCGGTCGATTCGAAGGTCAAGCGCGGCAGCGACGAGTCCGACGACCAGAGCGCCTACGACCTTATCCTCAAGGACAAGGAGCGTCTGCTTTCCTTCGAGGAGCCCACGCGCTTTATCTTCTCGCACTCCGCGCTGCGCGAGGGCTGGGACAACCCCAACGTGTTCCAGATCTGCACCCTCAAGCACTCCGACAGCGAGACGGGCCGGCGCCAGGAGGTGGGCCGCGGCCTGCGCCTGTGCGTGAACCAGGACGGCGAGCGCCAGGACCTCGAGGCCCTGGGCGAGGGCGAGGTGCACCGCGTCAACACCCTGACGGTCATCGCGTCCGAGAGCTACGCCGACTTCTCGCGCGCCCTGCAGTCCGATATCCGCAGCGTTCTGCGCGATCGCCCCAAGGCCGTCAACGAGGCGTTCCTCGCGGGCCTGGTGGTCCAGGGCGCCGAGGAGAAGCCCTATACCCTGACCGAGGACGACGCCCACGACATCCTCTTTGCGCTGCAGGCGAACCGCCTGGTGGGCCGCGACGGGCAGCCTACGCAGGCCTTCAAGGAGTCGGGCTTGGCAACGGTGGCGGAGGACGACCTTCCCGAGCATCTCTACGCCTACAAGGCCGATATCGAGGCCCTGGTGCGCAGTGTCTACGACGCGCATGCGCTTGACGGCTACATCGCCGACGGCAACCAGAAGAAGGTCACGAGAAACCCGCTGAACAGGAACTTCATGCGCGCCGAGTTCCAGGAGCTGTGGGGCAAGATCAACGCCAAGCATTCGTATACCGTCGAGTTCGACGACGAGGAGCTGCGCCGCAACGCCATCCGGCGCATCGACGAGGAGCTGTTCGTCTCGCGCGCGGCCTACGTGATGACGACGGCCACGCAGCGGGCGCAGCAGTCGCGCGAGAACCTCGAGCGCGGCGAGAGCTTCGGCTCCGCGACCAGGCGCGACTACGAGGTGGGGGAGGACTCGAGCGGCGTGACGTACGACCTTCTCGGCGAGGTGGCGTCGGCCGCGCAGATCACGCGCCGCAGCGCCGCGGCGATCCTGAAGGGCATCGCGCCGGTGAAGTTCCGGATGTTCCGCGACAACCCCGAGGAGTTTATCGCCAAGGTCTCGCGCTGCATCCTGGCCGAGAAGGCGACGATGGTGGTGGACCACATCACCTACCACAAGCTCGACGAGACGTACGATTCGAGCATCTTCGCGGACCGCATGCCCGAGAGCATGGGTCGCGCACTGGAGGCGAAGCGCTGCGTGCAGGACTTTGTGGTGTGGGACTCCGACGGCGAGCGCGAGTTCGCCCAGGAGCTGGAGGCCGACAGCAAGGTCGCCGTTTACGCCAAGCTGCCGCGCGACTTCAAGATTCCCACGCCGGTGGGCAACTACGCGCCCGACTGGGCGATTGCGTTTGAGCGCGGCAGCGTGCGCCACGTGTTCTTTGTTGCCGAGACCAAGGGCAGCATGGACAGCCTCACCCTGCGCGACATCGAGCGCGGAAAGATCGCGTGCGCGCGGAAGCTGTTTAACGAGTTCTCGGGCGAGGACGTTCGCTACGACGTCGTCCACAGCTACGAGGATTTGCTCAACGTGATCCAGGGAACGAAGTAGGGGCTTTCAGGGTAATTGCGGGCGCAAACGGGGGATACCCCTGTTCGCGCCCGATCTTTCTCGCCGTACGTGTAAACGTCTGCTCCTAAATCGGCGCTCGTCGGTATTCTCGGCGTAATTTTGCTCGCGAATTGGGGCTTGTCGGTACTGTTTGGGGCGTCGCTATCCCCGGTGCGCTGCTCAACACGTTGTTTATGGTATTTGGCCTGTTCGTCTGCCAGAATCTGAGGTGCGCAAAGGAGCGCGAAGAACCCAGATGATAAAAGGGGAACGCCATTTCCAAGAAGATCAACGAGAAGCTCGACACCGCTGCTTTCGAGGCCCTCGACGATTCGATGCTCTCCGGCGTCATCGGCGGCCTGGCCAACGGCGGACCCACGTTCGTCCCCACGAACTTCGATAGCGGCAAGGACACTCTTGCCAAGGGGCCCGACAACTACGTCGTTTTGCCTCCCATCGTCTGGCTGCGCCCAACGCGCGCCAAGGCGGCTTGCTCGACCACCCATACGGGCCGCCTCCTATATGCGATACAACCACCCGTTTCACATAGAAACCAGTCTCGAGGGAAAGGTGCAGGCCATGAGCGAGAAGAACTACCAGCTCAGCGATCAGGAGCTTAGCCAGACCGCGGGCGGCGCGCCCTCGATGGACTCGAGCGTCAAGATGGTTTATTTCTACAACTCCCACGACGACCAGATCGGCTACCGGCACGGTGTGGACGACTACATCCACTACGTGCCCTGCGATAAATGCGGCAAGCCTATGCACAACGGCTGGTTTGGGTGGTATTGCGACCCCTGCAACAGGCACCTCGTCTGCGTGTCCTACTACAGGTGGTACGGGTCGGTCGAAGAGCTCAAGGCCGCCGCAGGCTGACATCGCCGACATCACGAGTTTCCCGCCCTCTTGGCAACGATTTGCCGGGAGGGCGCATTTATTCCTTTGGCCACGCCCCCGCCGCCCCTAACTCAACAACCTGTTGACCAGGGCTTTTGCAGTAATTCTCGCCACCTACGGTGCTACTATTTGAGCCAAAGAGAATCCAGCCTTGAGGAAAGGGGCTTTACCATGTGCGAGAACAAGCGACAGCTGACCGATCAGGAACTCGACTCCGCGTCCGGCGGCGACATCATGAGCGACACCTTGGATATGCTCAGGAGGATGGCGAACGGCGAGAAGCCGACCTCGCTGGTCAAAAACGCCAAGATGCAAGAGATCGGCTCGTACTGGGGCGGCCAGCTCTATTACTACCCGTGCGCGCAGTGCGGCCATCCCATGCATGCCATGGATGGCGGGGCGCTACTCTGCAACGCCTGCAGAAACATAAGCGTCCTTCCGCCGTTCGCGCCCTGGAACGGCACCGAGCAGGAGCTCAGGGCCGCCGCGGGCTGACGCCGCCGACATCGCGAGTTTCTCGCCCTCCTGGCAACGATTTGCCGGGAGGGCGCATTTATGTGCTTGGCCGCATCCCCTCGCGCCCCAATGAAAGTTGAAAATAGCTAACAAATTTGCCGGCATGGGGTTTCGCCGCGCACAAGTTAGCGCTACGTTACTTCCTGCATGTTTGTTTACTCAGGTCAACTTTTCGTAGGCGCGCGGTCAAAAACCGCCCGCCAACGGTCACAAAGGAGGCAGGTATGTCCATCGAGGCAACCATGAACGGCACCGCGGCCGCAGCCGCCGCTCCCGTGAGCGTCGCCGGAGCGCTTCCGCTCGCCATGCTCGGCGAGGACGAGTCCGCCAAGGTCGTCAAGGTCAAGGGCTCCGCGGAGCTGCGCAAGCACCTCGCCGACCTGGGCCTGGTCGAGGGCGCCGAGGTCCGCGTGATCTCGCGCGTCTCGGGCGACGTGATCGTCAACGTCAAGGGCGCGCGCCTCGCGCTCAACCGCACCATGTCGTCCCACGTCATGGTCACTCTCTAGGTTCGCAGACGCCCCGGGCCGCCATGCCCGGGGCAAAGCGCTCTTTTATGCAGGGCCGGCCGCGCGCCGGCAAAGAGAAGGGAAATCAATGGCAACTCTTAAGGATGTGAAGGTGGGCCAGAGCGCGACCGTCGCCAAGCTCAACGGCACCGGCGCCCTCAAGCGCCGCATCATGGACATGGGCCTGACCAAGGGCACCCACGTCTATGTCAACAAGGTGGCTCCTTTGGGCGACCCCATCGAGCTCACCGTCCGCGGCTACGAGCTCTCTATCCGTCTGGACGAGGCCGCCAACGTCGACGTCACCGACGTGAAGGACGGCGAGTAGCCCCAAAGGTTTGCCCAGGTAGCGAACCTTTTTTAATGGCTGCCAAGTTACCGTATTCTAACTGGCGACAAGACGGCGAGAAGACCTTCTCGCCACTTCGCCGGTATGGGTCTAACAAGCAAGGAAAGGCTAGGAATGGCAGAAACCTTCATTGGTCTCGCAGGTAACCCCAACTGCGGTAAGACCACGCTCTTCAACGAGCTGACCGGTTCCAACGGCTACGTGGGCAACTGGCCCGGCGTCACCGTTGAGAAGAAGCAGGCCAAGTGGCGCGCCGACAAGAACGTCACCTTCGTCGACCTGCCCGGCATCTACTCCCTCTCCCCGTACACCCCCGAGGAGGTCGTCTCGCGCGACTACATCGTCAACGAGCGTCCCGACGCCTTGATCGACCTCATCGACGTGACCAACCTCGAGCGCAACCTCTACCTGGCCACCCAGGTCCTCGAGGCCGGCCGCCCCGTGGTCATCGGCCTGAACATGTGCGACCTTCTCAAGGAGCGCGGCGACCAGGTCGACACCAAGAAGCTCTCTGAGCGCCTGGGCGCCCCCGTCATCGAGGTCTCGGCCCTGCACAACACCAACGTCGACGAGCTCGTGAAGTGCGCCGTCGCCGCCAAGACCCCCGCGACCGGCACCAAGTGCTTCTCGGCCGAGGTCGAGGAGGCCCTGGCCAAGATCGCCAAGGAGCTCGGCGACGCCTGCGCGCCCGAGCTCGTGCGCTGGTACTCGATCAAGGTCTTCGAGCGCGACGCCGAGGCCATCAAGCCGCTGTCCCTTACCAAGGAGCAGCTCGCGGCCATCGAGCCCGTGATCGCCGCCGTCGAGGAGGCCCGCGACGACGACTCCGAGTCCATCATCACCTCCGACCGCTACGACTGGATCTCCGAGACCATGTCGCTGTGCGTGAAGAAGGCCCCCAAGAAGCTCACCACCTCCGAGAAGATCGACAAGATCGTCACCAACCGTATCCTCGGCCTGCCGATCTTCGTCTGCGTCATGGTGCTGGTCTACTACATCGCCATCTCCACCGTGGGCACCGCCGGCACCGACTGGGTCAACGACAACCTCTTTGGCGACGGCTTCTTCCTGAACGGCGCCTCTGCCGAGCAGTACGAGGCCGACCACGAGACCTGGGCCGACAACCACTACGCCGACCAGGTGGGCGGCTTCATCAACGCCGCCATCGAGCAGGGCGCCTTTGACGAGGACGGGGCCGCCGAGGCCACCGACGCCTCTGACGCTTTGGCCGAGGACCCCGAGGACGTCGACTCCACGGCCGTCATCACCGACTTCGCCAAGGCCTGCGAGAAGGCCGGCATCGTCGCCACCGACGTGCCCGTGACCGACGAGGACGGCAACGAGACCGACGAGGTCATCGACACCGTCGACGCCGACGCCTTCCTCGCCGCCGTCGAGGGCGTCGCCAGCGAGCCCGCCATGTCGGACTACGACGGCTTCGTGCCCTCCATCCCCACCGCCGTCGAGGACTGGCTCACCAACGCCGGCGCCTCTGACATGGTCATCGACCTTGTCGTCAACGGCATCGTCGGCGGCGTGGGCTCCGTCCTGGGCTTCATCCCGCAGATGTTCGTCCTCTTCGTCCTTCTCTGCTTCCTCGAGGACTGCGGCTACATGTCGCGCGTCGCCTTCGTCATGGACCGCGTGTTCCGCCGCTTCGGCCTGTCCGGCAAGTCCTTCATCCCGATGCTGATCTCCTCCGGCTGCGGCGTCCCCGGCGTCCTTGCCACCAAGACCATCGAGAACGAGAAGGACCGCCGCATGACGGCCATGCTCACCACGATGATCCCCTGCGGCGCCAAGACCCCGATCATCGCCCTCGTCATGGGCGTCCTCATCGGCGGCTCCGATGCCTGGTGGGTCGCCCCGATGTTCTACTTCATGGGCATCGCGGCCATCATCATCTCGGCCATCATGCTCAAGAAGACCGAGCCCTTCTCCGGTGAGCCCGCCCCGTTCGTCATGGAGCTCCCGAACTACCACTTCCCGACGATCAAGTCCTGGTGGCTGCACGTCTGGGAGCGCGTCTCCAGCTACATCAAGAAGGCCGCGACCATCATCTTCGCCGCGTCCGTCGTGGTGTGGTTCCTCTCCAGCTTCGGCTTCGCCAACTGGGACGGCGGCGACGGCGCCTTCGGTTACCTCGCCGGCATGGCCGACGTTGCCGAGAACTCCGGCGACTTCTCGCTGCTCGCCGTCATCGGCGGCGTCCTCGGCGTGATCTTCGCGCCCCTGGGCTGCGACTACTGGCAGGCCACCGCTGCCTCCATCAGCGCCCTTATCGCCAAGGAGAACCTCGTCTCCACCTTCGGCACCCTCTACGGCCTGGGCGACGTCACCGAGAACTCCCTGTCCATGTGGAGCGGTTTCGCCGCGATGTTCACCGATGCCAACGGCATCATGCACGTCGGCGCCATGTGCGCGTTCGTCGCCTTCAACATGCTCGACGCGCCGTGCTTCGCCGCCATCGGCACCATCCGTCGCCAGATGGACGACACCAAGTGGTTCTGGTTCGCCATCGCCTACCAGTGCGTCTTTGGCTGGGTCGTGGGCCTGATCATCAACCAGCTCTGGGAGCTCTTCGTCCTGGGCAACTTTGGCTTCTGGACCGTCGTGGCCTTCGTCGCCCTGGCCGCGATCCTCTTCCAGCTCTTCCGTCCGGCCCCCAAGTACGACAAGGCCGACGACAAGATCTTGACCAGCCTGACCGACCAGGCCGCCTAAGCTTTCCTAGGCAACAAGACGGCGAGAAGACCTTCTCGCCGCTTGGATAAGGCTTTGATCGAGGGGCCGCGGGACAGGTGCCATGTGCACGCCCGCGGCCCCTTGCTACAATGAGATGACTTTGTTCCGAATGGCTTTGGGGCATGGAACGGAGCGCCGCCGGCACCTATAGTGTCTGTGGTGCTCGTCAACAACCAAGGAGGAAATCATGACTATGAACCGCGCAGTCTTTGCCGCCCTCGGTGCCGCCGGTGCCGCCGCCGTCGCTGGCCTTGCCAACTGCGGCGCCCTTCACAAGGCCGCCGTCGCCGTCACCACCGCGGGCATCAAGGTGTCCGACGCCGTGACCGCCGAGACCCAGGCCATCGTCGACGACGCCAACGACGCCTGCGCCGAGGCTCGCCGCCAGGCCAAGATCGACGCCGCCGTGGCCGACCGCCTGGCCGCGCTCGAGGCCGACATCCGCGCCGAGGTCACCGCCAAGGTCGACGCCGAGGGCGCCGAGGCTTAAAGGTCGCGCCATGGTCTTCGACATCGTCTCGGAGATCCCCGGAAGGATTCGCCTGCGCTGCGGCCGCAACCTGTTTTCGGCAGATGAGGCCCGCGGCGTCGCCTACCAGCTCATGGGCCTCGACGGTGTCCGCACCGCCGAGGTCCATCCTTCTGTGGGGTCCATCCTCATAACCTTCGAGCCCGCCGCGCGCGAGGACGTCCTGGCCGCCGTGCGCGCCCTGGACCCGCTGGCGCTGCCCGTGGCCGAGGTGGGCCTGGGCACCCGCGAGGGCGCGCTTGAGGTTGCCCTCGAGAACAACCGCTTCCAGGTGGAGGTGGGCACGCTCGTGGCCTGGCGCGTCATCAAGCGCGTGCTGCTGCCCGCGCCGGTGCGCGCCGTCATCACGAGCTTCCATGCGGTGGGCTACGTGATCGAGGGCCTGCGGCACCTTCTCGCCGGGGAAGTGACCGTCGAGGTCCTGGACGCCACGGCCATCGCGGTCTCGTGCCTGCGCCGGCAGTTCTCCGAGGCGGGGACCATCAGCTTTTTGCTGTCGCTTTCTGGCCTCATGGAGGAGCACGTGCAGTCGCGGGCCCACCTGGCGCTGCGCGACGGCATGATCGTGCGCGCCGAGAGCGTCTGGGCCGTGGTCGACGGGCAGGACGTGCAGGTCCGCACCGAGGACGTGCGCCGCGGCATGGTGCTTCACCTGGGCGCGGGGCAGGTTTTGCCGGTCGACGGCCTGGTGGTCGACGGCACCGGCGAGATCGACGAGTCCTCGATGACCGGCGAGGCGGCGCTGGTGCGCAAGGAGGCGGGCTCGACCGTCTTCGCGGGCACGGCGCTCGAGAGCGGCGACCTCAAGGTGAGCGTCACGGCGCCGCCGGGGTGCGCCCGCATCGACGGCATCGTGAGCATGGTCGAGGAGTCGAGCGAGCTCAAGGCCGGCGTGCAGTCGCGCGCCGAGAGGCTCGCGGACGGCCTGGTGCCCTACAGCTTCCTGGCGTTCTTCGGTATTCTCGCCGCCACGCGAAACCTCAACAAGGCGATGGCCGTCCTCATGGTCGACTACTCGTGCGCGATCAAGCTGTCGACGCCTTTGGCCGTCATGAGCGCGATGGACGAGGCGACGCGGCACGGCTTCACGGTGCGCGGCGGCAAGTACCTCGAGGCGCTGGCCGCGGCCGATACCGTGGTCTTCGACAAGACGGGCACCCTGACCTGCGCGACTCCGGCCGTGAGCCGCGTGGTGAGCTGCTCGGGCGCCACCGAGGAGGAGATCTTGCGCCTCTCGGCCTGCATCGAGGAGCACTTCCCGCACAGCATGGCCCGCGCGATCGTGGCCGAGGCGCAGGCGCGCGGCCTGGTCCACGAGCAGGAGCTGCACGCCGACGTGCGCTACGTCGTGGCCCACGGCATCTCGACCGTGGTCGACGGCGACGACGTGTGCATCGGGTCGGCGCACTTCGTCTTCGAGGACGAGGGTGTCGAGAGGCCTGCGGGGCTGGACGACCTTCTCGCCGCCGAGGCCGGGGCTTCGTCGGTGATCTACATCGCGAAGAACCGGGCGCTTTTGGGGTGCATCTGCATCAGCGACCCGCCGCGCGCCGAGGCCCGCCGGGTCCTGCGGCAGCTGCGTGAGCTGGGGTTCTCTAACCTGGTGATGATCACGGGGGACTCCGAGGCCTGCGCGGCCCACGTTGCCGGCGAGCTTGGCCTGGACGGCTACTTCGCCCAGGTCCTTCCCGAGGACAAGGCGGCCCACGTGCAGCGGCTGCGCGACGAGGGGCACGCCGTCGTCATGGTGGGCGACGGCATCAACGACTCGCCGGCGCTGGCCGCGGCCGACGTCTCGGTCGCGATGTCGGACGCGAGCGACATCGCGCGTGCGGTGGCCGACGTGCTGGTGCACGACTCGTCGCTGGAGTCGCTGGTCACGATGCGTGTTTTGGCCCAGCGGCTGATGGAGCGGATCCACGCGGACTACCGCTTTATCGTGGGGTTCAACTCGGCGCTGATCGCGGCGGGGGTCGCGAGCCTCATGCCGATCACGACGGCGGCGTA
>CAVAUD010000065.1:0-11890 GCA_963591565.1 bacterium
ACCACGCCCGCCCGCTGCGGCTGGCTCGGCGGCATCGCCCTTTCGTAAGGGGCGCACGTTACATAGAGTGATTTGCAACCTGCCCCGGTGATAAATGCCAGGCAGGCTGCTTTTTTGTTCGTAGGTAAAGCGTCTAACTGCTGTTTAAACGACGGAGAAGGGCGCTTGCAAACGAAAGGAGATGCATGAGAAAGCAAGAGAACAAACAAAGGACTCTTGCGGCGCTGACAGCCTTCGCGCTTGTCACGACGCAGATCCCGACCTCTGCCATCGCAGAGGTCGTCAATAGCGGGGAGGGCCAGACCGTCACCACGCAGACGACCGAGACCTCTGCTGCTGGCGACGAGACTAAGGTCGAGACCGAGGCTGAGCCTGAGGCTCAAGCTGAGGTTGAGACTGTCAACGAGGTCCAGACCGAGGAGAACACGGCCGAGACCAACGCCATCGCCACCGTCTCCGAGGACGACGGCATTATGCTTCTGGACGGCAACAGTGCGGACCTCACCGTGTCCCTGAACAGCTGCAAAACTACGTACAAAGACCTTTACACTGAACTTGACGGTAAGTGGGGCTCCGGCCTTGGACTCGGTCAATACGCGATCACAGGTATCGTGAATGGTACGCAGAGTGAACAGGTCGAAATTGCCAAGAATGGGGAAACAGACCTCACTCTCTCTGATTCCGGTACTTATACCGTTTATAAGCGGGTTTATAAGATTGAAAACTGGAAACCAAAGGGTTATTGGCAACAACTGGGTACGCTGAAGGTGACCCGCACTCAGGGGGTTACGTTCAAAGCTAACCTCGAAAATGGTGGAATTGAAGGCGCCGAGGACGGCGAGTGCGCCGTTGACACGACCCTCACCTTCACCACTAAGGCCGTCGAGGGCTATGAGGTCACTAAGGTCGAGGCTAAAACCGAGGCTGGAACCACGGAGCTCAAAGCTGACGCCGACGGTAAGTACAGCTACGCCGTTGGCAAGCAGGACGTGACTATCAATGTCACGTATGAGGCCGGCAAGCGCGCTAACGTGGATGTGACCGTCGAGAACGCCACGGCTGCGCTCTTTGGCACCAACCTGGCCGAGAGCGGTAACTATAGTGTTGCTGCCGAGCAGTCCGGTGAGCTTAAGGTCACCCCCGAGAACGGCTACGCCGTGACCGGCGCGAAGCTTGATGGCGAGGCGTTGGACTTCACCTACGCGGACCACGTCGCGACTGTAACGCTTGACAAGTTTGTGGATAAGAGCAGCCACATCCTCGTCATCGAGACTGCCAAGTGCGAGCTTGTTGCTTCCGGCACCACCGAGGTTGGCATCGCGGGCCGTTCTGCTTCTGACTTCGAAGAGATCATCTTCAACACTGTCGTCGACGGTGAGAAGTCTGTGCCCGCTGTCGGCAAGTACTCCGCAGTCAAGGATGACGTCACGGTCGAGTATGATGCCGGTGGAAAATCGAGTTGGAAGCCGCTTAACTTTGAGCCTAGCTTTATTGAAAGGATTCAGGGTGCCCAGGCCTTCAAGGCGACCGCGAGCAGCACCGAGAAGATTCGCATCACCTACAAGGGCGATAACCAGTATTACGGCTCCAGCCTCGAGGTAACCATCAACATTGTTGACGGTCGCAACGATTCGACTACCGAGCTGGCCTACGACTGGGCCCCGGTGGATTACGACTCCAACTTCGACAACATGAAGGCTGCCGTTCTCAAGTACCTCGATCCCGTTGTCTACGACGCCAAGACGGGTGTAGAGGTCACCGACCTTTCTCTGGACGCCGACTTCACCCTTGAGGGCCTCGAGCACAAGGTTGGCGAGTACACCGTTACCGTCAAGTTCAACGGTACCCAGAGCGAGGGCGCCAAGGTTGGCTACAAGCCTTCCGAGGCCACGGCCACCGTTGTCGTCGTGAAGGGCGACTCCTCCCTCTCTGTTGAGAACAAGAGCGTGACCTACGGCACCTCCGTCACCGTCCGCGACATGGTGACCTCCGAGCCCAGCAACGAGGAGACTAAGCCCGTCATCGTCACCGCCGGTATCAACGGCGATGCCGAGGGCTACGCCTCCGTCGACCTGCACTATCTCAACGAGACGGCTCAGAATCTTGTGAACGCTGCCCTGCACCTTGACGAGGGTGTGTCTGTTAACAAGCTTCTCGAGTACCTCAACAACGATACGGTCATGACCGGTCTTAAGTGGTCGCTCGAGCACCTTGCCGGCGTCGAGGATGCCGACAAGATCGTTGACAACCTCCAGAAGGTTATCTCCACTATGGTCGACTGGGGTGTCGGCGGAAGCACCGTCTCTCTGGGCGGCTCTCCCTCCAACGCCGGTGTCTACCTGGTTGGCGCCGTGACCACCAACGGCAACTACACGACCTCTATGGGTCTTGGCTACCTCACCATCGCTCAGAAGACCGAGGGCGTCTCGCTTTCCTTCCAGAACGAGATTGAGGACAACAAGCTCACCCGCGACGAGGCTGCCGACTTCAACTACGGCGTGGTTACCAGCGGCGTTGCCGAGGGCGACTCTGCCAACCTGCTCGTCACCTTCGCTGGCACCTCTTTTGCCGGCAAGGTCTGGTTCAAGACCGTCACCGTTAAGAGCAACGAGGACCTGCGGGCCAAGCTGAGCGAGATTGCCCCGACCGAACCCGGCGCCTACACCCAGATCGTGGCCACCGTCGGCGGCAACTACCTTGCCAAGCCGATCTCTCGCGCCTACACCATCAAGCGCGATGCGACCATCATGGCTCTCGACGGCTTTGTTGACGGCGAGTACACGACCGAGTACAACGGCAAGTCTCAGCCTGTGACCGCCACCGTCTACGACAAGGACGGCGCTGTCATCGAGGGTGCCAACGTCGAGTACCTGTACAGTGGCACCACCGCCGACGGCAAGATCTACTACTCTTCCCCCAAGGCTCCCACCGCCGCCGGTACCTACACGGTCGTCGCCGCCTATGTTGGCACCGCCACCCAGGGCGCAGCTTCGGTGACCGGCACCCTCTACATCAAGCGTGCTGACGTTACCTTCACCCTTGGCACCAACACCTCCGTCTACGGTGACGAGGTAGATCACTCCAAGGGCTACACCATTGACAAGGACCTCCTCTCTGACGAGCAGGTCAAGGCCATCCTCTCTACCATCACCTGCGCCGGTGAGGACAGCGACCACGCTGCCAACGCCGAGGGCTATGTCGTGAGCGCAACCGTTCCTGATTGCGTCGCCTCTGACAAGAACGTGAACGTCTCCATCGTTAACGGCAAGCACATCGTGCTCCAGCGCGAGCTCAAGCTCGTTGTTAACGACGCGACCAAGGTCTCTGGCCAGGACGACCCGACCTTCTCTGGTGTTGTCTATGACACCAAGACCGGCGAGAAGCTTGAGAACCAGGACGAGATCCTCAAGGCCCTCAACGTCAAGTTCGACCGCGACGACCTTGACACCCCTGGCGAGCACGTGATCTTCGCTACCTGGGATAACGCCAACTACGACGTGACCCTGGTCGAGGGCGCCCTCACCATCAACCCCAGCCTGACCGTCAAGGCTGATGTCGACGAGAACGCCACCGTTACTGCCGACAAGGCCGGCGCTGCCGAGGGTGAGAAGATCACCATCACCGCCGAGGCTTCCAGCGACGACTACGTCTTTGGCGGTTGGTCCGTCAACGCGGGCGACGCCGTGGTGCTCGACGAGACCACCGCTACTTCCACCGTGGTCATGGGTTCCGAGAACTCCACCGTTGTCGCGAACTTCATCGCCAAGCGCACCATCACCGTCGAGGCTGACGAGGGCGGCACCGCTTCCGCCAACCCCGAGAAGGCTCTGCCCGGCGAGACCATTAAGCTCACTGCCACTGCCAACGAGGGCTATGTCTTCGACGGCTGGGAGGTCGTCCGTGGCGGCGTCAAGCTTGCCGACAAGAACGCCGCCGAGACCAGCTTCGTCATTGACGAGGACCCCGTTGTCGTGAAGGCTCACTTCAAGAAGGTCGCCGTCCCGACTCCCGAGGACAAGAAGCAGGACACCAAGCCTGCTAAGAGCGAGGCCACCACTCCCGAGACCGGCGACATGGTCAACATCATTGCCCCCGTCACCGTGGTTGTGGTCGCTGCCATCGTCATCGCGGCTGCTGTCCTGGTGAAGCGCAAGAACAACTAAGCACTTCTCGGCACAACGTCTAACTAAGGCGGGCAAGGGGACTTCTCCTTGTCCGCCTTTTTGATGCCGCGGCCCGCCTTACCCCGGTGTGACTTTTTTGAACGTTTGGGGGTTAATAATGGCCGCGCAGACGAATGGGACCTATGGCCTGCGGCAAAACTGCTATCGTTAAGCCACGTTTCAGGCACACATCAAAGCTGGCCCGGCGAGCAGATCGCCGGGCGGCACACGTAGATCAAACGAAGCAGGTGCGTATGGAAAACAAGGGACGCGGCACCGTTGTGACCGCAATCGTCCTGGCCCTCGTCTTTGTCGCAATGGGCGGCGTCGCTGTGGCAACGGTGGCCACCAACGGCTTCACGACCAAAGTCGGCGAGACGGTCCAACACTCTGACCAGGCCTCCTCGGGCGACGCCGCGGCTGACCAGTCCGCCGCGACCACGGAGGTCCAGGACAAGGAGGCCCCGGCAGACCCCGAGCCCGAGCAGACCTCGACCGAGCAGGCCGTCGCCTCAGACGACGAGCGCGCCGCCGAGCTGGCCCTCGACCCCTCCCGCAACACGGGCTGGAACACCGAGCACAACAACGGCGTCAACACCGTCTACCTCACCTTCGACGACGGCCCCTCCGAGAACACGGCCAAGATCCTGGACATTCTCGACCGCTACAACGCCAAGGCCACGTTCTTCGTGACCGGCCACAACGCGGGCTACCGCTCCTCCATCGGCGACGCGTACCGCCGCGGGCACTCGGTGGGCATGCACACGATGACCCACGACTACTCGATCTACGACTCGGTCGACGCCTACTTCGACGACCTTCACCAGGTCGAGGAGGTCGTCAAGGAGCAGATCGGCTACGTGCCCTATCTCATTCGCTTCCCGGGCGGCTCGTCCAACACCGTCTCTACCAGCCACTGCTCGGGCATCATGACCGAGCTTTCCCAGCTGGTGGTCGAGAAGGGCTACCAGTACTACGACTGGAACGTGAGCTCCAACGACGCGGCGGCCAACACCGTGCCCACCGACACGATCATCGAGGCCTCGTGCGTGGAGGGCTACCCCAACGTGATGCTTTTGTTCCACGACTCGTCGCCCAAGACGACCACGGTCGAGGCGCTGCCCACGATCATCGAGTTCTACCAGGCGCGCGGCTACGAGTTCAAGGCCATCGACCGCTCGGTCTGGGTGCAGCACCACAGGATCTCGAACTAGCGGCCGCCGGCCCGGCGTTTGCAGACGAGAAGACCCCCGCGTCAACGGCGACGCGGGGGTCTTTTGGTTGCGGGGGAGCGGGCCTGGGGCCAGGGTCTGGGGCGGGCCTGGGGCCCGGCCTGCCGCGGTCTTCTCGCCAGCTTGGCCTAGGCCGCGGCCTCGTCGAACTGGGAGTTGTAGAGCTCCGCGTAGAAGCCGCCCTGGGCGAGAAGCTCCTCGTGGGTGCCCTTCTCCACGATGTCGCCGTCGCGCAGGACGAGGATGACGTCTGCGTTGCGGATGGTCGAGAGGCGGTGGGCGATGACGAAGCTCGTGCGGTTGGCCATGAGGGCGTCCATGGCGCGCTGGATGAGCTCCTCGGTGCGGGTGTCGACGTTGCTCGTGGCCTCGTCGAGGATGAGGGCCGGGCGGTCTGCCAGCACGGCTCGGGCGATCGTGATGAGCTGGCGCTGGCCCTGCGAGAGGTTCGTGCCCTCCTCGTTGATCTCGAAGTCGTAGCCGCCGGCCAGGGTGTGGATGAAGTGGTCGCAGCGGGCGGCGCGGGCGGCGGCCTCTACCTCGGCGTCGGTGGCGTCGGGGCGGCCGTAGCGGATGTTCTCGCGGATGGTGCCGTGGAAGAGCCAGGTGTCCTGCAGGACCATCGCGAACTCGCGGCGCAGCTCCGCGCGGTCCCAGTCGCGCACGTCGAGGCCGTCGACGCGCAGGCTGCCGGCGTCCACGTCGTAGAAGCGCTGCAGGAGCTTGATGAGGGTCGTCTTGCCCGCGCCCGTGGGGCCGACGATGGCGACGGTCTGGCCGGGCTCGGCGGTGCAGGAGAAGTCGTGGATGATGGTCTTGTCGGCCGTGTAGCCAAAGCGGACGTGGTCGAACTCGACGCGGCCCTCGCGCACGGCGGGTACCTGCGGGTTCGCGGCCTCTTCCTCCTCGGGCGCGGCGAGGAACTCAAAGACGCGCTCGGTCGCGGCGGCCATCGACTGCATGGTGTTGCTCACGTTGGCCAGCTGCTGGATGGGCTGGGTGAAGTTGCGCACGTACTGGATGAAGCTCTGGATGTCGCCGGGGGTCGCGTTGCCGGCAAGCGCCAGGCGGGCGCCCACCACGACGACGGCCACGTAGCCCGCGTTGCCCACGAGGCTCATGAGCGGCATCATCAGGCCCGAGAGGAACTGCGAGCGCCAGCCCGAGGTGAACAGCTGGTTGTTCTTCTCGTCAAAGGCGGCCACCGCCTCTTCGGCGCGGTCGAAGACCTGGATGACGTTTTGGCCGGAGAAGTCCTCCTCGATCAGGCCGTTGACCTCGCCCAGGACGTTTTGCTGCGCGCGGAAGTAGGGCTGGGAGAAGTGCATCATGACGCCCATGATCACGGCCGCGACGGGCAGGGTGACCACGACGACGCCGGTCAAGGGCAGGCTGATCGACAGCATCATGACCAGCACGCCAATGATCTGGGTGACGCTGGTGATGAGCTGGGTCACGGACTGGTTGAGCGACTGGCCCAGGGTGTCGACGTCGTTGGTGATGCGCGAGAGGACGTCGCCCTTGCTGTGGCCGTTGAAGTAGCTCATGGGGACGCGGGTGATCTTCTCGGCGATCTCTTTGCGCATGCGGTAGCAGACCTTTTGCGTGACGCCGGTCATGAGCCAGCCCTGGATCAGGCTGCAGGCCGAGGAGGCCAGGTAGAGGCCCAGAAGCAGGCCGAGGGTGCGCGCGATCCAGTCGAAGTCGACGCCGCCGGTGCCGGCGACCTTGGCGACAAGGCCCTCGTAGAGCTTGGTCGTGACCTGGCCCAGCACCTTGGGGCCGATGATGTTGAAGATCACCGAGCACACGGCGAAGACCACGGCGAACAGCACCGCGACCTTGTGCTTGCCCACGTAGGACAAGAGCTTGAGCATGGTGTTCTTGAAGTCCTTGGGTTTCTCGCCGGGCGCGCCGAAGCCGCCTCGGCCCATGGGGCCGCGGCCACGGCCGGGGCCGCCCGCCGGGCGCTTGGGCGCGACGGTCTTGCTCATCTCGTCTGCCATTAGCGATCGCCTCCTGCCAAAACGCTGTCAATCTCTTCTTGGGTCATGCCCAGCTCGGTGGGGGAGAGCTGCGACTGGGCGATCTCGAGGTAGGCGGGGCAGGTGTGGAGAAGCTCCTCGTGGGTGCCCTGGCCGGCCACGCGGCCCTCGTCGAGGACGAGGATCTGATCGGCGTGCATGATGGTCGCGATGCGCTGGCCCACGACGACCAGGGCCGTGTTGGCCTGGGTGCGGGAAAGCTCTTCTCGCAGGCGGGCGTCGGTCTTGTAGTCGAGGGCGCTAAAGGAGTCGTCGAACACCATGACCTCGGGTTTCTTGGCCAGGGCGCGGGCGATGGCGAGGCGCTGGCGCTGCCCGCCCGAGACGTTGGAGCCGCCCTGCGAGATGGCGGAGTCGAAGCCGCCCTCGCGCTCGGCGATGAAGTCGGAGGCCTGGGCGATGCGGGCGGCCTCGCGCATGTCGTCATCGGTCACGACGTCCTCGCCGGCGAACTTGAGGTTCGTCTCGACGGTGCCGGAGAAGAGCATGCCCTGCTGGGGGACGTAGCCCACGCGGCGGCGCAGGTCGGAGAGGGAAAGGTCGCGCACGTCGACGCCGTCCAAGGTGACCTGGCCGGCCGTCACGTCGTAGAGGCGCGGGATGAGCTGGACCAGGCTCGACTTGCCGCAGCCGGTCGAGCCGATGATGCCCAGCATCTGGCCGGCCTGGACGGTGAAGGTGACGCCCTCGATGACGTTGGCCTCGCCGTCGGGGTAGCGGAAGGAGACGTCGTTGAAGGCCAGCGCGCCCTTCTCGCCGTCTTGGGGAAGGGCGAGCGGGGTGGCCGGGTCCTTGATGGAGGACTCGGTGGCCAGGACCTCCTCGATGCGCTCGACCGAGATCTCGGCGCGCGGGAGCATGACCGAGACCATGGTGAGGATCATGAAGGCCATGACGATCTGCATGGTGTAGGACATGAAGGCCATCATGTGGCCGACCTGCATGACGCCGTCGTTGACGCCTTGCGCGCCGAACCACACGATGAGGACGGTGACGCAGTTCATGACCAGCATCATGAGGGGCATCATGAAGCTCATGGCTCGGTTGGTGAAGAGCTGGGTCTGCATGAGGTCGCGGCTGGCGGTGTCGAAGCGGTCGAGCTCGTGCTGCTGCTGGCCAAAGGCGCGGATGGGCATGACGCCGTCGAGCATCTCGCGGGCGACGAGGTTCACGCGGTCGACGAAGCGCTGCATGCTCTTGAACTTGGGCAGGGTCAGGCCCATCAGGACGCCGACGACGGCGCAGACCGCGATGACGGCGACGCCGATGGTCCACTCGAGGCCGGTGTGGGTGGCAAGGACGCGCAGGACGGCGATGATGCCCATGATCGGGGCCATCATGACCATGCGGATGAAGAGGGTCGAGGCCATCTGGATCTGCTGGATGTCGTTGGTGCAGCGGGTGATGAGGGAGGCCTGGCTAAACTTGCCGACCTCGGCGGGGGAGAAGGACATGACCTTCTCGAAGGTCTGTTTGCGCAGGTCGCGGGCGATGGTCGCGGCGGTGTGGGAGGCGACGGCGCCGGTCAGGACGGTGGCGACGAGGCTCACGGCGCACAGGCCGAACATCTTGAGGGACATGGAGGTGAGGTAGTCGTTCTGGACGTCCTCGAGGGAGATGCCCTGGGCCTCGTACTCCTGCTGGACGAAGGTCACGGCGCGCTGCTGGACGATCGAGCCGCCCATGGAGCCCATGGCCTCGGCCATCTGGTTGGCGCCTTCTACCAGGGAGTCTTTGGAGATGACGCCGGCCTCGGCAAGGGCTTTGATGTCGCTGAGGTAGATGGTGCCGGTGGGAGCGGGAGCGGTTGCGGCGGGGTCGCCGGTTGCGGCGGTTGCGGCCGGGTCGGCGGTTGCCGGGACGGTCTGGTCGCCGGCGGCGGTCGCCTGGCTGCTGGCGACGGTCGAGGCGTCGACGCCCTGGGTGAGGGAGAGGGCGACGGTCTCGGGCAGGGCCATGGCGTTGGAGAGGGCGGAGTCGTCGGCGAGGTCGTCATCGGTGCCCTGGAAGGTGCAGACGCCGTTGGCGTCAGGGGCGCTGTAGGCGGCCTCGACCAGGGCGGCGTCCGTCTCGGTCATGAAGAGCTCGAGGTTGTCGAGGGTTTCTCGCCGCACGGTCTTGGGCACGACGGACTCGATGCCGCCCTGCTGGATGCCCACGTCGACGATCTCGGACATGTAGGTGGGCAGGGTGAGGTCGGCGTTGCAGCTGATGATCATCAGCGCGAGGGCCGCGATGAGGGCCAGGATGTGGTTCTTGAAGAGCTTGAGGATCTTCATCGGGCGCGAGCCTCCTTTCGGTCCTCTTCGATGAGCTGGTTGCAGTGCTTGAGGATGCGGACGGCGTCGCGGGCGTCGTCCTCGCCGAGGCGGGCGACGAAGGCGGCGGCGCTCTCCTCGAAGGCGAGGCGGCGGCGGGCACGCTCGGCGTCGCCGGCCTCGGTCAGGGTGACGGTCACGCGGCGACGGTCGTCGCTGGCGTGCTCGCGGGCGACCCAGCCTTTCTCCTCGAGGGAGCGCAGGACGTTGGCGATGCGCGCCGAGGTCAGGTGCGAGCGCTCGGCGATGTTACTGGGCGTGAGCGGCGGCTCGCCTTCTTCCGCGGCATGGTGAAGCATCATGATTACGGCCATCTCACCCCGTGCGGCGTTTCGCATATCGGGCTTGATGCCGTGGCTGAAGTGGAACAGCTCGCCCAGCAGCTCGTGCACGAGGGCACGCTGCTCGTCTGTAGGCGCCTGATTTGCTTCCACTGAAACCTCCTTACACTAGAAACCATTTAGACTGAAAGCTTATTCCCGCCATCCGGCGCCACCTCCGCCGCCCCCCGGACCCCACAAAACCCGCACACCGCGGGCTTCGCACTCGTAAGTCTGACTTATGTTGGATCTACACAGAAATGCCGAGTATCAAGGCGTTCCCAACTGGGCGTTTCCGCAGGAATTTGAGCTCCGATACTCGGCGAATCCGTGTAGATCCAACATAAGTCAGAGTTATTTTTGTTGAAGCGTTTTAAAGACGGAGGAGGCGGCTCCAGTCCACCATCAGCTCATCGTGGAGGGCGGTTTCGGCCTTGAGCTCGGCGGCGGACTTGGGCCTGACGCGCTTCCCGAGGGCGTCCGCGACCGCGGCGATGAACGCCCCTCGGCGCGAGTGGTCGAAGACCGATCCGCTCGTCGCGAAAAGGACGCGGATGCCCATCTGTCCCAGCGCAGCCGCTCTGTCGAAGTCCGAGACGTAGCTGCCCCAGGAGTTGTGCACCATCATGCCCTGGCATTCAACGTCGAGGCCTTGCTCTTCCCAAAGCAGGTCGCAAAGGCAATAACCGCGCTGGGCCAGAGCCCGCGCGTTCCTCGAGAGGTCGACCCTCACGTTGTACTCGAAGCCAGAGAAGCCCTCGCCGCCGCGGCGACGGGGAAGACCGAGCATCATGCCCGTCTGCACCTCAAGAGGCGAGGCTGCATTGGGCTTGAGCTGATCGGCGACGCTTAGGATCTTGGCTTTGCCGCGGGTCGACTCGCAGTTGTTCGCAAAGGCCACGATGTCGTCCGGGGTAAGCAGCGGCGGGCGCTTCCACAGGCTGGTAAGCCGCCCGTTGGAAAGGCACGGCTCCCAGCCGTCGCATTTTGGCAGCTCGTTGCGGTCGATGAGTTTTTGGAGGTAGGCCCCAATCACAGGCGGGGGATCGTATACCGCGAAGGACCCGCAGAGCTCGCTCGCGACCATGTAGGTGCGGGCCCACGGGGCGCGCGCCGCAAACTGCTGAAGCGCGAACTGGGGAGCGGCGACCGTGATGTCATCGGTCAGCGAAACGAAGGAGCCAAAGGGCAGCTCGCCCGACCAGGTCCGTGGCTTGATCAAAGCCGATGAGCTGCGCTTGGATGGGTTGTCGTAAAGGACGTCGATGGGCGTGTCGAGACTGGGTGCCAGGGGCATGAACTGCTCGCGAAGGGTTCGGGCGTGATCGGCGTAGTGGCACCAGGCCCTGCTGTTGGCAAAGGACTTGCAGAAGGGGAGTGCGGTGTAGAGGCTCGAGCGAAACTCAGCCAGCTCGCTCATGTCGACGCGGCGGGTCAGCAGGGGCGAGTCCTCGGGGCCGGCAACCAAAAGGCGCACGACCGGCGGGGTTCGCCACAGCTTGAGAGCAGATATGTCGCAGATGCGGGTGTCCATGGGTAGACGCTACCATGTCGCGGCTACAGAGTCTCGCCGTTTTTCGTGCATGGTCGCGTATCGCCGCTCTGCGTTTGGCCTCAAGTCTGACTTATGTTGGATCTACACAGAAATGCCGAGTATCAAGGCGTTCCCAACAGGGCGTTTCCGCAGGAATTTGAGCCTCGATACTCGAGGAATTCGTGTAGATCCAACAAAAGTCAGAGATGTGGATTTAGAAGCCCGAATTCACTGTCTTGTCACCTGTAAAGTCACGTGCCATACTGTCAACTGTCTTG
>CAVAUD010000066.1:0-11789 GCA_963591565.1 bacterium
ACCTCGTCCACGGCGACGCCGAGGTCGGCCCCCTCAAGAAGATCTGCTTCAAGATTCTCGCCGAGTAGCCGGGCCGGCACTCACGCCGCCCGCGCCGGCGGCCCTTAGAAGAACTTCACCGGACTCGCCAAATCGGCGAGAAGAGCCAACGCGCTCCAGGCCGTTATCGTGCTGGAGCGCGGGTTCTTTGGGTCGGGCGAGCTGGAAACCTCGATCGTCGCGCGGGCAATCTGGTTGGACGCGCTTATGACGTGCGTGTTGTCCTCTTTGCCGGGAACGCTGGTGATGCTGACCTCACCCGTCTCGAGGCAGCCGGCCGCCAAGGCAGAGGCGACGGCGACGTTGACGTTTTTGGGAAACCCCTCGATCGCCTCGCGCACCGACCCGCGAAAAACCACCTCGTCATGCTCCTGCGACAAGCTCTGCCCGGCCAGCGCGGGCGCGCCGCACAGGCTCTCGGGGGCCTTCACGTTGTCAATCGAGAAGCTCGTCTCGCCGCCGACGGCCATGGTGCGCAAAACATCGAAACCGCCCACGGCGCCGGAAAGCACGCGCAGCGAGCTCTTGCCTTCCCGCGCCGCCGCCGTCAGGTCATCGAGCAGCTCTTTGTCAGACAACGCGCCCACAGACGCGATCACGAAATCGACGCCCGCGCGCAAAAAGGCCTCGGCGTACTGCGAGACGGCCGCCGCGCCGGCGAACTCGACTACATAGTCGGGCGCAAGCGCTAGCGCCTCGTCCAAACTCATCGTCAGCTTCGGCCCATGGGCCTCATCCGCATCGGGCAAGCGCCTGACCAAGGCGCCGACCAGCGCGTAGTCGCGCCCGAGCACCTCATCGAACCTGCTCTCGAACTCCTTGGCCAAAACACCGTGCCCAACGAGCAAAACCCTTTTCTTGTCCATGCTAAGCCGCGCCCGCCTTAAGCCTCGATCGCGCCCACAAGCCCAACCTGCGAGATGAGCATATCGGGCGCGCCGCACCAATAGGCGTTGAGGTCCTCCATGTCCACCCAGGCCAAGTGATTTGAGCAGGCGACCACGTTGGCAAACAGGTCCTTGAGGTTGCACGAGAGGCTCATCGCGCTAATGGGCTCGGCAAGCTTGCCGCCCCTCACCCACGCGCCACGCACGGGCGTCGACACGCCGCCCGACGCGATGTTGAACGAGTGGTAAATGTCAGCGATGTCCGTTACATAAATGCCATCGCCCATCTTGGCGAACAGCTCCTCGAGGCTGTCGTCGCCGGGTGCGATCGCCAGGTTCGCGGGCACGACCGTCAAGTCGTTGGGCACGATGCGCCCCATCGTGTCGCGCCTGTCGGCGTTGCCGAAGGACTCATCAAACCCCAGTTCGCGCGCCCATTCACACGTGGTCAGCGGCGAGACGAACACGCCGCGGTCCACCAGCTTCCTATCCTTGTGCGCGACGCCCTGCGCGTCGATGGGCAAGTATCCCGGGCCTCCCCAGGCAGCGGCCGCCCCGTCGCAGACCGTGAGCGCGTCCGCGCCGATCCTCTCGCCAAGCTTGCCGTCGAGAAAGCTCTGGTGCGTCGCGATCTTCTCGCCGGAGAAAAGCTGCCAGAATCCAACGAGCATCTGGCACACCACCTCGCCGGAAAACACGACGGGGTACTCACCGCTCTCGATGGTCGCGCCGTCAAGCGAGGCCTCCCCTATCAGCAAGGCCCTCTCGACCAGCTCGTCGATATCGATGTCGCCCGCCTCGGCCGCGAAGGACCTCACCATGACGTTGTGCATCTCCTTTTGCCCCACGGCGATGTAGGACAAAAGCGCCATCACGTGGCGATGCGTGCAGGCGCGCGACAAGCCCTTCGAGTTTGACACCAGGCGGCGCTGCTCATAGGCGCGCACCGCGCACTTCACGGCCCGGTGGTTGCCGGCCTTCTCACTCAAACGATCGACCGCCTCCTGCGCCACGCGTGCCAGATCCTCGGCCGCAGGAAGAGGCTCGGCCGCGGGCATGCAGGCCTCCTCAGGCGCCTCGGGGACCACCATGGCCCCGGCCGGCTCGGACAAGTCGACGGTTCGCGACTGGGCCACGGCCTCGTCGACCAGCTCCTCGATAGAGGGGTCCAGACCCTCGGCTCGGGCGTACCCCACCCTGTCGCCGCAGGTGCGCACGTAGCTGTTGGAAAGCTCGTACGTGGTGCCTCCCAAGCCCACGCCCTCAGCGGCGGTGACCTCCAGGCAGCTCTCGCAAATCTGCTCGAGCTCCAGCCCCGCGCACTCACCGGCGTATTTCTCGGCGAGAAGGGCCAGTTCCTCGCATGTCTTTGTCATGGCCATCTCCTACCCCACCATCATGCCGTCGATAAGGACGCGCGGCATGAACGCCGTCACGTACACCAGGCCCGAGTCCGCGCCGCAAAGCGACCCGTAATCGGGGAAATAGCTGTCGCCCACCGCGGCGATGCGCTTTAAGGCGTCGATGCTTTGGCCCGAGAGGTTGATGTTCGAGATGGGGTAAGTGAGCTCGCCGTTCTCGATGATGTTGCCCGAGACGGCCAGGAAGTTGAAGTTGCCCGTCGTCGGGTTGACGTTGCCGCCGCCCACCTCGCGCACGTACAGGCCGTGCGAGACGGAAGGGATAATGCTCTCGGTCGGGGTCTCGCCCTTCTTGAGGTAGGTGTTGCTCATGCGCGCCACCGGGGCAAAGCGATAGTCCTGGCGCCTGCCCGCGGCGGTCTGCGGCATACCGAGCTGGCGGCTACCCAGACGGTCGACCATATAGCCCTTGAGCACGCCGTTCTCGATCAAGACGTTGTCCTTGGCCTCGACGCCCTCGTCGCTCATCGCAAACGAGCCGCAAAGCTCGGGCCACTCGCCCGAGTCGCCGATGGTCACGAGCGGGCTCGCGACCTGCTCGCCGATCTTGCCGTAGTAGATACCCGTGCCGCCCGCCAGGTGCGTCGACTCCAAGGGGTGGCCGCAGTCCTCGTGGATAAAGGTGCCCGAGTCGACGACAACGGGCATGACCTGGGGAGAAACACCGCGCGCGACAAGCCCGTTCATCGCGCTCTCGCAGGTGGAGGCCACCATCCTTGACCGCTCGGCATCGTCTTCGAGGAACTCGAAGCCGTGACCCGAGCTGAAATTGTTCCACGACCCGTTCATGCGGTCGCCGTCCGCGGCGGTCACGAACAGGCGCAGGGTGGTGACGACGCGCCTCTCGCGGGCGAGAAGACCCTCGGAGTTCAAGACGGCAACGTGCTGAATGCGGTCCTGGTAGTCGGCATGGACCTCGACGATTTTAGGCGAGTAGGCGCGGGCCTCGGCGCAGACCTGGTTCAAGAGGCGGGCCTTCTCGGCGGCGGGAACCGTCTCGGGGCTTTTAAGCACGGTATTGTGCGCGGCATAAGTTCGCTCAACAACCGGCAGCACGGCCGAAGGGACGGCCGCCGCGCGCCAAGGGGCCAGGCTCCCCAGGTTCGTCGCCAAAGCCGTGAGCCCGCAGGCATCGGTGTTGTTGGTGAAACCGTAGCGAGTCTGCGTGCCGCTCATCAAATAAAGGCCAGCTCCGCGCATGTGCGTTGAGCTCGATGCCGTGAACTGGCGGCCGTTAGACGAGATTCTCGTCTCCTGCTTGTCCTCGAAGAACAGCTCCGAGAAATCCGCGCCGCGCGTCAAAGGCAGGGCCAAGGCCTGCGCGGCCGGCTCCACCCACTCGCTCGATTCCATAAGCTCGCATGCGTCCATAAAGTCCCCGATCGATGCCAATCCGTGCAGAGCAAGGCAACAAGGGCCGCGCGCCAAGACGCTCGCGCGGCCCCGTCGCCCAAACAGTTACCAGGAGGTCTTGCTCATCAGCTGGAACAACGTTGTACCCGCGGGATCGTTCACGATGTTGCTGACGTCCTTGCCGTACGCGTTCATGACGTAGCCGTACAGCACCGGGCGGAAAGCGTAGTTCTCGGCGATAAGGACCTTCTCGGCCTCGTGAAGAAGCTCGGACTGCTTGTTTGCATCGGTCGACGCGGCGGCCTGCGCAAGCAGCTCATCGTAGGCGGGAATCGAGATGCCAAACTGATCGCCGGCCGTCGAGTAGAAGCTCAGGAGCTCCTCGGCGTTGTCGCAGCTGGCATCCTGGGAAACGTACGAGAAGGCATAGTCAGAGCCGGTCAGCATCGAGAGGTACGTGGGGATGTCGTAAGAGCCCACCTCGACCTGGATGCCCAGGTTGTCCTTGAGCATGGCCTGGAAGAACTCGGCGCGCTGGTTGCCGCGCGTGGTGTTGGAGGTCAGGTACACGAGCTTGGGCATCCCCTCACCGTTGGGGTAGCCGGCGTCGGCCAAGGCCTGCTTGGCCTGCTCGATCTTGGCATCGCCGCCGTTCTCGATCAAGGCGCTGGAGCTCGTGCGGAACGAGCCGCCCTTGGGATCCGAGAAAGCCTCGGCCACAAGGCCCTGGGCGACCTCCGCATGGCCGTTCTCCAGGGTGTCGTTGGTATAGGACGCGTCGATTGCCAGGAAGATTGCCTTGCGCACGTTGACGTCGTTCAAGGGCGCGCAGTTCCAGTTCATGAACAGCGATGCGGTGGCGAGAAGGTCGGCGTTCACGACCTGGACGTTGTCGCCAAGCTGCGAGATGAGGCTGTCGGTAGCGTACTTGTAGACGTCCAGCTCGCCGTTGCTCATGGCGACATCGGCGGCGGAGGAATCGGCGAAGAGCTTGAACGTGATCTTATCAGCAGCACCGGCCTGGGCGGTACCCGCGTAGGCGTCGTTCTTGACAAGGACAACCGACTCGTCGGGGTTGTACTCGGAGAGCTTGTAAAGGCCGTTGGAGAGGTGCGTCTCGGGGTTGGTCGACCAGCCGTCGCCGCCCTTCTCGATCGCCGCCTGGTTCATGGGGAAGGAGTAGGACCCCGTGAAGAAGCCCTTGACGGTTACCTCGGGCAGAGCAGAGACCATGGTCATGACCAAGGTCTTGTCGTCGGGGGCGGAAACCGCGATATCGTCAACGCTGCCCTCGCCGTTGTAGGCCTCGGACGTTCCCTTGATATAGGTGAGGTAGCTGCTGGCGTTCTCGGAGGCAAGGGCCGGGCTAAAGAGACGCTTGATGGCGTAGACAAAGTCGCCGGCCACGACGTCGGTGCCGTCCTGCCACTTGGACGTGCCCAGGGTAAAGGTGTAGGTCAGGCCGTCGTCAGAGACGGTGTAGGATTCGCAGACAGCCGGCTCGGGCGTCGTGCCGTCCGCGGCGTAGCGAAAGAGGCCCTCGCCCATGAGGTTGGTCATCTCGCGGTCGTCGGAGTTGGAATCGTTCTGAGGGTCAAGTGTGGCGATCGAGGAGACCACGTAGGCGTTGAGCTCCTTGGCAGACGCCGCCTCGCCGCCCGAGCCAGAAGAGCCCGAGCCGCCGCAGCCGGCCAAGACCGTCATTGCGCTTGCGGCGCCCGCCGCGGCCAAAACCTCGCGCCTCGTCATGTTGATTGATTTCATTGTTTATCCTCCCGTTTAGTGGCAAGATTGCCGACTTCCTTACAAATGTCAACGTCATCGGCCTGCATGGCCTTTGGCGAGAAGACCTAAGACGCCTGGATCCCCATAAGCGAGAGCTCCCCCGCGCGCAGGCAGGCGCAGAGATGCCCGCCGTCGCCGCAGGCCGTGAGCTCCGGTCGCTCTTCTCGGCATCGCTCGTTCGCGTACGGGCAGCGCGTGCTAAAGATGCAGCCGCGGGGCAGATCGGACAAGGGCGGCAGCTCGCCGTCCAAGACGATGCGTTTCTTCGCGCGGGCGCGGCGAGGATCGGGCTCGGGCACGGCGGAGAGCAGGGCCTCCACGTAAGGGTGGCGCGGGCGCGCAAAGAGCTCGTCGGTCGGGGCGACCTCGACCACGCGGCCCAGGTACATCACGACGACGCGCGAGCACAGATGTCGCACGACGGCCAGATCGTGGCTGATGAACAGGTACGCGACCCCGGTCTCTTCTTGCAGGTCGGCCAACATATTGAGCACCTGCGCCTGAACCGAGACGTCCAAGGCCGAGACCGCCTCGTCGCAGACGACCAGCTTGGGGTTGCAGATAAGCGCCCTCGCGATGGCCACGCGCTGCCGCTGCCCGCCAGATAGCGAGAAGGGGTAGCGGTCGAGGCAGTCGGCCTTCAGCCCCACCCGTTCAACCGCCGACGCGGCCAAGGAGCGCCACTCGGACCTAGGCGCCAGCTTCTGCACCTTCAGAGGCTCCGCCAGGATGTCGCCGATCGTCTGACGGGGATCCAACGAGGTGTACGGGTCCTGGAAAACCATCTGCGCCGCGCGGCTCGTCTCGGCGTCGCGGGCCTTTCCGCAAAGTTTGCCGTCGATGCGGATCTCTCCGGCGTCTGCGCCGTAAAGGCCCAGCACGCAGCGGCCCACCGTGGTCTTACCGCACCCGGACTCGCCGACAAGCCCCACCGATTCCCCGGCGCACACGTCAAACGAGACGCCCTCTACCACGGGCACCTTCTGCTTGCGGCCGCCCACCTTCATGGGAAACGTCTTGGCGAGACCCTCCACGCGCAGCAGCGGCTCGCCATTTACCTGTGCCGTCATCAGCGGACCTCCTCGGCGCCCTTGCCCCTCACGGGCTCAACCTCCAGGACCGTGTCCGAGATCTTCTCGGACACGCAGCGCCAGCAGGCGCACGAGTGCTGGCCGCCCAGGTCGAACTCGGGAGGCATCGACTCCATGCAGACCTTCATGCGCTTCTCGCAACGCGCGGCGAAGGGGCACCCGGCAGGCTTGCTCCGCGGGTCGGGAACCATGCCGGCAATAGGCACCAACGGCTCTTCGCGCGGCCCCTCCAAAGTAGGCATGCAGGCGAGAAGACCCGCGGTATAGGGGTGCGTCGTCTGGTAGAAGATCTCGTCGACGGTGCCGCGCTCCACGATCACGCCGCCGTACATGACGACGACGCGGTCACACAGGGTGGCGATGACGCCCATGTTGTGGCTGATGAAGACAACCGAGTTGCCCAGCTCATCGTGCAGGTCGCTAATCAGGTCCAAGACCTTGGCCTGGATGGTCACGTCCAAGGCGGTCGTGGGCTCGTCGCATATCAGCAGGCTCGGACGGCAGCACAGGGCCATCGCGATGATCACGCGCTGGCGCATGCCGCCCGAGAGCTCGAACGGGTACTGCCCCATGCGCTTCTCGGGCTCGGACAGGCCGACGCCCCGCAGTGCCTCAACGGCGATCCGGCGCGCCTCGTCCTTAGAGACGGCCGAGTGCTTGAGGATGGTCTCGAGCATCTGGTTGCCCACGGTATAGAGCGGGTCCAGTGCGGTCATGGGATCTTGGAAAACCATCGCCAAGTCCCCGCCGCGAAGCTGCTCCATGGCCGTCTCGTCAATCGAGCGCAGGTCAGTGCCCCTAAAGCTCACTTCTCCGCCCGAAAGGCGCACGTTGGAGGGCAACAGACCCATCACGGCGCTCATGGTCATGGACTTGCCGCAGCCCGACTCGCCCACCACGCCCAAGATCTCGCCGGCCATGACGTCGAAACCGATGCCGTGGATAACGTCGTAGCTTCCCTTGCGGGCGTCGACCGTCACACGCATGTCGCGCACCTGCAGAAGAGGCTCGCCCTTCTCGACGGCCGTCAGACTCGCCGCGACCTCGCGGGCTTTAAGGGCATCCTTCTTTGATGTCATCTCGGTTGCCTCCCCTACAGCATACGCGGGTCGAACGCGTCTTCGAGCGCGTCGGCGATGACGTACAAGGACCAGGTGATGATGAAGATCAAGACAGCGGGCTCGATCATCTCGTAGGGATACAGGACCATGTTGGTTCTCGCCGAGTTGATCAAGGTGCCCAGCGAGGCCATGGGGACCGAGACCCCCATGCCGATAAACGAGAGGAACGCCTCGCTAAAGATGCCGTCCTTGACCAGCTGCGTGATCTCGACCACGATCAGCGACAGGCTGTTGGGCAGCAAGTGGTTCCACACCACCGAGGGACCCTTCGCACCCATGGAGCGGGCCGCCAGGGCATAACCCTCGCCCTTGAGCTGCAGCACCGAGCCGCGCACGATGCGCGCAAGCCCCGTCCAGTACAGAAGCGTGAAAGCCACCAGGATGCAGAACATGCCGCTTCCCGCCTGGGTAATAAACGAGTCGGGAAGCTGCTCGAACAGCGCGTCGATCGGGCTCTTCAAGGTAATGGCCATCAGCAAGACGATGAGCTGGGCCGGCAAAGACTCGACGATCTCGACGATGCGCATAAGCACCAGGTCGACCTTGCCGCCGCAGTAGCCGGCAACAGCACCGTAGGCGCACCCCAGAACAAGGACGGCCGCCGCCGTGATAAAGCCCACGAGAAGCGAGATGCGCACACCGTACATGCAACGAACCAGCATGTCTCGGCCCATCTCGTCGGTGCCAAAGAGGTGGGCCGCGCACGGCGCCAGCTTCTCCTCGCCGCGGAACACCTGGTCATAGCTGGCGGCCTGCGTGAGCGGCCCCAAAAAACCAAAGAGCACGACGGCCACCAGAAGCACGAAGGCCACCACCGCGACCTTGTTCGAGCAAAACACGCGCACGCGGCGGCGCCAGATAGGCTCTGCGTCGGCGACCACAGAAGAGCCGTCCTGCTCCAGCGGCACCGGATCGAAGGCATCGGGTCCCAGCGTCACGCCGCCGATCGTCATAGGCAGCGAAGCTTTGGTCTTCTCGTCCATCCCCTACTCCTCGTCCAACTTGATACGCGGGTCGATAACGCAATAGACGATGTCGACGACCAGCAGAATCACGATGATGAAAGCGGTATAGAAAATCGTCGTTCCCATGATCACGGGATAGTCGCGCTGAGAGATGCACTTCACCAGGTAGGAGCCCAACCCCGGAATGGAAAAGACCGTCTCGACCACGAGGTTGCCGACCAAGATGCCGGCCGCCAAGGGGCCCAGCGTCGTGACTATGGGAATCGCGGCGTTTCTCAGCGCGTGCTTGAACAAGATGACGGAGGCCCCCATGCCCTTGGCCTTAAGAAACCTCGTGAAGTCCTGGGACAAAACGTCCAAAAGCGCCGCGCGCGTGATGCGCGTAAGGATAGCGCTGGGGCCGGCCGAGAGGGCAAGCACCGGCAAGATGTAGTTCTTCCAGCTGCTCAGGCCCGAGGTCGGCAGCACGTGCAGCCACATGCCAAAGGCATAGAGGAGAAGAACCGCCAGGACAAAGCCGGGAAGGGACGAGAAGAAACTCGACAGCGAGGTGATGGCGCGGTCCACCACGCTTCCACGGCGGTAAGCCGCCAGGATACCCAGCGGGATACCCACGAGGCAGCTGAAGATAATTGCGATGATGCCTACGCTAAAAGAGACCGGGAACTTATCGGCGATGATGTCGTTTACCGAGTAGCCGGCGTTGACGATCGAGGTCCCCAGGTCGCCTTGCGCAAGGCCCTTGAGGTAGTTGACGTACTGCACGCCCACCGGCTGGTCCAGGCCGTACTTCTGCATGATGAGGGCCTGCGCCTGCTCAGAGAGCTTATCGGAGGTGAACGGGCCACCGGGGACCATGTTCATCAAGAAGAAGGTGAGCGTCGTGACCACGAACACCGTCAGCACGCCAAAGGCAATTCTTTTCGCTATGTACTTGCCCATGCTCTCTCCCATGTGTTGGGTTGTACGCGGTAGTGAAACTCTACGACATCCCGTTGGCAAATTTAGACCAATTGTCCAGCTGTTAAACTAGGTTTCCAGTTTCGTAATAAAGAGACGTTTGCGCTGGCCCACGCGTTGACGAGAAGACCGGCGCTCAGGCGATTTCCTTAAGGTAGTTGTAAACCGTGCTTTTCGAGACGCCCAAGCGCTTGGCCAGGGCGGGGGCGCTTCTCTGGTAGTCGAAAAAGCCCCGCTCGTTAAGCATGCGGACCAGCTCGATCCGCTCGTTTTTGCCCAGGGACTCAGCCGGCTTGCCGAGCGCCCGCACGCACTCCTCCAACATCGAGTCGGCGTCCTCCGAGACCGCAGCGTGGCCGTACAGGGTCTCTCTCAACTCGCCACCCACCTCGGCCATTCCGCCGAGAAGCTCCGCCGCGCGCGCGAGCTCCGTGATGTCGCTGTTGACACCCAGCCCCATCACGTAATTCTTGCCCCTCACAAGCCAGGTGGAAGACTTGATGCGCCTACCGTCCTTGGTGTGGGCACAGTCGCAGTTGATATCCAGGAAGGGGTCGAATGACGCGTCGGATTCATCGTCCACGATGGTGTCGCTGCCGTAGACAGAAAGGGTCGAGCCCACCTGCCTGCCCGAGATGTGCCCGTTGTAGATCGACAAGGTATGGAACGTCTTGCCCACGACCTCCTGCACCAGCGTCTCGCAGCTGGGGCCGCACATCAAAGCAATGCCCTGAGCCAGGCGATCGAGCAGCTCAAAGGCCTCGTCACGGGTCATGTGGGTTCTCTTGACTTCAGAAAAGGGCATGTCAGATCCTTATGTTGTTGTCCTCGACGGCCGCAACGAGCCGCTGCATGGCGCGGGCGGTCTCATGGTGGCGCCCCGAGATGTTGATACGGCTAAAGCGCTCGAGCCCTTCTCCGTACTCCATGCCCGGCTCGATCTCGAGCAGGGCCTTCTCCTCAAAGAAACGGTCGAGCTCGTCTCCTTGCAGGGCAAGCCCGCCCCAATTGACCCAGCACACGAAGGTGCCCTCGGTGGGATAAACGAACCCCAGGCCAGCGTCCTGAATAGCCTGGGCGATTATCTGGCGATTGGTCGCCATGTAGGCCACGCTGTCTCGCTGCCATTCCAGGCCCTCGGGGGTATAGGCGGCCATGAGCGCCTGGCGACCAAAGGGGTCGATGCTCCCAAAGTGATCGCGGGTCCTCTGGGCGCTAAAGCGCTCGCGCAGGTCCTGACCTGGGATAATCGCGTTGGCGAAATTCAGCCCCGTGCACGAGAAGGACTTGCCAAGAGAGGTCAGCACAATGGCGTTTTCCCGCCCCGCCTCAAGGCTCGCATAAGGCGTCGTCCGGTGACCGTCGAAGGTCACCTCGGCGAAGATCTCGTCAGAGACCACAACCGTGCCGTACTTGGCCGAGAGCCCAGAGACGCGAGCCAGCTCGTCGCGGCTCCACACGCGCCCAACGGGATTCGCGGGGTTGCAGATGACCAAGAGCTTGTTTTGGGGATTTGCCATCAGGCGCTCGAGGTGCTCGAAGTCCATTTGATAGGTGCCGTCGACCACTTTGAGCGGGTTATAGACGGTCTTTAGGCCCAAGCGGGTGGCCGCCTGCTCGTAGCGGTAGTAGACCGGGGGCTGCACGATCATCGCGTCATCGGGACCCACAAGCATGCGCAGGCACGTGGCAACCGAGAAAATCGTTCCCAAGGTCGGGACCACCCAATCGCCTTTGATCTCCCAGTCGCGCGCGTTGGCCATCCACCACTCGATGCGCTCGAGGTAGCCGTCGATCGGCCAGGTGAACGCGTAGTAGCCGTTCTGTGCGTACTCGGCCAGGGCGCGGCGGATGCAGGGCGCGGTCTTGAAGTCAAACTCGGCGCCGCCCAAGCTGGGGACCTGGGCATCCAGGATGTTCTTGGGCGTCAGGGCCTCCTGCAAGCTGCCCAGACCTTCTCGAGAAACCTCTTCGGCCACAAAGCCCATTAGGCACCTCTGTTTCTACCCTTTGTCCAATAGTTGGACTAATAGTAGATAAACAGCCCACTCGATAGGTTAACGAGAGGTATCAAGTTGCGCGCAAGATCTGCGCCCCGTCACCGGCGACCCCCCCCTGCAAATCTCAGACTTGTCTGATACTTTCAGCCCTTCTCAGCTGCAATTCC
>CAVAUD010000067.1:0-3828 GCA_963591565.1 bacterium
TCGAAGTCGAACTCGCGCGGGGTGCCCCAGCGGCGCACCTCGGGGTTGTCGGAGTCGTCCTTGCCGTAGGGCACGTCCTCGTGCGGGATATTGGGGATGGCGGCCACCAGGTCGAAGAGCTCCTTCTCGACCTGGCCGCGCTTCTCGTCAAGCTCGGAGATGCGCTCTTTGTTGGCCGCGACCTGGGCCTTTGCGGCCTCGGCCTCGTCCTTCTTGCCCTCACGCATGAGCTCGCCGATCTTCTTGGACTCGGCGTTGCGGGCGGCCTGCAAAGACTCGACCTCGGCGATGACGGAGCGGCGCTCCTCGTCCAGCTCAAAGAACTTCTCGCGGTCCCAGTGGGCGTTTTGCCTGGACTCGCAGGCCTTGTCCACGGCGTCCGGGTTCTCGCGAACAAACTTGATGTCGAGCATCTGAACTCCTCAATTCCTAGCATCAATCGAGCGCACAACGCGTGCGCGATACAGCAATGCTCCAAGTATATACTTATGGGTGCTCAACCCGTCCTTGAAAGGATAAACATGCAGGCTATCTCTGACGCAATCGCGTGGCTCTTTGGCGACAAGACCGGGGTCATCGTGCTGGTTATCGGCGGAATCCTCCTTTGCCTGGTCATCGCCATGGTCATGGAGCGCAAGACCAAGCAGACCTACTTCAACCACGAGAAGTCCAAGGACGACTGGTCTCTCTTCGACGATGATGACGAGGACGAAGAGTAGCCCGTCTGCCAGCACAAACGCGATAAAGCGGCGAGAAGAACCCGGTGTCTTCTCGCCGCTTTTTTGTGCGCCGGTGGGGCAGGCAACGGGCCGCGGGGCCGTACCGCGCCCCGCGGCATGCCCCGAGATAGCAAAGGACCCCCGGCCGAAGCCGAGGGTCCTTAAGGTTCAATGGTGCGGGCGAAAGGACTTGAACCTTCACGGGAGTAAATCCCACTAGCACCTGAAGCTAGCGCGTCTGCCAATTCCGCCACGCCCGCGTGCTGGTCTATGTTAACTCAACCTCGCCCGCAAACCAAGAACTTTTTTAGAAACTGGCAAATTCGCTGGTCGCGGCGCTGGTCGCGGCGCCGGTCGCGGGCGCGCACACGCCCCGTGCGCCGGGGCGCGCATCGGGGTAGAATATCCCAATCACGGCCTACCAACATCCAAGACCCGCAGCTAAAACACCCCAAGGAGCCGCCGTGGACCCGCGCCACAACAATCAACCCACAGCCGAGAACCCCCTGTTCCAGCCCTCGCAGACCTGGCCGCAGACCAGCGCCGGCGCCACCCAGGCCACCGACGAGATCCTCTTGGGCCGCTACCGCGTGCTGGCCCGCCGGGGCACAGGCGGCTTTGGCTCGGTCTGCACCTGCTGGGACACCACGCTGCAGCGTCGCGTCGCCATCAAGCGCATCCCCCTTGTGGCGGCCGATGGCGACGGCATCCAGGCCTCGACCATGGACGACGCCCTGGGAGAGGCCCGCACGGCGTGTCTTCTCAACGACCCAAACATCGTGACCGTCCACGACTTCCAGATGGACGGCACCTATGCCTACCTGGTCATGGAGTACATCGACGGCCTCAACCTGGCCGAGCTCCTCTCGCGCGTGGAGGACGGCGTCTTGACCCACGAGGAGTGCTGCCACGTGCTGACCTCGTGCGCCCACGCCCTCACCTACGCCCACCAGCACGGCGTCCTTCACCTGGACGTCAAGCCCACCAACATCATGATCAACCGAGAAGGGACCGTGAAGCTCACGGACTTTGGCATGGCGACCTTGGCCTCGGCCACCGGCTACGCGGGCGCGCGCGGCGGGACCGTGGGCTACATGCCGCCCGAGCAGATCGAGGGCATGCTGGTCGACGAGCGCGCCGACGTCTTCTCGCTGGCCGTCGTGGTCTGGCAGGCCCTGACCGGCAGCGACCCGTTTGCCGCGGACTCGGCCGCCGCCTCGCTCGAGGCCATCTACCGCGGGCCGCGCAAAACCCTGACCGAGATCGACCCTGAGCTCGACTTCTACGCCGAGGACGCGCTGCTGCGCGCCCTGGCCCCGGGCGCCAGCGGCCGCACCCCCTCGGCCGAGGAGCTGGCCTGCGAGCTGGCCCCTTCGCTTGGCGACGCCTCGGCGGGCGCCGCGTCCCTGCGCGAGCTTCTCGACCAGTCAAAAGACGATGAGGCCGAGAAGGACCTGAGCTGGGAAGACAAGCACATCCCCTTGCGCGTCAAGCTCCCCTGGCTGTGGCCGGCCGTCGAGCGCACCCTGCCGGCGCTGCTCACCCTTGCCTGCGTCCTTGCCGCCGCGCCGTCGATCCCGGCGGCCCAGACGGCGCCGATGCTGCTCGTCGCCGTGGGCGTCTACGCCGCGACGGCCGTCTGGCCGCCCGTCGGCTCCTTGCTCGCCGTGCTCTCGGCGTCGGTCGCCCTGGCCTGCGCGCACCCCACGAACCTCGCGTTTCCGCTGGCAGCGGGCATAGCCGTCGCCGGCTGCCTGTGGTGGGCCTACATCGGGCGCCGCGACCGCCTGGCCACCGCGGCGCTGCTTCTCCCCTGCTGCCTGGGCCGGCCCGTCGCGGGCGCCCAGATGGCCGGCTTTGCCCTCGACCCGTTGGAGGCCGCCGTCACCGGGGCCGCCGGGGCCCTTCTCGGCTTGGTCTTTCGCGCGGGCGCAGCCTGCGACTTTGCCGCGACACCTGTTGCCAATCAGCTGGCGACCACGCTCACCCAACCCGCGACCTGGGTGCTGGTGGCGGGCTCTGCGGCCGCGGCGCTGGCCTCGTGCCTGGTGGCCATGCGCGGCTCTGTCCGCGCGGGAATCGCAGGTCAGGGACTTGGCTTGGCCGTTCTTCTCGCCTTTGAGGTTTTCGCAGCTAGAGTGGAGAATGGCGGGTTTTCGTTCGCCTCGATTTGGGTCGATTGCCTATATGCGGTACTCTTGTTTGTTGTTTTGTGTCTTATGACTGTCCTGAGAGGCCCGCTCTTCGAGAGCCAGGAAGGCGAGGAATAAATGAGTTTCCTTAACGAGTTTGAAGGTAGGATCGGTTCGGTCTTTGGGGCCGCCCCGCAAGGCTACACCGAGCCCTTCTCCTTTAAGAAGCTGGCCAAGAAGGCCGCCAAGGAGATGGAGCGCGAGACCTACGAGATCGACGGCCGCGACACCGCGCCGGCGCTCTACACCATCCTGGTCTCCTCGTCCGACGACTCGCTGATGCGCCCGCTCTACGCCCAGATCACCAAGGAGACCTCGGCGTTTGTGCAGGCAGAGGCCAAGAAGAAGGGCTATGTCTTTGTCGGCAAGCCCCTCGTGCGCTTTATGGTCGACCCCACGCTGCGCTCCGGCAAATTCGCGGTTTTTGCCGAGAACATCGATTCCTTCACCCTGACGCGCCTTCGCGAGGAGGAGCAGGCCTTCCTGGGCGGCAACTCCGTGGCGGGCGGCGCGGCGGCGCGCGTGGCCAGGCAGCAGGCCAGCCAGGGCAACGCCGCCGGCGCGGGCCAGGCCGGCTTCCAGCAGAACTCCATGCCGAGCCCCATGCCCCTGGGCCAAGAGGGCCTCGACATCATCCCCAACGACTACTATGACCAGCCCGAGCCGGTTGCCGCCGCAGGCGAGTCGACCCCGATGCCCGTGGCGCCCGCGCCGCTGGTCTCTGCGGCCGCGGCCCCCTCGGCCATCCCCATGCCCGTGACGCAGCGCAGGAACGTGCCGCTGGTGGACTCCGCCAGCGCCCAGGCCGCCGCCCCGGCGTACAACCAGCAGCAGGCCCCCGTGTATTCGCAGGCAGATGACCTGTTTGCCCCCGCCGGCATCGAGAGCCGCGCGGCTGGCGCGGGCGTTGCCGCGGC
>CAVAUD010000067.1:3847-11556 GCA_963591565.1 bacterium
GCAGCCGGCGCGGGCTTCGCTGCCGCAGGTGCCGGGGCCGTCGCAGGTGCCGGCGTTGCCGCCGCGCAGCACCAGGCCAACCGCGCCGTGGCCCCCACCCCCTACGCCCAGCCCGTCACCCCGCAGGCCCCGGCCATCCCGACCTGCCTTCTCATCGACCGCCAGACCGGCCGCACCTTCACCGGCCAGGCGCCCACGACCGTCATCGGCCGCGAGCGCAGCCAGGCCGGCATCGTCCTTCGCGACCCCAACGTCTCGCGCCGCCACGCCGAGCTTCACTACGACGGCTCCAGCTGGCACATCATCGACCTCAACTCGACCAACGGCACCCTGGTAAACGACGTGGACGTCGACCAGGTGACCCTGCGCGACGGCGACCTTATCACCGTCGGCCTGGTCAACCTTGAATTCAGAGAGAACCGCTAATGATTGACCTGGTCCTGTTCATCGGGCGCGTCCTTCTCGTGGTCGTGCTCTACCTGTTCCTCTTTGCGGTGATGCGCACCGGCGTGGGCCTGGTAAAGGGCCAGCGCCGCGACTCCGCCATTTGGGCAGTGGACGTCGAGAAGGGCACGCGCTCGCTGCGCGGCCTGCACGTCGACATCCTGGGACCAGTCGTCATCGGTCGCTCCCCCTCTTCTGACATCGTCGTGGACGAGCCGTACGTCTCGTCCACCCACGCCCGCTTCACCCTGCAGGGGCCCGCGCTGGTCCTCGAGGACCTGGGCTCCACCAACGGAACGCTGGTCAACGGCCGTCCCATCGGCCAGGCCGTGACCCTGCGCGAGGGCGATGAGGTCCAGGTCGGCGACACCATCATGAAGGTGAGCCGCGGATGAGTCCGGACGACGTCCAGACAACGCCCGACGAGATGACCGACGAGGAGTTCGCGGCCGAGTTCGCCCCCGTCGATCCCGTCAACGCGCCGGGCCGCAATGAGATGCCGGTCGAGGGCCGCAAGGACTCCGACGTCGTGACCGGCGCAAATCAGTTCCTGTCATGGGGCTCCCGCTCTGACGTGGGCCTTGTTCGCGCCCACAACGAGGATTCCTTCCTGATGCGCGCCCCTGTCTTCGCCGTGTGCGACGGCATGGGCGGCCATGCCGCGGGCGAGGTGGCCTCGGCGATCGCCGTCGACACCATCGGCCGCTTGGCCCCCGGCGTCGCCGACGACGTCCTTCTCGGCGCGGCGGTAGAATCCGCCAACACCGCGGTCATCGAGGGCGCGCAGAAGGGCATCGGCAAGCCCGGCATGGGCTGCACCGCCTCGTGCGTTTTGATCGAGAAGAACAAGATGGCCGTCGCCCACGTGGGCGATTCGCGCGTCTACCTGCTGCGACACGGCACGCTGGTGCGCGTGACGCACGACCACTCCTACGTCGAGGAGCTCGTGGACTCCGGCCAGATCACGGCCGACGAGGCCCGCGTCCACCCCTCGCGCTCCATCATCACCCGTGCGCTGGGCTCCGACCCGGACATGTACGCCGACCACTTCTCGCTGGACGTCTATCGCGGCGACCGCATCATCGTGTGCTCCGACGGTCTGTCGTCGATGATTCCCGACAGCCAGATCGAGGCCGTGGCCGTCTCGGCGGCGACGCCCCAGCAGGCGGCCGACAACCTCACGGCGGCGGCCCTCACGGCCGGCGGCGCCGACAACGTGACCGTGCTGGTCATCGACGTGATCGACGACGGCATCGCCTCGGCCAACCGCAAGCGCCTGGCAAAGCACGCGGGCGTCGTCATGGGTATTCTCGCCGGCGTCGTGGTTCTCGCCGTGGCCTTTGGCATCTTCTTTGTCCGCGGCGAGTACTACCTGGCGCCCAACGGCGACACCGTGGGCATCTACCAGGGTATTCATGGCGACTTCCTGGGCATCAGCATGTCTTCTCTTGTCGAGGAGACGGCCGTGCGGGTCTCTGACCTGCCCGACGCCGTGCAAAACCAGCTGGCCGGCGGCATCCGCGTGGCCAGCGAGGACGCGGCGCGCGAGACCGTCGACGACTACCGCCAGCAGATCGACACCCAGAAGTACCAGGCCGGTCTTCTCGCCGAGGAAGCCTCCGCGGGCACGGCCGACGCCACGAACGCGGCCGATACCGCGACCACGACCGACACGACCGCAACGACCCAGTCCGGCGAGCAGAACGGAGGCGAGTAGGCATGCGCCACAGGTATAAGTCCATGGAGGCCGCCCTTGGCCGCGACCAGTTCAACGCCGCCGCGGCTGCCGTCGCCGAGTCTCCCCGCCCGCGCGGCGCGTCTCGCCGCAACGCCGAGCTCTTCTTGCTGTGCCTGGCGGCCGTTCCCGTCGTGCTGCTCTACGCGATGTACGTCGCCAACACCGGTACCGAGGTCACCGTCTCGACGCTGGGCCTGCCGATCGCGCTGTTCGGCGCCTTCGCCATCGCGCACGTGGCCATCCGTTTCCTGGCCCCGGCGGCCGACCCGGCGATCCTGCCGATCGTCTTCCTGCTGTCCGGCACAGGCATCACATTTCTAACTAGATTGGCCCCCAACCTGGCCGTAAGCCAGGTAGTGTGGCTGTTTGTCTCGGTCGGCGCGATGGTGGCGGTCCTGTTCTTCGTGAAGGACCTCGACAGCCTGGCCAACTACAAGTACACCCTCGGTTTCCTGGGCGTTATCCTGCTTCTTCTCCCCATGCTGATCGGCACGGAGAAGGGCGGCTCTAAGCTGTGGATCTCCATCGGCAGCTTTGGCTTCCAGCCGGGCGAGTTCGCCAAGATCCTCATCGTCTTGTTCCTGGCCTTCTACCTGGCCGCCAACCGCGAGGCCCTCTCGGTCTCGATGCGCTCCTTCGGCCCGTTCAAGGTGCCGCGCCTGCGCATGTGCCTGCCGCTGTTCATCATGTGGGGCATCAGCCTTTTGCTCGTCGTCTTCGAGCGCGACCTGGGCAGCGCCCTGCTCTTCTTCATGTTCTTCGTCATCATGGTCTACGTCTGCACGGGCCGCGTGAGCTACGTCGTTTTGTCGTTCCTGTTGCTGGCCGTGGGCGGCGTCTTTTGCTACCGCTTCTTCAGCCACGTCCAGACCCGCGTAAATATCTGGATCGACCCCTGGTCAGACGCCCAGGGCGGCGGCTACCAGATCGTCCAGTCGCTCTACTCGCTGGCTGACGGCGGCCTGGTGGGCACCGGCATCGGCAAGGGCATGCCCACCAAGATCCCCGTCGTCGAGTCCGACTTCATCTTCTCTGCCATCGGAGAAGAGATGGGCCTTCTTGGTTCCTCGGCCATTCTCATCATGTACCTGCTGTTCTGCGTGCGCGGCTTCGTGACCGCGGCCCGCGCGAAGTCCGATTCCTCGGCCTTCGCCACCGTCGGCCTCACGAGCGCCATCGGCTTCCAGGCCTTCCTCATCGTGGCCGGCGTCACCAAGCTGCTGCCCCTGACCGGCGTCACCCTGCCCTTCATGAGCCAGGGCGGCACGTCCCTTCTCGCCAGCTTCATCATCGTCGGCCTGCTTCTTCGCGCAGGTGACGAGGCCACCGGCCGCGAGGCCGAGCTTAAGGCGGCCGAGAAGGACGACTCGGCCCGCGACCCCTTTGCCGGCTTTGGCGCGCAGGCCCTCGAGGCCGCCGGCGCCCTGGGTGCCCACGCCGCGCCCGCCGACATCGTGCACGGCAAGCACGCGCACGGCCACTTCGCCCTGCAGACCGAGGAGTCCGGCGTCCTGGGCCGCGTTGCCCTGGGCAAGCGCCTGACCGTTCTCATCACCGCCTTCGCCGTGCTCTTCGCCGCGCTGATCGCCAACCTCACCTACGTGCAGCAGGTCGACGCCGCGCGCATCCAGAACATGTCGTCCAACAACCACACCATCGCCAAGAGCGCCTACGTGCAGCGCGGCGCCATCATCACCGGCGACGGCGTGACCCTGGCCGAGAGCGTCCAGCAGGCCGACGGCACCTACCTGCGCACCTATCCGCAGGGCAGCATGGCCGCGCACACCGTGGGCTACGTCTCGACCCAGTACGGCACCACCGGCATCGAGAGCCGCATGAACGAGACCCTCACGGGCCACGCCGATTACTCCAACTGGAGAAGCGCGCTCAACTCGCTGGCCGGCATCCAGCAGTCCGGCTCGAGCGTCGTTCTCACCTTGAACTCGCAGATCCAGCGCGCGGCCGAGGACGCCCTTTCCGGCTACACCGGCGCCATCGTCGTGCTTAACCCCAAGACGGGCGCGGTTCTCGCCAAGGCATCCAACCCCACGTTCTCGCAGGACAACCTCGACGCCGTCATGACGGGCGGCGGCTCTGAGCTGGTCGACCGCACGGTGAGCGCGCTCTACTCGCCCGGCTCGACCTTCAAGGCGATCACCCTCTCGGCCGCGATCGACACCGGCACGGCCAAGCTCGACGACGTCTACGAGGCGCCCTCGAGCCTCACGATCGGCAACGCCGAGGTGAGCAACTACAACTACAACGACTACGGCACCCCGACTTTGCAGGAGGCGCTGGCCCTCTCGTCGAACACCGTGTTTGGCCAGGTAGGCGTCCAGGTGGGCGCGAGCAACCTCGTCAAGTACGCCAACGCCTTTGGCTTTGGGACCGACCTTGGCCAGGACTTCACCACCAAGGCCTCCCTCATGCCCGACCCGTCCGAGATGACCGAGTGGGAGACGGCCTGGGCCGCCTGCGGCCAGCCCGTGGGCGAGCACGCCTCCCCCGCCGGCCCCCAGGTCACCGTCATGCAGAACGCCGTGACCGCGGCCGCGCTGGCCAACGGCGGCGTCGTGATGAACCCCTACATCGTCGACCACGTGCTCTCGCCCGAGGGCACCGTGACCTCTACAACGCAGCCCAAGTCCCTGGGCCAGGCTGTTTCTGCCGAGACGGCCGAGCAGGTCAAGCAGGCCATGCTCGACGTCGTCGACCACGGAACCGGTCGCCGCGCCCAGGTGGACGGCGTCAAGGTGGCCGGCAAGACGGGCACCGCTCAGGTGGAGAACGGCAACATCAACGCCTTCTTCATCGGCTACGCCCCGGCAGACAGCCCCACGCTGGCCATCTCGGTCTGCGTGGAGGGCCAAGGCGAGGACGTCGAGGGGTACGCGGCCGCGCTGGCCGGCAAGGTCCTTGCGGCTGCGATCAAAGTCCAGGCCTCCGGGGCTGGCAACTAACGGTTTTTAAGGAACGCGAGCGGCGCGCGAAGGCGCGATCTTCTCGCGATCAGGATGGGAGAGATGATGCCAGGCAAGATGCTCGGTGGACGATACCAGGTCCAGGACAAGATCGGTACCGGTGGCATGGCAACGGTGTTCCGCGGCCTCGATGAGGTTCTCGGCCGCACCGTCGCCATCAAGACGATGCTTCCGCAGTATGCGACCGACCCGTCGTTCGCGGCGCGCTTCAAGCAGGAGGCCCAGGCCGCCGCGGCGCTGCAGAGCCCGTATATCGTCTCGGTCTATGACTGGGGCAAGGACGCCGACACGTACTACATCGTCATGGAGTACCTGCGCGGCACCGACCTCAAGACCGGCATCCGCAACCACGGCGCGCTGGACTGCAAGAAGGTCGCCCAGATCGGCAGCCAGATCGCGCAGGCGCTCTCGGTCGCGCACAAGCACGACATCATCCACCGCGACATCAAGCCGCAGAACATCATGGTGCAGCTCGACGGCAACATCAAGGTGATGGACTTCGGCATCGCGCGCGCCAAGAACAGCCACCTCACGCAGGACAACTCCGTCCTGGGCACCGCTCACTACGTCTCTCCCGAGCAGACCCAGGGCAAGGAGCTTGGCCCCACCACCGACATCTACTCGCTGGGCATCGTGATGTACGAGTCGGTCACCGGCCAGGTCCCCTTCAAGGGCGACGACGCCATCTCGGTCGCGCTGAAGCAGGTAAACGAGCAGCCCTTGCCGCCCTCGCAGCTCAACCCCAAGGTGGACCCCTCGCTTGAGGCCATCATCTTGAAGTGCATGCAGAAGAACCCCGCCGACCGCTTCCAGACGGCCGACGAGCTCTACCGCACCCTGCGCGACTACCTGGCCGGGCGTCTCTCCTCTGTGAACACCGCCACCGCGACGGCCATGCTGCCGGCGCAGGGCACGAACCGCATCCAGCCCGGTCAGCGCGCCGTGGCCAGCACGGCCGCCATGCCGCGCACCCCGGTCACCGCCAGCCGCACCGGCAACTTCCGCCCGCAGACCGCGACCGACCAGGCCGCCCAGGAGGAGGCCGAGCGCGAGAAGAAGCACAAGCGCAACGTCGTCGTGGGCGTGATCGTGGGCATCGTTCTTCTCGCCGCCGCCGCCTTCGCGGCCTTCTCGGTCCTGAACTCGGGGAGCAAGACGTACGCGGTGCCCAACCTTTCCGGGTACACGCGCGAGCAGGCCGAGGCCGCCATCAAGTCGGCCGCCGGCAACTTCCAGGTGGGCACCGTGACCGAGACCTACGACGACAACGTCGCCGAGGGCTACGTCGTCGACCAGTCCCCCAACGCCAACCGCGAGGTCACCGAGGGCTCGAGCATCAGCTTCCGCATCTCGAAGGGCAAGGAGCCGGCCGCGACCGTCACCGTGCCCGACCTTACCGGCAAGAGCGTCGACGAGGCCGAGAAGCTCCTGAACGCGCAGCAGCTCAAGGGCAAGGCGGGCGGCACCGAGAACAGCGACACCGTCGAGGCCGGCAAGGTCTGCCGCCAGGACGTGGCCGCCAACTCCAGCGCCAAGGCCGGCGACACCATCACCTACTACGTGTCCCTGGGCGTGGGCGAGATCACCGTCCCCAACGTGACCGGCGACTCCGAGAGCTCCGCGACGTCGACCATGACCGAGAAGGGCTTCCAGGTCACCACGACCTACGAGTACAGCGACTCCGTGGACAACGGCTACGTGATCCGCACCTCCCCCTCCAAGGGCAGCAGCGCCAAGAAGGGCGACACCATCACGCTGGTCGTCTCTAAGGGCAAGGAGGACACCACGGTGTCCGTGCCCAACGTCGTGGGCATGACCTACTCGACCGCCAAGAGCACCCTGGCCAACGCCGGCTTTAGCGTGAGCCTGGGCAGCGGCAGCGAGTCCGGCACGGTTACCGCCCAGTCCGTCACGGGCCGCGCCGAGAAGGGCACGAGCATTGTCCTGACCTGCACGACGCCGAGCAGCGGTGGCAGCAGCGGCGGGAGCTCGACCACCGACGGCGGCACCAGCGGCGGCTCGAGCAGCACCGACAGCTCGTCGAGCACCAACGGCGGCTCGTCGAACAGCACCACGACCAACTAGCGCCCCGTATCCCAAGCATGATCCCAGCCCCGAGAAGCCCCCCGCTTCCCGGGGCTTTTTCATGTCCCAAGGTTTGTCGGAACCCTTAGCCGGTCGCGTTTCGAAAGTAATTTCGAAAGTTGGAGGGTAAATTCGCAATTGGGCATAGACTCCCCCAGCAACGCGCCAAAACACCAGGTAACGGGGATTCAATCAGGTCGTCTACTCCCCAATCCAACAATCAGCCTCCAACTTTCGTTAGTTTTACTTCTCGACGCGCCCAACCCGTGCTTTTGGGGGACGAAAAAGGCCCTGATTCGCGCCTCTGTTGTAAAGGCTTATTGGAGTGCCGTTAAAACGAAAGCAGGCCAGAGGCGTTAAGCCTCTGGCCTGCTGTTTTATCATGGTGCCCCCGGGCCGATTCGAACGGCCGACACCCGCTTTAGGAGAGCGGTGCTCTATCCCCTGAGCTACGAAGGCAT
>CAVAUD010000068.1:0-11239 GCA_963591565.1 bacterium
GCGACGTGCTGCTCTTCCCGGCCATGAAGCGCGAGACCATCACCCGCGCCGACATCGCGAGCCAGCTGCCCGAGACGACCGACAACGCCGCCGCCTCCGTCGACGCCCTGGCCGACGACGCCGAGAACGGCGCCGCCAACGAGGCCGCCGCGGGCCGAGCCGCCGAGGCTCCCGCGCTTACGACCGGCCTTACGCGTGACGCCGCCTTCGACCTGCTCAAGCAGTACAACGAGGACCCGTTCCACATCGCGCATGGCCAGACCCTCGAGGGCCTCATGCGCTACTACGCCGAGAAGTACGACCCGGCAAACGTCGAGTTCTGGGGCCAGGTCGGCCTTCTCCACGACCTTGACTGGGAGAAGTTCCAGGACGAGGTCAACCACACCGTCAAGGCCGGCGAGCTGTTGACCGAGGCCGGCGCCACGCCCGAGCTGATCCACGCGATCCAGACCCACAACTCGGACAACAACCCCGACCTGCCCGCGCCCACGGCCAAGATGGAGTGCGTCCTGTTTGCCTGCGACGAGCTCTCGGGCCTGATCCAGGCCGCCTGCCTCATGCGCCCGTCCAAGTCGGTCATGGACTTCGAGGTCAAGAGCCTCAAGAAGAAGTTCAAGGACAAGAAGTTCGCCGCCGGCTGCAACCGCGACGTCATCCGCAAGGGCGCCGAGCTCATGGGCATGGAGCTCGACGAGCTCTTCGCCAGCGTCATCGACGCGATGAAGGCCATCCAGCCCACCTGCGAGGGCGTGAACTAGGTCTTCTCGCCGTCTTGATCGCACCCACGAGCGCCCCGGCAGCCCCTCAACACGGCCGCCGGGGCGCTTTTCTGTGGTCTGCTGGGGTCCCGCCCGGCGTATCCCACTTTAAAATTGACTTTGCCGAGTAGCTTTCGCTGACGTAAACCATTCAACTGGGCAAACGTGACGTTCATCCGGTAGTTAACTACTCGGTTTTGATTTTAAAGTGGGATAGGCCGGCCGGCCTGCTATCGTCGGCCTATGGACACCACGATTTGTGACATGACGGCCCTCCACTACTGGCGAATTCCGCCGGTGGTGCAGCTTTTGGCGGTATCGCCAGAGGCAAATAGCCTGTTGGCTAAATCGCTGACGGATTACGATTTTAGTCGCCTATCTGCGGCCTACCTTGCTGCGCAGGAAAGGTTCAAGAAGAAGCACTTCGGCCGCGCTGGCGAGACCTACCGTACGCTCATGGATGTCGTGCCGCTGCTGGCGCTTGGCGCAGACGCTCCCTTTGACGTGTTGAGCACCTATAAAGGGGAAGTCCGCGAGTCGTCTCTCGTGAGGCCGCGGCTTTGGAGAGCGGAGTTGCAACCGGGTTCGGTACGGCCGGCCACCGACACCGTGAATGTTGCCTCGCCTGAGTTAGCTCTGCAGCAGGTCGCAGCTCGCAGCAGCTTAGAGCAAACATTGCTTCTGGCCAGTGAGCTATGCGGCAGTTTTTCGGTGTTCCATACCCCTGAGCCCATGGCCGGAATCATCCAACGGCTCTGTGATCAAAGGCGCCTGCCAAGCATTAAGGGCTGGTCGCCTTGCCTCGATTCGGACGGCAGGCTGACCGACCTGTGGTCGCATGACCCGCTAACGACACCGACCATCCTTCGGCGTTATGCCGAGGCGAGCGAATGCGCGCTCGGGCGCGAGCGCCTTGCCCGCGCGGCAAAACTCGCCGTCGCCGACGCGGCGTCCCCGTTCGAAGTTCAGGTTGGCGTCCTTATCGGTCTTCCAACCCGCTGCGGCGGCGCCGGTCTTGGCGGTTTCAAGCACAACAAGCGCATCGGCTTAACGTCCGACGCGTCCCTTGTCGCGCAAAGAAGCTGCTGCTACTGCGATCTTTACTGGGACGAGGGAGTTGACCTCGAGTGTCACAGCAGGACCTGGCACGCAGATCGCGACAGCAGGCTCTCGGATTTCACTCGCGAGGCCGCTTTGGACCTCATGGGCATCGACGTTGTTCCAGTGACGTTTGACCAGCTCAGCTCCAAACGGCAATTCGATGCGATCGCGCGCATCGTTGCAAGCAAGCTTGGCCGCGAGATCCGGGCGAAAAACGATGCCGAGCGCGCGGCGGAGGCGCGGCTGCGCGACGAGGTCCTCGATTTTGACTGGCACTAAAATGCCCGCTTGACGTATCCCACTTTAAAATTGACTTTGCCGAGTAGCCCTTACTTGCGCAAGGCGCTCAACTGGGCAAATGAACCGGCCATACGGCCGGCTACTTGGAGAACCCGATTTTAAAATGGGATACGCCGGGCGGGGCACCGTGGAAGGCCGGCTTTGGCCCGCGAGGGCCCGGGCATTGCCGTCTGGTGACGCCCGTTTGCCATCGCGGCAGGTGGGGTACATACTCTAAATTGACTATTCTGCCCGTTTGTCTTCGCGCAGCGCCCGTCTGCGCCCGCGCGTCCCTCCGGGCTCGCACGAAAGGTTATCGCCAAGCATGTTTGAGAAGTTCACCGACAAGGCCCGCAAGGTCATGAGCCTGGCCCAGGAGGAGGCCCGCGGCCTTGGCCAGATGTACGTGGGCACCGAGCACCTCCTGCTCGCCCTTATCCGCGAGGGCGAGGGCGTGGCCGCGAAGGCCCTGGCCAAGCTCGAGGTCACCTATGACGAGACGATCGAGACCGTCCGCGACCTCACCAACACCGACAACGAGCCCGTTCCCGGCGGCCACATCCCCTTCACCCCGCGCGCCAAGCGCGTGCTCGAGGACGCCTATCGCGAGATGATGACCCACGGCCAGACCTACATCGCCACCGAGCACCTGCTGCTCGGCATCGTGAGCGAGGGCAACGGCCGCGCCATGGACGCCCTGCGCTCGATGGGCGTCTCGGGCGACGCCGTCCGCAACGCCGTCAACGAGCTGGCCTCCTCCAGCACCGAGAACACCGCCGGCAAGCAGCGCCCCGCCCAGGGCCAGGTGTTCATGGGCGTCGGCGGCGGCTTCTCCAACCAGTCCGCAGACGACGGCTCTTACCTCGAGAAGTACGGCCGCAACCTCACGAAGCTCGCCGGCGAGGGCAAGCTCGACCCCGTGATCGGCCGTGACCGCGAGATCGAGCGCGTCATGCAGGTCCTGGCCCGCCGCCAGAAGAACAACCCCCTCGTCCTGGGCGACCCGGGCGTTGGCAAGACCGCCATCGTCGAGGGCCTGGCCCAGCTCATCGCCTCGGGCAACGTGCCCGATATCCTGCGCGGCAAGCAAGTCTGGACCCTTGATTTGGCCTCCCTCGTCGCCGGCTCCAAGTACCGCGGCGAGTTCGAGGAGCGCATGAAGAAGGTCGTGCGCGAGCTCGAGCAGTCCAAGAGCGACATCCTCTTTATCGACGAGATCCACACCGTGATCGGCGCGGGCTCGGCTGAGGGCTCCATCGACGCCGCCGCCATCCTGAAGCCGCCCCTGTCTCGCGGCGAGATCCAGGTCATCGGCGCCACCACGGCCGAGGAGTACCGCAAGCACATCGAGAAGGACTCCGCCTTCGAGCGCCGCTTCCAGCCCGTCAACATCGGCGAGCCGAGCGAGGAGGACGCCCTCACCATCATCGCCGGCCTGCAGGAGCGCTACGAGAAGCACCACCACGTCCACTACACCGAGGCCGCCATCCGCGCTGCCGTCACCCTGTCCAGCCGCTACGTGCAGGACCGCTTCCTGCCCGACAAGGCCATCGACGTCCTGGACGAGGCCGGCGCCCGCACCCGCATCCACCGCATGGGCCTGCCGCCCGAGATTGCCCAGGTAGACGCCGACCTTATCCGCGTTCGCGACGAGAAGGCCCAAAGCGCCGCCGCCCAGGAGTTCGAGCAGGCCGCCCGCCTGCGCGACGAGGAGAAGGAGCTTCTCGCCCGCCGAGAAGAGCTCGAGGCGGCCTGGCACAAGTCCCTCGAGGACAACGTCGTGACCGTCGACGAGTCCGACATCGCAGACATCGTCTCTGACATGACCGGCGTGCCCGTCTCGAACATCACCGAGGGCGAGGCCTCCAAGCTCCTGCGCTGCGAGGAGGTCCTCCACCAGCGCGTCGTTGGCCAGGACGAGGCCGTGACCAAGGTCGCCAAGGCCATCCGCCGCTCCCGCTCGCCCCTCAAGGACCCCCGCCGCCCGGGTGGCTCGTTCATCTTCCTGGGCCCCTCCGGCGTGGGCAAGACCGAGCTCGCCAAGTCCCTGGCCGAGTTCCTCTTTGGCAGCCAGGACTCCCTCATCACCTTCGACATGTCCGAGTTCATGGAGAAGCACGCCGTCTCCAAGCTCGTGGGCGCGCCTCCGGGATACGTCGGCTACGACGAGGGCGGCGAGCTCACCAAGGCCGTGCGCCGTCGTCCCTACTCGGTCATCCTCTTCGACGAGATCGAGAAGGCCCACCCCGACGTCTTCAACGTCCTTCTCCAGATCCTGGACGAGGGCCGCTTGACCGATGGCCAGGGCCGCCACGTCGACTTCTCCAACACCGTCATCATCATGACGTCCAACATCGGCGCGCGCGAGATCGCCCACACCTCCACGATGGGCTTCTCCGCCGCGGGCAACGCCGGCCTCTCGGACAAAGAGATCACCAGCCGCGTCATGGGCGAGCTCAAGAAGCTCTTCCGCCCCGAGTTCCTCAACCGCGTCGACGAGATCGTGGTCTTCAAGTCGCTCACAAACGAGCAGCTCCGCGGCATCGTCGAGCTCATGGTGGCCGAGCTGCGCGACCGCATGGTGACCCAGGGCATGTCCATCGAGCTCACCGACGCCGCCCGCGATCTGGTGGCCAAGGAAGGGGCAGACCCGATCTACGGCGCCCGTCCCCTGCGCCGCGCGATCCAGACCCTCATCGAGGACCCGCTTTCCGAGGAGCTCCTCCAGGGCGGCTGGAAGGCCGGCGACATCGTGCTGGTCGACGCCCAGGACGGCAAGCTCACCTTCACCAAGACGACGGGCCAGATCCCGGCGCCCCGCAAGCGCGAGCACCTCTCCCAAACTGCGGCGCCGGCCCGCGAGACCTCTCGCGGCGCGGGCCTTCCGGCCGCGACCGACGGCCTGGCATCGGCCGGCGAGTAGGGGAGATGGACCAACCGAGAAGGACTTAGCCGAGAAGTAATTAAGGCCTATACTCAAAGCAAATCAGGCTGACTGATGCGGCCTGGCCGGGCGTCTCGCCAAAGCGCCGGGCCGCATCGACCTCAGCGACCAGACGGAGGGACCCGCCATGGACACGGGACAGTTCGAGGTGCTTGCCACCGACCACGAGATAACCCTAGAGGACGCCATCAAGAAGACGGCGCCGGGGACCGCCCTGCGCCACGCCCTCGACATGATCATCGCCGGCCACATGGGCGCGCTCATCTGCATCGGCGACACCGAGAACGTGCTGGCCGCCGGCGACGACGGCTTTAAGCTGGACGTTTCCTTCACCGCCAACCGCCTGTTCGAGCTGTGCAAGATGGACGGCGCGGTCATTCTCGACAAGGACCTCACCAAGATCCTGCGCGCGAACTACCACTTGAACCCCGACCCGTCGCTTCCCACGACCGAGACGGGCACGCGTCACCGCACCGCGGCGCGCATGAGCCTGCTCACCAAGGCCATGGTCGTCTCTGTCTCCGAGCGCCGCTCGGTCATCAACGTCTACGTGGGCGGCCAGGGAATGGAGCTCAAGAGCGTCTCGGACCTGATGGTCTCGGTCAACCAGCTCACGACGGCCATGCAAAGCACGCGCTCCCAGATCGACCGCGGCCTTCTGCGCCTCACCAGCCTTGAGCTCGACAACTACGTCACGCTGGGCGACATCACCAACATCTTCTATCTCTTCGAGGTCCTTCTCACCGCCGGCGAGCAGCTCGACGACTGCATCATCCAGCTGGGCCGAGAAGGAAAGACGACGACCATGCAGCGCGAGGAGTTCTTGGGCAGCATGGACGACACCTATACCCTGATGATCCGCGACTACGCGAGCGACTCCTCCGAGGAGGCCGCCGCGCAGATCCGCAAGAAGCTGCACGACGCCGACAACAGCAAACTGAGAAGCGCCAAGTACATCGCGAAGCTCTTGGGCTACAGCGACGAGCGCGGCGAGGACAGCATCATGACCCCGCTGGGCCTGCGCACCCTGTCGCGCGTCTCGGTCGTGCGCGAGGGCATGGCCGATAAGATCGTCGACGAGTACGGCTCTTTGCAGGACGTGCTCGAGGCCGTCGACGACGACCCGTCGCGCCTGGGCGAGATCGGCGTCAAGAACCCCGGCGTCCTCGCCAATTCCCTGCACCGTATGTGGGGGAAGAGCGAATGAGCGCCAGCTCAAGGGCCTCGTTCGGCGGCGCCTGCGTCTGCGCCGAGGAGCAGGCCGTAGACGTGTCCGGCCTGCCCAGCGTCCCCGACACCGCCGCGGTGATCGTCGCCGGCGGCAGCGGCGAGCGCTTTGGCGACCCGCGCGGCAAGCAGTTCGTCGAGCTCTGCGGCCTGCCCTTGCTGGCCTGGTCGGTCATGGCCTTCGACCGCGCGCCCTCGATCGAGCGAATCATCGTTGTTTGCGCGCCCGACAAGGCCAAGAACGTGCAGGAAGACGTCTTGTCTCGCCTCACGCTGCGTTGCCCGGTCGAGCTGGCGCCGGCGGGCGACACCCGCCAGGCCTCGTCGCTCTCGGGCCTGTCCCGCGTGCCCCGCGACCTGCCCTTTGTTGCCATCCACGATGCTGCCCGCCCCTTGGTTGAGGTCGAGATGATCGAGCGGGCCTGCGCCTGCGTGCGTCAAAACCCCGAGCTCGCGGGCGCCATCTGCGCCTCTCGCTGCATCGACACCCTAAAGCTCGTCGAGGGCACCGACATCGTGGCCACGCCCGATCGCACTATCTACTGGGCGGCCCAAACGCCGCAGGTCTTTAGGCTGCGCGACGTCATGGCGGCCCACAAGGCGGCCGTCTGGGACAGCTTCGCCGGCACCGACGACGCCTCGCTGGTCGAGCGCCACGGCGGCCGCGTCCGCTGCGTCGAGTGCTCGCGCGACAACCTCAAGGTCACCATCCCCGGCGACCTCGCCGTCGCGCAGGCCACGCTCGAGCAGCGCCTCATCGACGAGGGCTGCGGCACTAGTACAACGTTTGAGGGGGAGCTGTAAGTGGGCACCTTGAGAATCGGCCACGGCTACGACGTCCATCAGATGCAAGAGGGCAGAAAGCTCATCTTGGGTGGCGTGGACATACCTTCTGACCTGGGGCTTCTCGGCCACTCAGACGCCGACGTCGTGACGCACGCCCTCATGGACGCCATCTTGGGCGCCATGCGCGCGGGCGACATCGGCAAGCTCTTCCCCGACACCGACCCGGCCTACGAGGGCGCGAACTCCATCGAGCTCTTGCGCCACGTGGCGGCCCTTGCGCGCGAGACGGGCTATGAGCTTCTCGACTTCGACTGTACCATCGCGGCCCAAGCCCCCAAGCTCGCGCCGTATCGCGAGACCATGCGCCAGAACATGGCGCAGGCGATGGGCGTCTCGGTAGACCAGGTGGGCCTCAAGGCGACCACCACCGAGCACCTGGGCTTCGTTGGCCGCAAAGAGGGCATCGCGGCGTGGGCCGTGGCCCTTCTGCAGAAAAACGTTTAGACTCTTTCGCGCGAAAAGTTGCGCGAAAGCCAAGGGAATAAGGAGAGCGCCATGCTCGTCTACAACAGCCAGACCCACAAAAAAGAGGAGCTCAAGCCCATCGAAGAGGGCAAGATCCGCATGTACGTGTGCGGTCCCACCGTCTACGACCAGATCCACATCGGCAACGCCCGCACGTTCCTCTCCTTCGACGTGATCCGCCGTTACCTCATGTACAAGGGCTACCAGGTGACCTTTGCCCAGAACCTCACCGACGTCGACGACAAGATCATCAACCGCGCAAACGAGCAGGGCAAGACGGCCGCCGAGGTCGCCGAGGAGTTCTCGAACGCCTTCATCGAGCAGATGCACCGCTTTGGCATCCTGGACCCCGACATTCGCCCCCGCGCCACGCGCGAGATCGAGGCCATGCAGGAGATGATCTCGCTTTTGATCGAGAAGGGCTACGCCTATCCCGTGCCCTCCGGCGACGTGTACTTCTCCGTGCGCTCCGACAACAACTACGGCATCCTGTCCGGCCGCGACCTTGACCAGCTGCGCGCCGGCGAGCGCGTCGAGGTCAACGACGAGAAGCGCGACCCCTTCGACTTCGCCCTGTGGAAGGCCGCCAAGCCCGGCGAGCCCAGCTGGCCCTCTCCCTGGGGAGACGGACGCCCCGGCTGGCACACCGAGTGCTGCGCGATGATCCACCGCTACCTGGGCACCCCCATCGACATCCACGGCGGCGGCGCCGACCTCATCTTCCCGCACCACGAGAACGAGACCGCCCAGGCCATGTGCGCCTGGGACCGCGCCTTGGCCAACACCTGGATGCACGCCGGCATGCTGCGCGTCGACGGCGAGAAGATGTCCAAGTCGCTCGGCAACTTCTATACCTTGAAGGAAGTCCTGGACAAGTACCCCGCCGACGCCGTGCGCCTGCTCATGCTGCAGACCCAGTACCGCGCGCCGCTGGACTTCTCCTTCGAGCGCCTCAACGGCAACGTGGGCACCCTCGAGCGCCTGCAGACCGTGGTCAAGAACCTGCGCTGGGCCGCCGACCAGGCCCCGCAGGACGGCGAGCTCAACGAGGCCGACCGCACCCTCGGCCGCGCCATCGACGCCGCGCGCGAGGAGTTCGTGGCCCAGATGGACGACGACTTCAACACCGCCGGCGGCCTGGCCGCGATCTTCTCGCTGGTGACCGCTGCCAACACCTACCTGGCCGAGGCCGGGCAGGACACCTCGACCGCCGTGTGCCTGCGCGCGGCCGACATGATCTGCGAGCTGACCAACGTCATGGGCATCAAGCTGGGCCAGAAGGACGAGGGCGATGACCTGCCCGCCGAGCTGGTCGACCTGGCCGCCGCCCACGCCGGCTACGAGGGCACTTCGCCCGCAGAGGCCGCAGACGCCCTTCTCGCCGCCCGCCAAGAGGCGCGCGCGGCCAAGAACTGGGCCGTGGCCGACGCCATCCGCGACGGCATCGGTGAGCTGGGCCTTATGGTCGAGGACACCGCTGCCGGCGCCCGTCTGCGCAGAAAGGCTTAACCCATGGCGAGAAGTTCTATGAGGCCCGGCGGCGCCGGGCGTGGGTCCGCGGGAGGCCGCGGCGCTCAGTACGGTCGCGGCGGCGCGGGCAACGGCGCCGGCCGCAGCAACGGCGGTCGCGGCGGCAACGCCCCGGCCGGCCGCTACGCCGGCAAGCCCGCACCCGCGGGCAACCGCAAGGGCGGCAAGCCCGCAGGTAAGCCGTCCGGCAAGCCCGTCTCTGCCGGCCAGCCCGGCCGCCCGCCGCGCAAGAGCGGCCCCGCCCGCAGCGACCTCATCGAGGGCCGCCGCGCCGTCGAGGAGGCCCTCGCCAGCGGAATGCCCCTGGTAAGCGCCATGGTCTGCAACCCCACCGGCGAGAAGGACGCCAGCCTCGACCGCCTGGTCGCGGCGTTGGCCCAAGACGGCGTCGAGATCGAGCGCGTGAGCCGCGCCCGCCTGGACGGCATCTCGAGCCACGGCGCCCACCAGGGCATCGTGGTCCAGACCAAGCCCTTCTCGTATTCAAGCCTGTCCGAGATCATCAAGAGGGCAGGGGATAAAAACGCCCTGGTCATCGTGCTCGACCACGTGACCGACGAGGGCAACTTCGGCGCCATCGTGCGCACGGCCGAGGTCGTGGGCGCCGCCGGCGTCGTCATCGCCAAGGCCCGCGCCGCCAGCGTGGGCGTCGGCGCCTACAAGACCTCCGCGGGCGCCGTCCTGCATATCCCCATCGCGCAGGTTCCCAACCTGGGCCGCGCCCTCGACGAGCTCAAGGCCGCCGGCTTCTGGGCCTGCGCCTCGACCGAGCACGCCCGTGACTCCGTGTGGGATGCCCCCATGGACGGCCGCGTGGCCCTGGTCATGGGCTCCGAGGGAGACGGAATCTCTCGCCTGGTGCTCGAGAAGTGCGACTTCGCCGCCAAGCTGCCTCAGCGCGGCCGCGTCGAGTCGCTCAACGTCGCCCAGGCCACGACCGTCATGGCCTACGAGTGGCTGCGCCGCCAGGAGACGGGCAAGGGAGGCCCGGCAGATGCCTAGCCAGCGCCCCATGCTCGTGGTGGACGGCTACAACGTCATGTTCAAGTCCGATCGCTACCTGTCCCGTGCTCAGAAAGGCGCAGGTAGCGATCCTTTTGAGCAGTCCCGCGAGCTTCTCATCTCTGATGTCGCCGCCTATGCGCAGGGCCGCTTCGACCCGGTCATCGTCGTCTTCGACGCGGCCGGCAACGTCTCGCCCGACCGCCCGGCCCTCAAGAAGGCCGGGGTTCGCCTGGTTTTCTCCGCAACAGGAGAGACGGCAGACACCGTGATCGAGCGCCTCGTCACCGAGCAGCGCCTGGTCCCGCGCGCCGTAACCGTGGTGACCAGCGACAACACCATCCGCTCGACCGTGGGCGGCGTGCCCGTCCAGAAGGTCTCGGCAGACGTCCTGGTTCACGACGTGGGCGAGCTCGCCGTCGAGTATGCCCAGGAAAACGCCAGCAGGCAGACCCAGCGCATGACCCTGGAAAGCCGCCTTCCAGCCGATCAGCGAGAGAAATTGTGGCGCCTGCTCGGGCGCTAGCCAAATTCAAAAGAACTGGTATAGTTATCAAACCTTGCCGGTATGGCTCAATGGCAGAGCAACGGTTTTGTAAACCGTGGGTTGGGGGTTCGACTCCCTCTACCGGCTCCAGCGCCAAAACAAAGGCCCCAGACTTCCAAAAGTCCGGGGCCTTTTTTCTAAAATCTTTTTCTCGCCGGAGCCAACCTTTTTTGAAAAAGCCCACGAAACGATCCGGCGAAACAAAGGGCAACAGTAGCCGAGAAGCCCTTTTCCACCCCCTCTGACCTGGGAATGTGGTCAAACCGTGATGAGGAGACGCCCGGCACCGGGGTATAGATTGACAAGAGCCGAAACACTGCCGTAGTATAACCTTCGCTTGAGGGGCACAAGTACTTCACCTCAAGTGCTTGATAACAGAATGGGGATGTGGCACAGCGGCAACTGCGGCGGACTGTAAATCCGCTCCCTCTGGGTTCCTTGGTTCGAGTCCAAGCATCCCCACCATTCGCCCGTGTAGCTCAGTCGGTAGAGCACTTCGTTGGTAACGAAGAGGTCACCGGTTCGAATCCGGTCGCGGGC
>CAVAUD010000069.1:0-5157 GCA_963591565.1 bacterium
AAGGCAGCCGCCGAGCTCGCCGCCGTGCCCGACTCCGAGGCCGCCAAGAAGGCCTGGGACGACGCCGTTGCCGGCGTCAACGCGGCCAAAGCCGACCTCAGCGACAAGGCCGCTGCCGTGACCGACGCCAAGGCCGCCTACGACGCCGCTGTCTCCGAGCAGAAGGTCGCTGACAAGAAGCAGGCTTCCGCCCAGGCTGCGCTCGACGCCCTGACTACCGACGAGATCACGCAGGCTAAGTCCGCCATGGACACCGCCAAGACCAACGCCGAGACTGCCGCCGATACGCTCTTCACCAAGAAGCAGGCGCTCAACCAGGCTAAGATCACGGCTGCTGCCAAGCAGACTGCCTACAACAACGCCGTCGGCACCGCTGCTTCCAAGCAGTCTGCCTACGGCGAGGCTACTTCCAAGGTTAGTTCCGCCAAGACCGCGCTCGACCGTGCCTCGAGCGCCGCAAAGACCGCCGAGGCCAAACTAATCGCAGCGAACAAGAAGCTCGCTAGCGCTCTCGACACCTACCTTGGCACCACTGGCGCCGACCCGAGCACCGCGACAGTCGTTGCTCCCGACGTTGACGGCGCCAAGGCTAAGCTGGATAAGGCGATCGCCGCGCAGGCAAGCGCGAAGACCGCCCGTGACAATGCGGCGACCAAGCTTGCAGAGGCCAAGGCCGCTCTCGACGAGGCTCAGTCTGTTCTCGCCGACGCCAACGCCGCCGCGTCCGCGGCCAAGACACGCCTCGATGTTCTGGAGGCTTCTGACGCAGTTGCAGCCAAGAACACCCTTGAGGCTTGCAAGCAGGCGGCTCTTGACGCCGAGGCCGATCTCGCTGTCAAGGAGATTGCCGTGACCGTGGCAGAGGACGCCCTTGCCAAGGCCAATACCGCCCTCGACGTGGCAAACGCCGATGTCGACGCCAAGAGGGAGGCCCTGGCCGAGGCTAGTGCTACCGCTGACGCCGCCGCAAAGGCGCTTGCAGCAGCCAAGCAGGCGACTGCAGACGCATGGGCGCCCATTCAGGTGCTTATCAATGCCGTGAACGACGCCAACACCGCTAAGGCCGCGGCCGATACGCGCGTCGCAGAAGCCGAGAACAGCGTCAAGACCGCCGAGGTCAAGATCGCCAAGGGCGAGAACGACCTTGCCGCGGCTACCGCATCTCTCGAGCAGGCCGAGGCCGATATGGCTCACTGGGCCGAGATTGTCGACGCCCTGAACGCCGTCGATATTGAGAAGGCCCTTGTCGCCGGCACCACCGGTGACGAGCGCCTCCCCGTGCTCAACGAAAAGCTTGCCGCCGCTAAGGACGCTTTGTCCGCTAAGGCCGCGCTCGCCGAGGCTCTCTCCGAGGCCAACGCCGAGCTCGCGGCCAAGACCGAGGCCTATAACGCCGCTAAGGCCGCTTACGATGCTGCCGTGGCTTCCTACGAGACCGTGAAGGGTGCCTACGACAGCCAGACCGGCAACGAGGCTTCCGCCGGCAACGAGGCCTCCGGGCGTCACTTCGCGAAGGAGACCCTGCCTACGACCGGCGATGCCTCCGTCACCGGCGAGACCTTCGTCATCGGCGGGCTCACGCTCGTGGCCGCCGGCGTGTTCCTGACCCGTCGCCGCCAGGAAAACTCTGAGGGTCGTGCCTAGGAGATTGCTTTCTTAGCGATGTGGGCGAGGGGGACGTGGTACGAACCGCGGCCCCCTCGCTGTTTTCGTCTTGCGGTTGCCCTTCATTTCTCGCGCTCAAGAAATGGAGGGCTTTTTCTTGTTTGCTCGTATCGATGGTTGCGGGAACAGCTGTTTATGATTCGCGGGGTTAAAGATAGAATTGGCTGTGTCCTAAGGAGGTTTTGGATGCGGCGAGCTCGTTATCTCATCATTGGTGCTGTGGTTTGCGTGGTTGCTCTTGCGGGGTGCTCTTCTGGCGAGAAGACTGTGGTTAAGACGACGTGGGAGAAGGACTTCTCGCCAGTGGTTGAGACGGGGGATTCTGCATCGAACCAGGAATCAAATGAAACCCAGGTAGATGCTGGCCAGGAATCAAATGAAACTCAGGTAGATACTGGTGAGACCGCGGAGAACGAAGACGAGGCCCGGACACCACGGGCACCGACGGTCCCTGTGCAGAAAACCGCGCCGCCCGATCCGGATGGGTGGGACGACCCGGAAGACTACGCCAACGCCAACTCGAGCTACTTCAGCAATTACGACGAGGCCTATGACTACTGGCTCGAGGAGATGGGATAGCTCGATGCTCCTAAATTGGGGGTCGTCGGTATTTTTGCTCGGAATCTGCTCGCTATTTGGCGCTCGTCGGTACTCTGGGTGGGGTTTCTCAGTTAAGCGAGAAGACCGTGACCCGTTTACCTGCGGGTTTGTAAAAGTTTCTCGGGTTGAAGGGCCTTCGGTGGCCCTAAAAGTACCGACGAGCGGCAAATCGGGAGCAATTCTCGCCAAGAAATACCGACGAGGCCCGAATCTGGAGCAGTCACCTGGCCAGCGGCCTAGCCCCACCATCCGAGGAGCTCGCGGATGACGCGGCTGGCGATCATCTGGCCCATGACGGGCGGGATGTAGCTCATCGTGCCTAGCAAGGACCCGGACTCCATCCACTGCTCGTCGGAGATGGCCTCCATCTTGACGGGCTGCTCGTCGGAGTAAAGAACCTGCAGGTCGCAGATGCCGCGGCGACGGCACTCCTTTCGCATGATGCGTGCCAGCGGGCAGTTCACGGTGTCCTCGATGCGGGCGAACTTGAAGCGCGTGGGGTCGAGCTTGTTGCCGCCGCCCATGGCCGAGATCTCGCGAAGGCCCTGCTCCTGGCACCAGGCGGCCAGTCTCAGCTTCTGCGCCACCGTGTCGATCGCGTCCACGACGTAATCGGGGCGCGGCAAGGCGCCCAGCTGCTCGCCGATGCTGTCCTTGTCGAGAAACGCGTGGACCGCCGTGACGCGGGCCTCGGGGTTGATGTCCAAGATCATCTCGCGCATGACCTCGGCCTTGGGCCGGCCGAGGGTCGAGTTGAACGCGATGGCCTGGCGGTTCACGTTGGAGGGCGCCACGACGTCGCGGTCAAGGATGACCAGGTTGCCCACGCCGCCTCGGGCCAGCGCCTCGCAGCAGTTCGAGCCAACGCCGCCCAGGCCGATGACCATGACGCAGGCCTCGTCGAGGCGCCGCAGGCCCTCGTCTTTCAAGATGAGCCTCAGCCGGTCCTTGGTCGTCTCCGCGCTCATAAAACTCCTTCGTGTTAACGCCGTGTTCAAAATCAGGTAATCGATTAACCTGCACTATAGTAGTGCGTTACGTGAAAACTTCTAGCGGGAGGTTCGAATGTCCGACTACAAATCCGATATCGAGATTGCCCAGGAAGCCAAGATGCTGCCCATCGCCGAGGTCGCGTCCAAGGCCGGCATCGACCCCGACCTGCTGGAGCCCTACGGCCACACCAAGGCCAAGGTGGACATCCATGCCTTAGGCGAGAAGCCCGCCGCGGGCAAGCTGATCTTGGTGACCGCCATCAACCCGACGCCTGCCGGCGAGGGCAAGACCACCACGTCCGTCGGCCTGGCGGATGCCCTCTGTGCCCAGGGCAAGAAGACGATGCTGTGCCTTCGCGAGCCGTCCCTCGGGCCCGTCTTTGGCATCAAGGGCGGCGCTGCCGGCGGCGGATACGCCCAGGTCGTCCCCATGGAGGACATCAACCTGCACTTCACCGGCGACTTCCATGCCATCGGGGCCGCCAACAACCTGTGCGCGGCCATGCTCGACAACCACATCAAGCAGGGCAACAGCCTCAACATCGACCCGCGCCGCATCGTGTGGAAGCGCGTGGTGGACATGAACGACCGCCAGCTCAGGCAGGTCGTCGACGGCCTGGGCGGCATCGCCAACGGCATGCCTCGCGAGGACGGCTTCGACATCACCGTGGCCTCCGAGGTCATGGCCGCCTTCTGCCTGGCCTCCGACCTCATGGACCTGCGCGACCGCCTGGGCCGCATGGTCATCGCCTACACCTACGACCGCCAGCCCGTCACGGTAGCCGACATCAACGCCCAGGGCGCCATGGCGGCCCTGCTCAAGGACGCCATCAAGCCCAACCTGGTCCAGACCCTCGAGGGCAACCCGGCCTTCGTCCACGGCGGCCCCTTCGCCAACATCGCCCACGGCTGCAACTCGCTTGAGGCGACCCTCACCGGCATGAAGCTCGCCGACTACACGGTGACCGAGGCCGGCTTCGGCGCGGACCTTGGCGCCGAGAAGTTCATCGACATCGTCTGCCGCGCGGCCAATGTCGCGCCCTCTGCGGTCGTGCTTGTCGCCACCGTGCGCGCCCTCAAGTACAACGGCGGCGTTGCCAAGGACGCCCTGTGCGAGGAGAACCTCGAGGCGCTTGAGGCCGGCCTGCCCAACTTGCTGCGCCATGTCTCCAACATCAAGGACGTCTGGGGCCTTCCCGTCGTCGTGGCCATCAACGCCTTCCCCACAGACACCCCCGCCGAGCTGGCCTTGGTTGAGTCCAAGTGCAACGAGCTGGGTGTCAACGTCGCTCTCTCCGAGGTCTGGGCCAAGGGGTCCGCGGGTGGCCAGGCCCTGGCCGACGAGGTCCTTCGCCTGTGCGAGGAGCCGAGCGAGCTTTCCTACACCTACGACCTTGACCAGCCCCTGAAGGCCAAGATCGAGGCCATCGCCACCAAGGTCTACCACGCCGACGGCGTCACCTTTGAGCCCAAGGCCAGCCGCATGCTGGCGCAGCTCGAGGAGCAGGGCTTCGGCGGCCTGCCCATCTGCATGGCCAAGACCCAGTACAGCTTCACCGACAACGCCAAGAAACTGGGCGCGCCCGAGGGCTTCAAGATCTGCGTGCGCGACGTGCGCGTCTCTGCCGGAGCGGGCTTCGTCGTGGCGCTTACCGGCGACATCATGACGATGCCGGGCCTGCCCAAGGTTCCCGCGGCCGAGAAGATCGACGTCACGCCCGACGGCAAGATCGTCGGCCTCTTCTAGTTCAAAGGTTTATGTTGGGCCGGTGCCTGGCGCCGGCCCTTTTCACGAAAGAGTCCCATGAGCGAGAAACTCACAACCCTGACCTGCGCCTCGTTTGTCGAGGTACTGGCCTCTAAGCAGCCGGTCCCCGGCGGTGGCGGTGCCGCGGCCCTC
>CAVAUD010000069.1:5328-11058 GCA_963591565.1 bacterium
GGCGCCGCCTACGGCCTGCCCCGCGAGGACCCGGCCCGCCCGCAGGCGATCCAAGAGGCCCTTCTCGCCGCCGCCCAGCCGCCCCTCGAGATGGTGCGCGCCGCGGCCCGCACGCTGCCGCTTTTGCAGGAGATGGAGGAGAAGGGCTCGGTCATGCTCGTCTCGGACGTGGGCTGCGCCGCGGAGCTTTGCCGTGCCGCTGCCGCGGCCGCGCGCATGAACGTGCTGGTAAACACCGCGTCCATGACCGACAAGGACCAGGCCGCCCAGATGGAGGCCGAGGTCGACGGGCTTCTCGCCGAGGTCGAGCCCGCTTGCGTGGCCTTGTCCGCCAAGGTCGTTTCGCGTATCAGGAAGGATTCCTAAATGTCCGAGCTTATGCTGGGCCTGCCGGTGGCCAAGGCCATCAGCGAGCGCCTGCTTCCCCAGATCGCCGAGCTTAAGGCCGCGGGCGTCGCGCCCAAGCTGGCCATTCTTCGCGTGGGGGAGAGGCCCGACGACCTGTCCTACGAGCGCGGCGCCCTTAAGCGCTGCGATGGCCTGGGCATCGAGACCGAGGTTGTCCAGGTCCCCGTCGAGGAGGCGACCACCGAGTCGCTTATCGCCGCCGTCGAGGGCCTCAACGCCCGCGCCGACGTCCACGGCGTCCTGATGTTTCGCCCCCTGCCGCGCTCGATCGACGAGGCGGCCGTCTGCGAGGCTTTGGACCCTGCCAAGGACGTCGACTGCCTGACCAGCGGCTCGCTCTACGGCGTCTTTGCCAATAAGCCGCGCGGCTTTGCCCCCTGCACCGCCGAGGCCGTGGTCGAGCTTCTCGACTTCTACGGCGTCGAGCTCGACGGCGCCAACGTGGCCGTCGTGGGCCGCTCGCTCGTCATCGGCAAGCCCGTCTCGTGCATGCTGCAGGCGAGAAACGCCACGGTCACCATGTGCCACACGCACACCAAGGACCTCGCCGCACACCTGCGCGCCGCCGACATCGTCGTCGCTGCCGCGGGCCACGCCAAGACCGTGGGCGCCGAGTGCGTGCGCGAGGGGCAGGTCATCGTCGACGTGGGCATCAACTGGGACGAGGCCGCGGGCAAGCTCGTGGGCGACGTCGACTTCGACGCCGTCGAGGGCCAGGTCGCGGCCATCACGCCGGTCCCGCGCGGCGTTGGCTCCGTCACCACGGCGGTTCTCGCCAAGCACGTTGTCCAGGGCGCCCAAAGGAGCATCGCGTGAAGCTAACCGAGAAACCCTCGTCTTCTTACAGCGGGGCGATGACCCCGGCATCCATCGAGCTCAAGGCCGAGCGCGTCGCCGCCACCAAGGCCGCGACCGATCCCGTGCAGGCCTTTGTCCTGGCCATTCTCGCCGGCTTCTTCGTCGCGATGGGCGCGACCTTCATGTTGGTCGTCAAGTGCGACTCGACCCTGCCCTTTGCCGCGACCCAGCTTCTGGGCGGCTTCGCCTTCACCCTGGGCCTCTTCCTCATCCTGGCCGCGGGCGCCGAGCTCTTCACCGGCAACTGCCTGATGGTCATGGGCCCGCTGTCCAAGCGCTTCGCGTGGCCCGACCTGATCAAGAGCTGGCTGGTCGTCATTCTCGGCAACTTCTGCGGCAGCGTCATTGCGGCCCTGCTGTTGGTGGGCGCGCAGGCGGCCGGCGCCAACGGCGGCGCCTTTGGCGAGGCGGCCGTCGCGGTCGCGGCGACCAAGGCCTCCCTTCCCTGGGCCACGGTCTTTTGTCGCGGTATTCTCTGCAACATCTTGGTATGCCTGGCCGTTTGGTGCGGGCACGCCTCGACCAACGTGACCGACAAGTTCTTCGCGGCGCTTCTGCCCGTCATGGCCTTCATGGGCGCCGGCTTCGAGCACTGCGTCGCCAACATGTTCTTCTTGCCCTTTGGCCTCATGCTGCAGGCGGCCGGTATCGGCGGCGGCATCACGGCGGCCGGCGTGGCCTCCAACCTGTCCGCCGCCATCCTGGGCAACCTGGTGGGAGGCGCCGTCCTGGGCATCGTCTATTGGTTCGTCTACGGCAAGAGCCGTGCCGATAAGGAGTAGCAAGTGGAGTACAAGGCTATCGACAAGCCCCGCATCGAGGCGGCCGTCCGCGAGTTCTTGATCGGCATCGGCGAGGACCCCGACCGCGAGGGCCTTCTCGGCACGCCCGACCGCGTGGCGCGCGCCTGCGAGGAGATCTTTGGCGGCATGCAGGAGGACCCGGGCGTCCACCTGCGCAAACAGTTCCACGAGCCGGGTAACGAGGAGATGGTGATCGTCCGCGACATCCCCTTCTCGTCCATGTGCGAGCATCACCTGCTGCCTTTTGTGGGCAAGGCGCACGTCTGCTACATCCCGCGCGACGGCCACGTGACCGGCCTCTCCAAGATCTCGCGCTGCGTGAACGGCTTCGCCCGCCGCCCCCAGCTGCAGGAGCGCTTGACGGGCCAGATCGCCGACGCCCTGGTCAAGGAGCTGAACCCCCTGGGCGTCCTGGTGGTCCTCGAGGCCGAGCACACCTGCATGACGATGCGCGGCGTGCGCTCGGCGGGCGCCGTCACCACGACCTCCGCCGTCCGCGGTGTCCTGCGCGAGCTCAAGGCCCGCCAGGAGGCCATGCAGCTCATGCTCGGCAGCAACCGTTAACGACTTTGGCGAGAAGCCCTTTTGCAAGAAGGCCTTCTCGCCTATAAAACCCGAGGTAGAGACTTATATGACGTACCGCGTTCCGTTCGACGTGCCGCAAATCAGCTACGACGAGGCCCTGGGGCTTCTCCACGAGTCTTTGCGCTTTGGCATCTGCCCCATGTTGGAGACGGTCGAGGACATGCTCGCCGAGCTGGGCGACCCCGACCTGTGCTTCGAGTCCATCCAGATCGCCGGCACCAACGGCAAGACCTCGACCTCGCGCTACACGGCCGCGATCCTGGCCCAGGAGGGCAAGAGGTGCGCCCTGTACACCTCGCCCGAGCTTGTGGACTACAACGAGCGCATGGAGGTCGCGGGCGCCCCTGTCGAGAAGGACGCCTTCGCCTTTGGCATCAACGCCGCCTACCTGGCCGGCCAGCGCGTGAACGCGGCCCGCGAGGCCCAGGGCCTTCGCCCCTACGACATCACCGAGTTCGACACCTTGACCGTCGCGGCCGCCGTGGTCTTTGCGCAGGCGGGCGTCGACACCTGCGTGCTTGAGTGCGGCATGGGCGGCCGCTGGGACGCGACCTCGGCCTTCAAGTCGATCAAGTCGGTCGCCGTGACCGGCATCGGCCTCGACCACATCCACGTGCTGGGCGACACCCTCGAGGCGATCGCCGGCGAGAAGGCCGCCATCATCAAGCGCGGGCGCACCTGCGTGCTGGGCGTCGGCTGCGCCACGCCGGCAACGGTCGAGGATGTCTTCCTGACCCAGTGCGCCGAGGCGGACGTGATGCCTACGCTGGTCCGCGCCCTTGACCGCGCCGACGTCGCCGGCGAGATGCACGAGGGCATCGCCCGCACCCACGCCAACCTGCCGTGCGCGAGCTTCGCCGTGACCAAGCGCCCGGTGCGCATCGGCGCCCCGCTCGAGCTCACCGTCAACACCCCGCGCGCCTGCTACGCCGAGCTCGCGGCCCTAAAGCCCCGCTACCAGGCCGCCAACATCGCCTGCGCCGTGGCCCTTTGCGAGGACTACCTGGGCCGCGCCCTCGATGCCGAGAAGCTCTTCGAGGCCGTCGTCACCTGCCCCACGCCGGGCCGTTTCCAGCTGCTGCGCCCCGAGCCGCCGATCCTCATCGACGCCTGCCACAACCCGCAGAGCGTCGAGACCTTCTTGGCGTCCGTGGCCGCCGTGGCGCCCAACAAGGCCGACCGCCCGCTTCTTCTCTGCGCCGTCTTGGCCGATAAGGACGTGGAGGGCATCGTCGGTCTTCTCGCCGGCGCATTTGAGCGCGTGGCCGTCACCCAGACGTCCTCGCCCCGTGCCCTGCCTGCCCACGAGCTGGGCAAACTCTTTACCGCGGCCGGCTGCGAGGTGGTGGGGGAGTACGACGGCGTCGCGTTGGCAACGTCGGCACTTTGTGAAGAATCCTACGTAGCCTGCGGCTCTATTACCCTTGCGGGCGAGGTCGCGGCAAATCTTTTATAGCTTTTGCTACAATGCATGACTATCTGCGGTTGGCGCCCATGGGGGCCGTTGCAGACCAAACTCACGTAGACCCATCAAAAAGGAGTCCCCGATATGCAAGAACTGCTCGACTCGATCCTTACGCCGCAGGTCCTCATGGTCTTGTACCTGATGGTCGTTTGCGTGGTCATGCTTTACGTTCTCTCCATCGTCTACGTCATTCGCGACGCCCAGCGCCGCGGCGCGGAGCCCTGGTGGATGTGGGCCATCATCAGCGTCATCCCCATCGTTGGTCTTCTCGCCTACGTCATCCTGCGCCCCAGCTCCTACCTCATCGACCGTGAGGAGCAGGACCTCGACATCGCCCTTCGCGAGCACCAGCTGTCCCACTACGGCATCTGCCCCAAGTGCGGCGCCCCCATCGACCGCGACTTCGTGGTGTGCCCCATCTGCAACACCCAGGTGCGCAACGTCTGCCCGACCTGCCACCGTCCCTTGAACGCCGACTGGAAGGTCTGCCCGTACTGCCGCACCCGCATCCAGTAAGCCGGAAGCACTTCGCGTTTTTGGCCCCCGCTTTATGTGGGGGCTTTTTGTTGCGTACCCCGTGCGCGTAAACGAGTACACTAAACGAGCTTGTCATCGAATTTTTAGGAAGAGGTTTTCCATGAAGGTCTTGCAAAACGACGGCCAGGTCATCGAGTGCCCCGAGGACCAGGTCACCCACGTCGTTCGCCACTCCGCAGCCCACATCATGGCCCAGGCCATCAAGCGCCTGTACCCCGAGGCCGATTTCGCCTACGGCCCCGCGACCGATAACGGTTTCTACTACGACGTCGACCTGCCCGAGGGCCAGAAGATCTCTGAGAACGACTTCGAGGCCATCGAGGCCGAGATGAAGAAGATCGTGAAGGAGAACCTCAAGTTCACCGTCTTCGAGCTTCCCCGCGCCGAGGCCATCGCCCTGATGGAGGAGCGCGGCGAGAAGTACAAGGTCGAGCACATCGGCGACCTTGCCGACGACGCCCGCATCACCTTCTACCAGCAGGGCGAGTACATCGACATGTGCGTCGGCCCCCACATCTGCTACACCAAGGCGCTTAAGGCCTTCAAGCTCACCGGCGTCTCGGGCGCGTACTGGAAAAACGACAAGAACAACAAGATGCTCACCCGCATCAACGGCACCGCGTTTGCCACCAAAGACGAGCTCGACGAGCACCTGCGCCTGATCGAGGAGGCCAAGAAGCGCGACCACCGCAAGATCGGCGCCGAGATGGACCTCTTCATGATGCGCGACGAGGCCCCGGGCTTCCCGTTCTTCCTGCCCAACGGCATGGTCTTGAAGAACGCCCTTCTCGACTACTGGCGAGAGATCCACCACAAGGCCGGCTACGTCGAGATCTCGACCCCGCTGATCATGAACAAGCAGCTGTGGAAGACCTCGGGCCACTGGGACCACTACAAGGACAACATGTACTCCACCATGATCGACGAGGAAGAGTACTGCATCAAGCCCATGAACTGCCCGGGCGGCGTTCTGGTCTACGCGGCCAAGCCCCACTCCTACCGCGAGCTGCCCATCCGCGCCGGCGAGATCGGCCTGGTGCACCGCCACGAGATGCGCGGCGCCCTGCACGGCCT
>CAVAUD010000070.1:0-10914 GCA_963591565.1 bacterium
GCGAGGTCATGGCCATCGGCTCCACCTTCGAGGAGGCCATGCAGAAGGCCATGCGTTCCCTCGAGCAGGGCCACGCCGGCCTGGGCGGCGACGGCAACGACAAGTTCGACGAGGAGCACTTCGACGAGAAGGTCGCCGAGCCCACGCCCGAGCGTATCCTCTACGTCGCCGAGGCCCTGCGCCGCGGCTGGAGCGTCGAGAAGATCTTCGACGCCACCAAGATCGACCAGTGGTTCCTCCACCGCATCGCCGACATCGTGAAGGCCGAGGGCACCATCCGCGAGCTGGGTCTTTCTGGCCTCGACGCCGAGCACATGCTCGCCGCCAAGCAGATGGGCTTCTCCGATGCCCAGATCGCCCACCTCACCGGCCAGCGCGACGACACCGTGCGCGCCGTGCGCGAGGTTCTGGGCGTCCGCCCGCTCATCAAGACGGTCGACACCTGCGCCGGCGAGTTCGCCAGCCGCACGAGCTACCACTACTTCACCTACGAGCGCGGCGGCGCGACCGAGTTCCACCAGGCCGAGAAGCCCCGCGTGGTGATCCTCTCCGCCGGCCCCAACCGCATTGGCCAGGGCATCGAGTTCGACTACTGCTGCTGCCACGCGGCCTACGCCCTTCACGCCAAGGGCTACGAGACCGTCATGGTCAACTGCAACCCCGAGACCGTCTCGACCGACTACGACACCTCCGACCGCCTGTACTTCGAGCCTTTGACCTTCGAGGACGTCATGAACGTCATCGAGGCCGAGAAGCCCGAGGGCGTCATCGTGACCCTCGGCGGCCAGACCCCGATCAACCTGGCCAAGCGCCTGAAGGCCGCCGGCGTCCCCATCATGGGCACCCAGCCCGAGGCCATCGACCTGGCCGAGGACCGCGACCGCTTCGCGTCCCTGCTCGACCGTCTCGATATCGCCTACCCGCCGTCGTCGACGGCCGAGACGATCGACGAGGCCAAGGCCGTCGCCCGCCGCGTCGGCTACCCGCTGCTCGTCCGCCCGAGCTACGTGCTCGGCGGCCGCGGCATGGCCATCGTCTACAACGACGAGGACCTCGTCACCTACATGGGCCGCGCGACCCAGGTCTCGCCCGACCACCCCGTCTACCTCGACGCCTTCCTCGAGGACGCCATCGAGCTCGACGTGGACGCCCTGTGCGACACCAAGGAGTGCTACGTCGGCGCCGTCCTCGAGCACATCGAGGAGTGCGGCATCCACTCCGGCGACTCCGCCTGCTGCTTCCCGCCCTTCTCGCTGTCCGACAAGATCGTGGCCAAGATCCGCGAGACGACCCGTCGCCTGGCGCTGTCCTGCCACATCCGCGGTCTTCTCAACGTTCAGTACGCCGTCCGCGACGAGCAGGTCTTCGTCATCGAGCTGAACCCGCGCGCCTCGCGCACCGTGCCCTTCTCGTCTAAGGCCACCGGCGTGTCCCTGGCCAAGTACGCGGCCCGCATCATGAGCGGCGAGGACATCTGCGACCTCAACCTTCCCGCCGAGGACGCCGAGCGCGAGCACTTCGCCGTCAAGGAGGCCGTCATGCCGTGGAGCCGCTTCCCCGGCGCCGACGTCACCTTGGGACCCGAGATGAAGTCGACCGGCGAGGTCATGGGTCTCGACGTCTCGTTCCCCAAGGCCTACGCCAAGACCCGCGAGGCCATCGAGTACGACGTGCCCACCGAGTCCGGCTCGGTCTTCGTGTCCGTTTGCGACCGCGACAAGCGCTCCATCGCGCCCGTCGCCATGTCGCTTCGCCAGCTGGGCTTCGATTTGATCGCCACGCGCGGCACCGCCAAGACCCTGCAGGCCGCGGGCATCGACTGCACCGTGGTCAAGCGCATCTCTGAGGGCCACCCCAACGTCGCCGACCTCATGGCCGAGGGCAAGATCAGCTTCCTGATCAACACCCCCAAGGGCAACAGCTCGCGCGGCGACGGCATGCAGCTGCGCAGCGAGGCCGTCTCTCGCGGCATCGACATGGCCACCACCATGTCGGGCGCCGTGGCCCTTGTCCAGGCGATCATCGCCCTTCGCGAAGGTCCTTTGGACGTTTACGCGCTGCAGGATCTTCCTCAAGCGTAAGGATTGAAAGTCTGCTACTATTCATAGGCTGTGCAAAAATGCGGGTGTGGTGGAACTGGTAGACACGCTGGATTTAGGTTCCAGTGGGGAGACCCGTGAAGGTTCGAGTCCTTTCACCCGCACCATGCACGCCTATGCATTTTTTCGGCGAGAGAAGCTCGCCGATTCGAAGACACTGGAGGAACGTTGAACATCACCGTTACCGCAGGTGAGACCACGGACAACAAGCTGTCCGCGCAGCTCACCATTCCCGCTGCTGACGTGGACCGCGCCATCGCCAAGGCCTACAAGGACATCGCCAAGAAGTACAACTTCCAGGGCTTCCGCCGTGGCCACGCTCCCCGTCCCGTCATCGACGGCATGGTCGGTAAAGAGACCGTCCTGGCTCAGGCCACCAACGACGCCCTCAACGCCGCCGAGCCCCTGATGCTCGAGGAGCTCAACGTCACCCCCGTCGGCCAGCCCGACTTCGGCACCGAGCCCGCGCTGCTCGCCCAGGGCGCCGATTACGTCATCGACGTGACCATCGAGGTTCGCCCCAGCTGCGAGCTCGAGTCCTACGACGCCCCCACGGTCAACATGCCCCCCGAGGAGGCCACCGAGGCCGAGATCGACTGGCAGCTCGACCAGCTCCTCTCTTACCAGGTCTCTTATGAGGACGACGAGGAGGACCGCGAGGTCGTCGAGGGCGACATCGTCTCTGTCGATGTCGAGAACATCGAGGGCGCCGGCCACCTCGAGGGCAAGAACCGCACCCTTCACCTCAACGGCCAGCAGGTCGCCCCTGAGCTTCAGGCCGGCATCATCGGCATGAAGAAGGGCGAGACCAAGGAGATCGCCTGGAAGTGGAGCCACGAGAAGGACGGCGAGACCCACGAGCACGAGTTCAAGGTCAACGTCACCCTCAACTCCATCAAGAAGATCGTGACCCCCGAGCTCACCGACGAGCTTGCCAAGTCCACCTTTGGCTATGACGACGTTGCCGCCCTGCGCGCCGCCGTCAAGGAGGAGATCGAGGCCGAGAAGAAGTCCACCCTTCCTCAGCTCAAGGAGGACCGCGTCGTCGAGGCCATGGGCGCCCAGCTCAAGCTCGACGAGGTCCCCGAGAACTACAAGAACGAGATCTTCAACGAGATCGCCCAGGAGTTCCTCGGCCAGCTTCAGCGCCAGGGTGCCTCCCTCGACATGTACCTCAAGGCCCGCGGCGTCAAGGCCGACGACTTCATCGCCGACCTGCGTGTCCAGGCCGAGGAGCGTGCCCGTCAGTCCCTGGCCCTCGACGCCGTTGCCGCTAAGCTCGGCTTCGAGGCTACCGACGAGGACGTCGAGAACGAGTTCGTCCGCGCCGGTGTCGACAAGGTCAAGGACGCTGTGAAGCAGTGGAAGGACCAGGGCCGCCTGCCCGCCATCCGCGACTCCATCAAGCGCACCAAGGCTCTCGACTGGCTGGTCCAGAACGCTACCGTCACCATCAAGGACGAGGTCGCCGAGCGCGCCGAGTCCGAGAAGGCAGACGACGCCGAGTAGTTCGCAACTCGCGTAAAGGCTGTTATCAAGATGCCCCAGGTGAGTTTCTCGCCTGGGGCTTCATGTCAAACTAAGGGAGTTACCATGCATCATCCTACTAACATCCCCCTGATTCCCTATGTCGTCGAGCAGACCCCGCGCGGCGAGCGCAGCTACGACATCTATTCTCGCCTGCTCAACGACCGCATCATCTTCCTTGGCGAGGAGGTTACCCGCGACTCGGCCAACCTCGTCATCGCGCAGCTTCTGCACCTCGAGAGCCAGGACCCCGATAAGGACATCTCGCTCTACATCGACTCTCCCGGCGGCGACGTGTACGCGGGCCTGGGCATCATCGACACGATGAACTTCATCAAGCCCGACGTCTCGACCATCTGCGTGGGCATGGCGGCCTCCATGGGCGCGGCCATTCTCGCCTGCGGCGCCAAGGGCAAGCGCCTGGCGCTTCCCAACTCCATGGTCTTGATCCACCAGCCCAGCTCCGGCGTCCAGGGCCAGCAGACCGACATCCAGATCGTGGCCGACGAGACCCGCTGGATCCGCGAGCACCTCAACCAGATGCTGGCAGACGCCACCGGCCAGCCCATCGAGCGCATCAACGCCGACACCGAGCGCGACAACTACATGCGCGCGGCCCAGGCCTGCGAGTATGGCCTTGTCGACAAGGTCATCTCTTCTCGCGCCGAGCAGTCTGACGATCAGGCCTAAGGGAGACGCGCTTTATGCCTAACGACAACAACTACGGCTCCTTCGACGACGGCTCGATCCGCTGCTCCTTCTGCGGCAAGACCCGCGACCAGGCGAGCAAGCTCGTGGCCGGCCCCCTGGGCGTCTACATCTGCGACGACTGCGTGCGCGCCTGCCAGCAGATCATCGACGACGAGTTCGCCGACGACCCCGACAGGGCCGCCGAGCCCCTGGCCGTGCCCGAGGACTCCGCCTTCAGCCTGCCCGAGCTGCCGACCCCGCACCAGATCTATGACGAGCTGTCCCAGTACGTCATGGGCCAGGAGCAGGCCAAGCGCGCGATGAGCGTCGCCGTCTACAACCACTATCGCCGCATCCTCTCGGGCAACGACGAGGTCGCCGAGGGTACCGAGGAGGTCGAGATCGCCAAGAGCAACATCTTGCTGCTCGGCCCCACCGGTACCGGCAAGACCCTTCTCGCCCAGACCTTGGCCCGCTTCCTCGAGGTGCCCTTCGCCATCGCCGACGCCACGACCTTGACCGAGGCCGGCTACGTGGGCGAGGACGTCGAGAACATCCTCTTGAAGCTTCTGACCGCCGCCGACGGCGACGTCGAGCGTGCCCAGATCGGCATCGTCTACGTCGACGAGATCGACAAGATCGCCTGCAAGGCCGAGAACCTCTCCATCACCCGCGACGTCTCGGGCGAGGGCGTGCAGCAGGCGCTCCTCAAGATTCTTGAGGGCACCGAGGCCAGCGTTCCTCCCCAGGGCGGCCGCAAGCACCCGCAGCAGCAGCTCATCCACATCGACACGACGAACATCCTGTTCATCTGCGGCGGCGCCTTCGTCGGCCTGGACAAGATCATCGCCGACCGTATTGGCAAGAAGGGCATCGGCTTCAACTCCGAGGTGGGCAAGAGCAACAAGGCCACCTCTGACGAGCTGACCGAGCAGGTCATGCCCCAGGACCTGCACAAGTTCGGCATGATCCCCGAGTTCCTGGGCCGTATCCCCGTCATCACCTCGACCCGCGAGCTCACCGAGTCCGACCTCGTGAGCATCCTCACCACGCCGAGAAACGCCCTGGTCAAGCAGTACCAGCGCCTCTTCGAGCTTGAGGGCGTGGAGCTCGAGTTCGAGGACGACGCCCTGGCCGAGATCGCCCGCCAGGCCATCGCCCGCGGTACCGGTGCCCGTGGCCTGCGCGCCATCTGCGAGGCCACCCTCCAGGACACCATGTTCGACCTCCCCAGCAACCTCGACGTCACCCGCGTCGTGGTCACGAAGGACAGCATCGGCGGCAAAGGCGACCAGCCCAAACTAATCACCCGCGCCCACGCCAAGCACTAATCTCCGCCCCCCGTGGCCACCACAAGAAAGTCCCTCTTCCTTGTGAGAAAACCCCTCGTATTTTTTCTTTCCACTCACTGCCCGTCTTCGACAGTCAATCTGGAAAGAGATACGAGGGGTATTTTTTAATAAAGTTTTTTATCTAACTCCTGGGAATCGTTACCGTAACCCTCACATCGGGGCCTCCTGGTTTTGTCTCCACGCGCAGTTCCGCATGAGCCGAAGGCCACTTAATGTGGCCTTCGTGCGAATAGGACTGTTTGAGCATGGAGACAAAACCAGGAGGCCCCCGGCAACGACTTACAGGTTATGCCCCCCGAGCTTGCTATACAGCTTAATGACACCCTCCCGCCGCCTGGTCTTCCCCGGACAAACCTTGTCGAAGGCCGGCATGATGCCCTTGTACAGGGCGATGACCTGGGCGCGCTTGGCGAGACCCTTGACGGTCGCGCGCGAATCCTCAAGCTGGGCGCGGATCTCCTCGATGTAGGGGGAGCGCATCGCGTAGTCCCAGAAGAGGTCGGCCCCGTCGGCGTCGGGGTAGAGCCAGGGACGGTTATCCGGGCCGGCGAAGTGGACGATGGCCGGGTCGCGACGGGCCTCGTCGTACTCCTCGCGCACATCGGCGGGCGCGTTTGCCACGATGTGGGTGCGACGCAGGTGCTGCCAGTCCATGAGGTAGTTCCAGCGCATGGGAAGGCGCAGGTAGTGGCCGTTGACGACCTTGTTAAGGACGTCCTGGTCGAGCCAGCGCCACATGCGCTCGGTCGAGATGGTGAGGAACTCCTCGGCCGTGACGGTGCGGCGAAGCTCCGCGAGGTTCATGAGAAGGACGCCCGCCTGGAAGTAATCGTGGGGGTCGTCCATGCCCAGCTCGTTTTTGAGATAGGGGCCAACGGTCGCGTCGTAGCCGTCGATCTGGCCGATCGTGTCGGCGTCGCGGGTTGCCGCCAGTTTGTAGCCGGTAACGTCGTAGTCGTAGAGCTTGGCCAAGTCGTCGTTGACGATAAGGTCGGAGTCCAGGTAGATGGCCTTGTCGACGTTGGGCAAAAGCTGCGGGGCGAGAAGGCGGAAGTAGGTCTCGGGCCTAAAGTGGCCGTGGTGGGGGAGCTCGATGTCTCCCAGCGCGGCGTCGACGTCGAGGTAACCGATGCCGGTGTTCGCGGCCTTGACCTGGCGCGAAAGCGTGATCATGGACGCCGGCGTGATGTTTCTGGTTAAAACGATGATGTCGTAGCGGCGATCAGGCGAAGCGTTGTCCACGATGGACTGCACGGCGACCGAGAGGTAGGGCACGAAGTTCTCGCTGCAGGCAAATACGACGACCACGTCGTTTAAGGGCAAATCGAGGCCCGTCGAGGTTGTCGCGAGCATGGTGCTCGACAGTGGGTTTTTGGTTGCAGCCGTCTTACGAAGTGGCTTCATGTGGCCATAAGCCTCTCATCCGCGTCTCTTGTTAGACACTCAACCTTAGCACACCAGTTGCTGGGCATTGCTGGCGAGAAGTTCCTGCATGCGGTCTACGCTTTCGCCCCGCGCGGCCGCGATGGCGGCGGTCGCAGCTTTGATAGAGGCGAGAACCTCGGCTGCCGCCGTTTCGCTGCCGGGGCCTTGTGGCAGGTCCGTCTCGGTGAGAAGGCGGCCTGCGGGAACCTGTCGGGCGTACTCGCGCCCGCGGCGCGTGGCCAGGGACTTCTCGCCAAAGGAGAACCAAAGGCCCAGGTCGCGGGCTCGGGCAAGCTCCTGCGACGTGCCGGAGAACCAGTGGAAGACGCAGCGGCAGCTCGCGGCGGCGCCCGACGCCTCCAGGATGTCCAGGGCGCAGTCGGCGGCGCCCACGGAGTGGATCGACAAGACCTTGGGGGCCGCGGCGTCGCTCGTCTCGGCGCACTTCTCGCATAGGGCCGTGAATACCCTGACCTGCTCGTCTTTGGTCGCGACGTGCTTCTTGCCAAAGTCGAGGCCTATCTCGCCGACCCAGCGGGTCTCGGCCACGGCCGCCAGCGCCTCCTCAAGCCGCGCGTCGTTCTCGTCGGCTGCCTCCGCGACCCACCAGGGATGGAACCCGGCCGCCAACGCCACGTTCTTCTCGTCCGCCAAGCCGTTCGCCGCCTTGTATCCTGCGGGCTCCACGGTACAGGCGAACATCCCCAAGCCAAGCTCGGCCGCCGTCCTTGCCGTATCGACCGGCCGGGCAAACCAGTCGAGGTGGACATGCGCGTCGAAGTAGCGAAACTCTTGCAAGGTGTTCTCCCCATATGCGCTGGCGTGGTATTCTTATCGATTGTTATACCTGCTTTAGACGCTTCGCGCGAGGGAGTTTTACCGTGGAAGAGATGCCCAAGACCTATGACCCGCAAACCAAGGAGCCCGAGCTCATCCAGAAGTGGATCGACGCCGGCTGCTACCAGCGCAACAAGGGCGTGGGCGACTGCACCGTCGTCATCCCGCCGCCCAACGTCACGGGCATCCTGCACATGGGCCACGCGATGGACGACTCCATCCAGGACACCTTCGTGCGCTACAACCGCATGCGCGGCCGCTCGACCCGCTGGATCTTGGGCACCGACCACGCCGGCATCGCGACCCAGACCAAGGTCGACAAGAAGCTCAAGAGCGAGGGCGTCTCTCGCCTGGAGATCGGGCGCGAGAAGTTCCTGGACGCCTGCTGGGACTGGACGCGCGAGTACGGCGGCACCATCGTCTCTCAGATCAAGCGCATGGGCTGCTCCGTCGACTTCGAGGACGAGAAGTTCACGATGAGCCCCGAGTTCTCCCGCGCCGTCCGCCGCGTCTTTTGCGACTGGTACCACGACGGCCTGATCTATCGCGGCAAGCGCATCGTCAACTGGTGTCCCAACTGCACGACCGCCATCTCTGACGACGAGGCCGAGTACCACGACGAGAAGGGCCACCTGTGGTTCCTTCGCTACCCGCTGGTCGAGCCCGTCGACGGCGTCGAGTACGTGACCGTGGCCACCACCCGCCCCGAGACCATGCTGGGCGACACCGGCATCGCCGTCTCTCCGTCCGACCCCGAGAAGGCCAAGCTCGTGGGCGCCAAGGTCATGCTGCCCATCGTCAACCGCGAGATCCCCATCTTTAGCGACTGGCACGTCGACGCGAACTTCGGCACCGGCTTCGTCAAGGTGACGCCTGCCCACGACCCCAACGACTACGCGATGGGCCAGACCCACGACCTCGAGCAGATCAACGTCTTCGACGAGCACGCCGTCGTGGTCGAGGGCTACGGCGAGTTCACGGGCATGGACCGCAACCAGGCCCGCGAGGCCATCGTGGCGTGGTTCGAGGAGCACGGCCTTCTCGACCACATCGAGGAGCTCGACCACTCCGTCATGCACTGCTACCGCTGCGACGCGGCGCTGGAGCCGTGGCTGTCCGAGCAGTGGTTCGTCGCCGTCGACAAGCTCAAGGAGCGCGCCACCCAGGTCGTGCGCGACGGCGAGATCCGTTTCCACCCGGCTCGCTGGACCGACACCTACCTCACCTGGATGGACAACCTCAAGGACTGGTGCATCTCCCGCCAGCTGTGGTGGGGCCACCGCATCCCCGTCTTCCACTGCGCCGACTGCGGCTGGGAGGACGCCCTCATGGAGGACACCGATGTTTGCCCCAAGTGCGGCGGCCACCACGTGCACCAGGAGGAGGACGTTCTCGACACCTGGTTCTCTTCTCAGCTGTGGACCTTCGCCACGCAGGGTTGGCCCGACGATACCTCTGAGTTGGCCGAGCACCACCCCACGAAGGTCCTGGTCACGGCCCGCGACATCATCGCCCTGTGGGTCGCGCGCATGATCATGAGCTCGCTGTACTGCACCGACGAGATCCCCTTCCACGACGTCTATATCTACGCCACGATCCTGGCCAAGGACGGCAGCCGCATGTCCAAGTCCAAGGGCAACGGCGTCGACCCGATGGCGCTCATGGACAAGTACGGCGCGGACGCCATGCGCTACAACCTGCTCACGCTCATCACCAACAACCAGGACGTCAAGTTCGACGCCAACATCGACAAGAAGACCAAGGAGCTCATCGACAGCCCGCGCACCGAGCAGGCGCGCGGCTTCGTGACCAAGATCTGGAACGCGAGCCGCTTCGTGCAGATGAACCTCGACGGCTACGAGCCGGGCGCGCCCGTGGCCGAGACGGCCGAGGACGCCTGGATGCTCTCGCGCCTGGCCCGCACCGTGGCCGAGGCGACCGAGCAGCTGGAGACCTACAACTTTGGCGACTACGCCCGCAACATCCAGAGCTTCTTCTGGGGCGACGTCTGCGACTGGTACATCGAGCTGTGCAAGGGCCGCCTGCTGGACGGCTCGGCAGAGGAGAAGCTGCAGGTGCAGCGCAACCTCGTCTACGTGCTTGACGTCTCTATGCGCCTCTTGCACCCGGTGATGCCGTTCGTCACCGAGAGCGTGTGGGACGCGCTGCCGGCATCCGGTCTTGATGCGCACGACGCGCAGTTCCTTATGGTCGCTGCTTGGCCCGAGCCCGAGGCGCTGGCTGGCTTTGTCAACGAGAAGGCCGAGGGCGACTTCGAGCTGGCCAAGCGCGTGATTTCCTGCGTGCGCTCGACCCGCGCCCGTTACCGCCTGTCCCCGAAGGCCGAGCTGGCCGTGGCCGTGCGCTGCGGCGAGGCCGAGGCCGCGGTTCTCGCCGGCCAGGAGGGCTTCGTCAAGTCCGTCGGCCGCGTGAGCGACTTTGTGGCAGCAGTTGATGCCGAGAAGCCCGCGGGTGCGGTCTCTGCGGCCGATGGCGGGCTGGAGATCTTCGTCGACCTGGGCGGCCTTGTTGACCTGGCTGCCGAGAGCGCGCGCCTTACCAAGGAGCTTGCCAAGGCCGAGAAGGAGCTCGCGGGTATCGAGCGCACCTTGGCCAACGAGGGCTTCGTCGCCAAGGCGGCCCCTGCGGTCATCGAGAAGAAGCGCTCGCAGCAGGCGGAGCTTACGGCCACAATCGAGCAGCTCAAGGGGCAGATCGCGGACTTCTCGTAGCGGTTTGGATGGATAGCTGCAAGTCGAGTTAACCTGCGAGGCGGGGGCGCCCGGCTTTCTCTCAATGCTCAAACAGTCCTATTCGCACGGAGGCCACATTAAGTGGCCTCCGGCTCATGCGGAACTGCGCTTGAGAGAAAGCCGGGCGCCCCTTGCTGTCGTTATACGGTTCAGTCCCAACAAGAAATGGGGGAGAGCCTTTGACCGACTGTGTCGGCAAAGGGCTCTCTCGTGAGGTTGGGCCGGGTCGGG
>CAVAUD010000071.1:0-10702 GCA_963591565.1 bacterium
AGAGCCTCCGAGCAATCGGGGGCTCTTTCCTTTTGCGGAGACGATCCGCCAAGGGCTTCTCGCCACCGGCTGCATGGCTGGGACCAGGCGTTATTTGTGGGTCTTGTGATAGGGGAGAAGAACGTGGGCCTGTGGTTGACACAGCCTGCCCGCCCTGAGAGAATAACCAATGCCCAAAAGGGCATCCACATAGCACGTCCGCTGCCAAAGACAGCTGGTGCCGCAAGGCTTAATGGGGTAACCCGCCCGCCGAGGTGGTCTCGAAGATTCGCATCCTTGAGGTCCCCGCTTTGGCCATGCCAGGCGGGGACCTTTTCATTGCGTTAAGGCCCGCCAAGATGGCGGCTCGTGCCTGACCGCAATAAAGGAGGTGTACTTCATGCCCTGTTCCGCAAACGTTTCTATGCTCGAGAAGGTCTCTCAGTCCATCGAGGCCTCTCAAGGCGTTTTTGTCATCGACTACCTCGGCCTCTCCGTTAAGGAGACCCAGCAGGTCCGTCGCGCCCTGCGCGAGGCCGGCGCCGAGATGAAGGTGTACAAGAACAACATCGTTAAGCTTGCCCTCAAGAACGCTGGTATGCCCGAGATCGACGAGATGCTCGCCGGCCCCTGCGCTTACGTGTTCTATGAGAAGGACCCCGTGGCGGCCGCTAAGGTCATCAAGGAGCAGTCCGAGAAGCTTAAGAAGATGTCTTTCATCGGCGGTATCGCCGATGGCCAGGCTCTGAGCGCTGACGACGCCAAGGCTTACGCAGACCTTCCCTCTCGCGAGGAGCTGCTCGCCAAGCTCGTCTACGTCATCGGCAGCCCGCTTTCTGGCATCGCTTCTGTCTGCGCCGGTCCCGCCCGTGGTCTTGCTACCGCGCTCCAGGCCGTCGTCGACCAGAAGAACGCTGCTTAATGCACCACCCGCACGACTTACTCATTCAAAGGGCGCAACAAGCGCGCCCGTTTTAAAAGGAGAATTGACATGGCTGTCACCAAAGATGAGATCATTGAGGCCCTCAAGGAGATGCCCGCCCTCGAGCTTTCCGAGCTCGTCCACGAGCTGGAGGACGTCTTCGGCGTCTCCGCTGCTGCTCCCGTCGCCGTCGCCGCTGCTCCCGCTGCTGGCGCTGCCGCCGAGGAGGAGGAGAAGACCAACTTCGACGTCGTCCTCGAGGGCTTCGGCGACAACAAGATCGCCGTCATCAAGGTCGTCCGTGCTCTGACCAACCTCGGCCTGAAGGAGGCCAAGGAGGTCGTCGAGGGCGCTCCCAAGGCTGTTCTCGAGGGTGCCAAGAAGGAGGACGCCGAGGCCGCTAAGAAGCAGCTCGAGGAGGCCGGCGCCACCGTCACCCTTAAGTAAGTTATCTTTTCTTACTTATCGGCAGACTTTTGCCTAGCCAAGACCCAGGCTTCGTGCCTGGGTCTTTTTTTGTCGCGAGAAAGGGTAGGGGGGATGGGCGCCGTGCAGGGCGTTGCGCACCGGGACTGCCCAAAGCCGCGCCATATAAGCGCAGGTCAGAAGCTTGAACACCGAACCTACACAAGTGACATCGCTTGTCAAGATGCAAAACTGCAGGTCAAAGGGTAAATCGTAGTATTTTAACTATGCGCGAATATAAGTCAAGACTTTTTCGTTGACTCAAAACGTGTATTTGGTTATTTTTTTAAGTTGCGACAATTGCCGCCTTCCACCCTTTTGAAGGAGGAAAAGCCAGGTGTCTAACGCAAAGACTTCTCTGACCAAACCACAAGGCACTACCGGACGCATGACGTTCAGCAAGATCGCGCCCGCGATGGAGCTGCCCAACCTGATTTCCGTTCAGAGGGAATCGTTTGAGCACTTCATGGGCGATGGCCTCGCTCAGTCGTTCGCCGAGTTCTCTCCCATCAAGAACTCCGCGGGCACTCTGCAGGTCGTCTTTGGCGATCACCAGTTTGGCGACCCCGCCCACACCATCGCCGAATGCCGAGCCAAGGATATCTCTTATCAGGCTCCGCTGTTTGTTGATGTTCGCTTCATCAACAACGAGACCGGCGAGATGAAGGAGCAGCTCGTCTTCATGGGTGACTTCCCCCTGATGACCGAGCGCGGCACCTTCATCATCAACGGCTCCGAGCGCGTCGTCGTCTCTCAGCTGGTCCGCTCCCCGGGCGTGTACTTCTCTGCTGAGATGGACAACGGTGTCCAGATTCACCGTGCCCAGTTCATCCCGACTCGCGGCGCATGGCTCGAGTTCGAGGTCGACAAGCGCGGCCACCTGGTTGTCTCCATCGACCGTAAGCGTCGCCAGAGCGCGACCATGTTCCTGCGCGCCCTGGGCATCGCAGAGACCGACGACGAGATCCTGTCCCTTCTCGGCGACAACGACATCGTGCGCACCACGCTCGAGCGCGACACCGCGACCACGCGTGAGGACGCCCTCATCGAGATCTACCGTCGCCAGCGCCCCGGCGAGCCTCCCACCGTGGATGCCGCCCGTTCGCTGCTCGAGGGCCTGTTCTTCAACGCCCAGCGCTACGACCTGGCCCGCGTTGGCCGCTACAAGGTCAACAAGAAGCTCGGCCTCGACATCGCCGACACCGAGAAGACCCTCACCCAGGAGGACATCGTCGCGGCCCTGCGTTACCTGCTGGCCGTTCACGCCGGTGACCCCAACTGCCGCCTCGACGACATCGACCACTTTGGCAACCGTCGCGTGCGCACCGTCGGTGAGCTGATCCAGAACCAGTTCCGCGTGGGCATGAGCCGCATGGAGCGCGTCGTGCGCGAGCGCATGGCGTCCCAGGACACCGATGACATCACCCCGCAGAGCCTCATCAACATCCGCCCGATCGTGGCGGCCATCAAGGAGTTCTTCGGTTCTTCTCAGCTGTCTCAGTTCATGGACCAGGCCAACCCGCTTTCTGGCCTGACCCACAAGCGTCGTCTGTCTGCCCTGGGCCCCGGCGGCCTGGCCGGCCACAAGTCCGGCTCTTCTCGCCGTACCAACGTGCCCACCGCCGTCCGCGACGTCCACAACTCGCACTACGCCCGCATGTGCCCCATCGAGACCCCCGAAGGCCCCAACATCGGCCTGATCGGCTCGCTGGCCCTCTATGCGCACGTCAACGACTACGGCTTCATCGAGGCGCCTTACCGCCGCGTCGAGAACGGCGTCGTGACCGATAAGATCGACTGGATGACCGCCGACGAGGAGGAAATCCACAACATCGCCCCGGCCAACACCCCGTTCGACTCCAAGACCGGCAAGTTCATCGAGATCGACTCGAAGGGCAACATCACCAACCCCGAGCGCATCATCGCCCGTACCCGCGACTTCGACGGCTCCTTCGGCGCCCCTGCCCAGGTCCTGGTCGAGGACGTCGACTACATGGACGTGAGCCCGCGCCAGCTGCTGTCCGTCGCCGCCAACCTCATCCCGTTCCTCGAGCACGACGACGCTAAGCGTACCCTCATGGGCGCTAACATGCAGCGTCAGGCCGTGCCCCTGATCCGTCCGCACGCCCCGGTTGTCGGTACCGGCATGGAGGAGCGCGCGGCCCTGGACTCCGGCGAGCTGATCTGCGCCGAGTACGCCGGCACCGTCACCAAGGTCGACGCCGCCCGCGTCGTCGTTTACTCCGACGAGCACGGCTCGCAGACCTATGACCTGCCCAAGTACCAGCGCTCCAACCAGTCGACCTGCATCAACCACCGCCCGATCGTGAAGGCCGGTCAGAAGGTCGAGAAGGGCCAGCCCCTGGCCGACGGCACCTCCATCGACCACTCCGAGCTCGCCCTGGGCGCCAACCTCACCGTGGCCTACATGCCGTGGGAGGGCTTCAACTACGAGGACGGCATCATCGTCTCTGAGCGCGTTGTCCAGAACGACCTGCTGACCTCCGTCAACATCTCGCGTCACGAGATCGACGCCCGCGACACCAAGCTGGGCCCCGAGGAGATCACCCGCGAGATCCCCAACATGAGCGAGGACATGCTCGCCAACCTCGACGAGGACGGTATCATCCGCATCGGCGCCGAGGTCGGCCCTGGCGACATCCTGGTTGGTAAGGTCACCCCCAAGGGCGAGACCGCGCTGACCGCCGAGGAGCGCCTGCTGCGCGCCATCTTTGGTGCCAAGGCCCACGACGTGCGCGACACCTCCCTCAAGATGCCCCACGGCTCCTACGGCCGCGTCGTCGACGTGGTTCGCTTTAGCCGCGAGGCCGGCGACGACCTGCCTCCTGGCGTCAACGAGCTCGTCCGTGTCTTCGTTGCCCAGCGCCGTAAGATCCAGCAGGGCGACAAGATCGCCGGTCGCCACGGCAACAAGGGCGTCGTCTGCAACGTCCTGCCCGTGGAGGACATGCCTTACATGGCCGACGGCACCCCCGTCGACGTCCTTCTCGACCCCCTGGGCGTTCCTTCCCGTATGAACGTCGGCCAGCTGCTCGAGACCCACCTCGGCTGGGCCGCCGCCCACGGTTGGGACGACGAGTCCGCCGACTCCAAGCGCTACGTCCCCGGCCCGATCAACGTCGCCACGCCCGTCTTCGACGGCGCGACCGACGTCGAGGTCGCCGAGGTCCAGCGCCGCTCCAACATCAACATGATGAACAGGGCCGCCGAGATCTACGGCGAGCACATGCGCGCCGACTTCGTCCCGCAGCTCAACGAGCTGGGCAAGACGACCCTCTATGACGGCCGCACCGGCGAGCCCTTCAAGAGCAAGATCACCGTCGGCGTGTCCTACATCCTGAAGCTCGGCCACATGGTCGACGACAAGATCCACGCGCGTTCGACCGGCCCTTACTCTCTGGTTACCCAGCAGCCCCTCGGCGGCAAGGCCCAGTTCGGCGGCCAGCGTTTCGGCGAGATGGAAGTTTGGGCCCTGTATGCGTATGGCGCGTCCAACGTCCTGCAGGAGATCCTCACCGTCAAGTCCGACGACACCAACGGCCGCGTCAAGACCTACGAGTCCATCGTCAAGGGCGAGAACGTCCCCGTGGCCGGCATCCCCGAGTCCTTCAAGGTTCTCGTCAAGGAGATCCGTTCCCTGGCTCTCAACATCGAGCCCATCTCCTACAAGAAGCGTGCCGAGCGCGCCCAGAAAGAGCAGGCGGCCAACGCCGCCAGCGCCGTCGACGTCTTTGCCGGCATGTCCGACACCGACGAGCTTATCGGCGGACTCACCAACGCAGCCGACCAGGCCGACACTGTCCTTACTGGCGCCGCTGACAGCGATAAGGAGTAACTGTGGCAGACTTCGATACCACTGACTTCGATGCAATCAAGATCTCGCTGGCTTCTGCCGACGAGATTCGCAGCTGGTCCAAGGGCGAGGTTAAGAAGCCCGAGACCATCAACTACCGCACCCTCAAGCCCGAGAAGGACGGTCTTTTCTGCGAGAAGATCTTTGGCCCGGTCAAGGACTGGGAGTGCGGCTGCGGCAAGTACAAGGGCATCCGCTTCAAGGGCATCGTCTGCGAGCGCTGCGGCGTTGAGGTCACGAGCGCCAAGGTGCGCCGTGACCGCATGGGCCACATCGAGCTCGCCGCTCCCGTGAGCCACATCTGGTACTTCAAGAGCCCCGCGACCTTCCCGCTGGCCCGCCTGCTCGACGTTAAGAGCAAGGACCTCGAGAAGATCCTGTACTTCGCTTCCTACGTCATCACCGAGGTCGACACCGAGGCCCGTCAGGAGGACGCGGACACCCTCAAGGAGGAGCTGGCCGCCGACCTCGAGGAGCTCGACGCCGAGCGCGACGACCAGATCGCGCGCCTGAAGGAGCAGGGCGAGGCCTCCGAGGACGAGTTCGGCGACGTGGAGCCCCTCTCCGCCGACGAGATCCGCGCCGGTATCGCCGACCTCGAGGAGGAGTACGAGGAGGAGAAGACCCTCCGTCGCGAGGCCTACGAGAAGTTCATGCAGCTCGAGAAGCGCGACCTCATCGCTGACGAGGGCCTGTTCTCCGAGCTCAAGCGCTACTACGGCATCTACTTCAAGGGCGGCATGGGCGCCGAGGCCGTGCGCGAGCTTCTGCGCGGCGTCGACCTCGAGGCCGAGGCTACCGAGCTTCGCGCCATCGTCGCCAACGAGGATTCCCAGAAGCAGAAGCGCGAGAAGGCCATCAAGCGCCTCGAGATCGTCGACGCCTTCCTGAAGGGCGGCAACGATCCCGCCGACATGATCCTCGACGTCATCCCCGTCATCCCGCCCGACCTTCGCCCGATGGTCCAGCTCGACGGCGGCCGCTTCGCTGCGTCCGACCTCAACGACCTCTATCGTCGCGTGATCAACCGCAACAACCGACTCAAGCGCCTGCTTGACCTTGACGCCCCCGCGATCATCGTCAACAACGAGAAGCGCATGCTCCAGGAGTCTGTGGACGCCCTGTTCGACAACGGCCGTCGTGGCCGTCCCGTCACCGGCCGTGGTGGCCGTCCCCTGAAGTCTCTCGCCGAGGCTCTCAAGGGTAAGCAGGGCCGCTTCCGTCAGAACCTGCTGGGTAAGCGTGTCGACTACTCCGGCCGTTCGGTTATCGTCGTCGACCCCAAGCTCAAGCTGCACCAGTGCGGCCTGCCTTCTCAGATGGCCCTCGAGCTCTTCAAGCCCTTCGTGATGCGTCGCCTCGTCGAGCTCGGCAAGGTCGAGAACATCAAGGGCGCCAAGCGCGCGATCGACCGCCAGCAGTCCGCCGTCTGGGACGTCCTCGAAGAGGTCATCCAGGGCCGTCTGGTTCTTCTCAACCGTGCACCGACCCTGCACCGTCTGTCCATCCAGGCCTTCGAGCCGGTCCTCGTCGAGGGCAAGGCCATCCACCTGCACCCGCTGGTCTGCGCCCCCTTCAACGCCGACTTCGACGGCGACCAGATGTCTGTCCACGTGCCGCTGTCGACCCAGGCCCAGACCGAGGCCCGCGTCCTCATGCTCTCGAGCAACAACCTGCGCTCCCCGGCTTCCGGTAAGGTGCTGACCGTTCCTTCTCAGGACATGGTCTTTGGCGTTTACTTCCTTACCTCCGAGCAGGCCGGCGAGAAGACCGAGGCCACCCAGGTCTACGGTTCCTTCGAGGACGCCACCCGCGCCTTCGAGGCCGACTCGACCCTGGACCTCCAGGCTCCCGTCGTCGTGCGCGTGAGCTCCGCCGACGCCAACGTCGAGGAGGACGGCAAGCTGATCTTCCGCGTGCGCAACGGCCGCGGCGAGTCCGTCGACTACGACGTCACCGAGCACACCGCCCGCTTCGAGACCACCATCGGCCGCGTCATCTTCAACCGTCAGTGCCTGCCTGCCGATTACCCCTACATCAACTACAAGATGGTCAAGGGCGACATCTCCACGCTGGTCAACGACTGCTGCGACCGCTACCCGCTGTCTCACGTCGAGCCGATCCTGGACGCCATCAAGGAGACCGGTTTCCACTACGCCACCCTCGCCGGCCTGACCGTCTCGGTTTGGGACGCCGTCATCCCCGAGGACAAGCCCGAGCTCCTCGAGGAGGCGCAGGACCGCGTCGACCAGATCAACGAGTACTACGAGGACGGCTTCCTGTCCGAGCGCGAGCGACACGTCGAGGTCGTTAACGCCTGGACCGAGTGCACCGACCTTCTCGGCTCCAAGATGCTCGAGGGCTTCACCGAGGACAACCCCATCTACATGATGGCCGACTCCGGCGCCCGTGGTTCCAAGACCCAGCTTCGTCAGCTCGCTGGTATGCGAGGCCTCATGGCCGACATGTCCGGCGAGACGATCGACCTTCCCATTAAGGCGAACTTCCGTGAGGGCCTCGAGCCCCTGGAGTACTTCATCTCCACCTACGGCGCTCGTAAGGGCCTGGTCGATACCGCTTCGCACACCTCCGACTCCGGCTACCTGACCCGTCGTCTTGTCGACGCGGCCCAGGACGTCATTGTCCGCGAGGAGGACTGCGGCACCGACGAGGCCGTCACCTACCCGCTGATGAAGCCGGGCGAGACCACCGTCGACGCCGACCTCGTTGGCCGCTGCGCCCTGAACGACATCGTTGACCCCGAGACCGGCGAGGTTCTTATCGCCGCCGACGGCTACATCGAGTCCAAGGCCGACCTCGAGATGCTGGTCGAGCACGGCCTCAAGAAGGTCCAGCTCCGCGCCCTTCTCACCTGCAAGTCCAAGTACGGCGTCTGCCAGAAGTGCTACGGCTGGGATCTTTCCACCCGTCGCCCGGTCAACATCGGCACCGCCGTCGGCGTCATCGCTGCCCAGTCCATCGGCGAGCCTGGTACCCAGCTCACGATGCGTACCATTCACTCCGGCGGCGTCGCAGGCGCCGACGACATCACGCAGGGTCTCCCGACCGTTGCCCGTATGTTCGACATCGTCGGCAACGTCAACGAGAAGATCCTGGGCCGCGAGGCCGACCTGGCCCCCGTCTCTGGCCTGCTGCGCATCCAGCCCGAGCAGACCGAGTACCTCATCCGCATTCTCGACAGCGAGGATCCGACCCGCATCATCGAGGAGTGGCGTGTCCCGGCTTCTGCCCGCTTCATGCCCGGCATCGAGGACGGCGTGGAGGTCCGCGCCGGCGACCAGATCACCCGCGGCTTCGTCAACTTCCGCAAGCTGCGCAAGCTGACCGACATCGAGTCCACGATGCACACCTTCGTCGAGTCCGTTAAGGACGTCTACACCTCCCAGGGCGTAGACCTCAACGACAAGCACATCGAGGTTCTCGCTCGCCAGATGCTGCGTCGCGTCCAGGTCACCAACCCGGGCGACTCCCAGTACCTGCTGGGCCAGTACGTCGACCGCTACGTCTTTGCCGACACCGTCAAGAACGTGGCCCTGGCCGGCGGCACCCCGCCCGAGGCCGAGCCGGTCATCCTGGGTACCCTCAAGGTCGCCAGCTCGATCGACTCCTGGCTGTCCAGCGCGTCGTTCATCCGCACCGCCGGCGTCCTCACCGAGGCCGCCATCGAGGGCGACGTCGACCACCTGCTCGACCTCAAGTCCAACGTTATCGTTGGTAAGAAGATCCCCGCCGGCACCGGCCTCGACGCCTACAGCAACGTCGAGCTCACCTACCACGGCACCAAGATCGACGGCCCCACCTCGCCGATGGCCAAGAGCCTTCCCGAGTGGGCCCCCGACGAGCTCAAGGGGATCGAGGAGCAGCTTCCCAAGCAGCTCGACTGGATCGGCGACGACTACGGCTTTGGCGGCGTCTACTCCAAGAACGGCCGCACCCTCTCTTCCGAGGACGCCAAGCTCTACCTCTTCGACGATCTTGGCGTGTCGCAGCGCTGGACCAACAAGTTCAGCGAGGTCGGCATCGAGACCGTGGGCGACCTCATCGGCAAGACCGAGGACGACCTGCTGCGCATCGACGGCATCGGCGCCAAGGCCATCGAGGAGCTGCGCGACGGCCTTGAGGCCCGCGGCCTGCTCTACATCCTCGAGCCCGAGGATGACGAGGCCGACTCCGAGGACCTGTCTCAGCTCCTGAACATGGTCTTCTCGCCCGATGCCGACTCCGACATCATGCTCGGCACCGCGGCCCCGTCGAAACACCACTTCGACGACGAGCTGATCGGCGGCTCCGACGACTCTGCTGCCGACTCGGGCGACATCATCAACGAGGACCTTGGTTCTCTCGATGACCTGCTCTCCCAGGTCGTGAAGCAGGAGAACAGCGACGACGAGGAGTAAATCCAAGTCACGCGCTTAATAAGCTCTTCAAAGGCGGTCCCAGATGGGGCCGCCTTTTCTTGTGCCTTGGCCGTGTAAGCAATTGGAAATATCACAAGGGGATTGTGAGCCTTGTGCTAGCCTGAAAGAGCTATTATGTAGGGCTATTTATTCGCGCTCCAAAGGAGGACTCTATGAGAGAGTGTCCGTCCAAGCCGAGAAGACGCGGTGTTCGCGTTGCTTTCGCCGCGTTCGTCCTGACCTGCGCCGCGTTCGCCTGCGCCCTGCTCTTCCCCTCGCAGGCCCAGGCATGGGGGTCTAGGTGCTACGTGCAGGATTCCTCGGGCAACAAGACGTATTACGATGACCATCAAGAGGCCATCAACAATGCCTGCGAAGAGGGCAAGGTGGTCGTTCTCACGCGAAGCGACAGGTACATTTCAACTAAGGCGGCGCTCTCCATCCCCGAGGGCAAGAGCGTCACCATCAACATGAACGGTTGCGGCCTTTTGAACTGCTACGGCAGCATGTTTCTGTTGAACAAGAACTCGACCTTGACACTCCTGTCGTGCGACCCGGACGGCAAGGCCGACGCCGAGGGCAAGCGATACAATGCCGGCGCGGTCTACGGATGCGATCCCGAAAAGGGCGGCATTTACTTGACCGAGGGGAGTCACCTTACGCTCGACAATATAGAGGTTAAGGAAAACCGCTCCGGATCCTCCGGCGCCGGAGGAATCTACGTAGAGAAGAGCAACTGCACTATCGACCTCAGGAACAATTCCAATATTAAAGGCAACTCCACGATGGGAGACGGCGGCGGCATCTATATCGACGGCGAGAACGCGCACGTCACGCTCGACGACTCGGCGATCACCGGCAACAAGGCCGAGGGGAGCGGCGGCGGCATCTACATCAACGCCAAGGGCGCCGTCATCGACCTCATCAACGGCTCCACCATCGACGGCAACGAGGCCGACGACGGCGGCGGCGGCATCTACTGCAACGCCTCCTTCTTCACCATCAAGTCCTCCGACGGCACGGGCGCGATCTACGGCAACAAGG
>CAVAUD010000072.1:0-10537 GCA_963591565.1 bacterium
TCGAGATGAAGCGCGCGGTCGAGTGCGGTTACTGGAACCTCTACCGCTACAACCCCACCGCTCCTGCCGGCAAGAAGTTCTCGCTCGACTCCAAGGAGCCGGCGGGCGGCTACCAGGAGTTCCTGATGAACGAGGCCCGCTACAGCCGCCTCACGCGCGAGTTCCCCGAGCGCGCCCAGGAGCTCTTCGAGGCCAACGAGCAGGCCGCGATGGATCGCTACCAGCACCTTCTCAAGCTCAAGGCCATGTACGCCGACGCGTAAGGTCCTTTGGCGAGAAGCTCGCCTGTGAACCCGCGGCCGGCGGGCGATAGGCGAGACGTTTAGTGCAACGTTGTACCGGGCCGGGAGCCACGTGCTTCCGGCCCGGTTTTTCGTTGCGAGTTTGATGCTGGGCCCGTCTCGCCGGCACCTGCCCGCGCGTCTCGCCGCCGCCTCGTGCCCGGCCCGCGGTTTTGTTACAAACCCATGCGGTAAACAGACATGCAATTCGAACAAATGTGGTTCATAATGTAGAAGCATTTGTTCGAATTTTGAGTGCCGCGCGCGGCCCGTAACCTGCGCGTGGTTGGGTGGTTTATTGAATCCTTGCATCGTCATACCGTCCTACTGGACGAGCGAGTCCCATATCCCCAGCGTGGGCGAGTGGGGCGCGTACGACTATGCGACGCCCATCACCAAGCCCATGCCCGAGCTCGAGACCTGCCTGGCCTCGCTCGACCACGTCCGCGGCATCCTGCGCGTGATCGTCCTCGTCGTCGCCGACCCGGATTGCGAGGACTCGGCCCGCGCCCGCGTGAACAGCATCTGCCGCAGCCACCCCAACCTCAACACGCTGATCATCGGCGCGCGCGAGGCCATCTACATCAAGGATGCCGTCGCCAAGCTCGTGCCTAACCTCGCGGGAGAAAACGTCGCCCTGCGCGGCTACGGCGCCATCAAGAACCTGGGCCTTGCCGCCGCGTGCGTCTTTGGCCACGACGCCGTCGTTTTTCTCAGCGACGACGAGGTCGTGACCAGCGAGAACTTCCTGATCGACGCCGTCTACGGGCTGGGTCTTCTCACCAGGCAAAACCTCAAGATCCTGTGCAAGAGCGGCTACTTCGTGGACAAGAAGGGGTCGTGCTTCGCCAAGCCGTCGACCAAGTGGTCCGAGAAGTACTGGTCAAAGGCCGCCGGCTTCAACGCCGTCATGAAGAAGGCCATGGAGGGCACCCGCATCTCTCGCTCCAACCACATGAGCGGCGGCTGCTGCGCGATCCACGCCCAGGCCTTCACGCGCGTGCCCTTCGACCCGTTCATCACGCGCGGAGAAGACCTCGACTACGTGCTTAACCTGCGCGCCAATGGCATGGACGTGTGGTTTGACAACGAGTGGTCGGTGCGCCTGGAGCTTCCCGACGAGATGGCTCCCGAGCCGTCGCTCTTCATGCAGGACGTCTACCGCTGGCTCTACGAGTACCGCAAGCTCGCGGCCATGAACGCCCGTCGCAACCTGCGCACCATCACGGCCGACTCCCTCATGCCCTACCCGGCTCCTTGGCTTTCCGAGGGCGTGCGTTCCCGCGTCTTCAAGACGGCGCTGCGCCGCTTTGTGAAGGGCCCGTATCGCCGCGACTACCTGGCCATTCTCACCAAGGGGGCCAAGGAGGCCGATAGGTACGCCACCCAGACGGCCGAGAAGTACCTCTCGTTTGCGATGTCTTGGCAGATGGTCATGACGTCACTGTGGTGCGACAAGCTCCTGCAGTCTCAGATCCTGGCGTCCGGCAGCGTGGCGCCTACGACCGCCCCGGCCGACGTGCCGGAGCCTGCGCCCGCCCGTTCCTCGGGTCTCGACCTGTCTGTCCCCAAGATGCCCGACACGCCCGCTATGCCCGCCGCTGAGGGAGGCTCGCTCGATGAAGTTTCCCAATAAGCTCTCGGACCGCCAGCAGATGAAGGGCTCTCCCTGGCCCGATATCGCGCTGCTGGCCTGCGTCGTCGTGGTTCTTCTCGCCTTGGCCTGGTCGATCAAGGTCGACAACGTGGCCATCGCCATCGTCTGCGGCTGCGTCCTGGCCTCGAGCGTCGTGCTTGGCAGCACCGTTCACCTGGTGCCGGACGACACCCGCTCGCAGGCGACGGAGCGCACCCTGCGCATGGCGACCAACACGCTGGAGCACCTGCGCGGCGGCCTCACGACCGAGAACGCCCAGGCCATCTGCCAGCTCATCTTGCCCGAGACCAACGCCGAGGGCGTCGCGATCACCAACACCACCAAGGTCCTGGCCTGCATCGGGCCCTTCTCGGCTGCATACAAGCCCGGCTCGCCCAACAGCAAGGCCACGACCGAGGTCCTAAAGTCCAAGCGCATGGAGACGTTCTACTCCATGGACCAGGAGATGCAGCGGCCGGCCCGCTTCACCGTGGGCGCCGAGCAGAAGGGCAACGCCTTTGGCATCATCGTGCCCCTGGTCGTGCAGGACCGCGCGATGGGCACCATCAAGCTCTACTACAACCGCGACCTGGACATGGACAAGACCCAGCTCGCCATTGCCCGCGGACTGGGGCAGCTGCTCTCCACGCAGCTCTCTGCCTACGAGCTGGACTACCAGGCCGAGCTCACGGCCCGCGCCGAGGTCAAGGCCTTGCAGGCGCAGATCAACCCGCACTTCCTCTTCAACACCTTGAACACCATCGCGTCGCTGTGCCGCACCGACCCTATGAAGGCCCGCGACATCCTGCGCGAGTTCTCGCTGTTCTACCGCCGCACGCTGGAAAGCTCGCAGTCCACGCTCATCCCGCTTTCGCAGGAGCTCGAGCAGACGCGGCGCTACCTCACCATCGAGAAGGCTCGTTTTGGAGAGGACCGCATCGTCGAGAGCGAGCACATCGAGGGCAACTGCGGCCAGCTCCTGGTGCCGTCCTTCCTTGTGCAGCCCATCGTCGAGAACGCGGTTCGCCACGCCATGCGCGACGTTGGAGCGCTTCATGTGGATATTCACGTTGCCGTCGACGGCGATGATATCCTAGTTGCCGTCGCGGATGACGGCCTTGGTATGACCGAGGACGTGGCTGCGCGCCTGCTTGACCCCAATGCGGGCCAGGTGGTTGAGGGTGACGGCACTAAACGCCGCGGTGCGGGCATGGCGCTTCGCAACGTGGCCGAGCGTGTCGAGAGGGTCTTTGACCTTGGCTCTGGAGTAGAGATCGTTTCCAAGCCGGGCGAGGGCACCTGCGTTACCCTGCGGTTGGTTGGGGCAAAGTGCATGCTCGTCGGTGACGCGAACGAGGATATCTAAGGTTTGTACGGCTGCTTGCGGCCTGGGTGTTATAAGGAGTTTTTGGTATGCGCGCGATGATTGTAGATGACGAGGCCCCTGCCCGCTCTGAGCTGCGTTTTCTTCTCGAGGAGACCGGCAGGGTAGAGGAGATCATGGAGGCCACCTCGGCCCGCGAGGCCGTCGAGCGCCTGATGGAGGGCAAGGCCGACGTCATGTTCCTGGACATCTCGATGCCCAAGACCACCGGCATGCAGCTTGCCGAGGCCCTGCACAAGCTCAAGAACCCGCCCGCGATCATCTTCGTGACCGCCTACAGCGAGTACGCCCTGGACGCCTTCAACGTCGACGCCGTCGACTACCTGATGAAGCCCGTCGAGGCCGACCGCCTGGCCCAGGCCCTGGATAAGGTCGAGGCCCGCGTCCAGCCGCAGCAGCCCCAGAACCACTCTTCCGTCGAGCGCATTCCCGTGGTCAAGAGCGGCCGTAAGGTGCTCGTGCCCATCGACCAGATCCGCTACATCGAGGCCAAGGACGATTACTCCTGCATCTACACGGATAACGACCGGTTCCTCTCCACGATTTCCCTTGCCAAGCTCGAGGAGAAGCTCGCCCCGCACGGCTTCTTCCGCGTGCATCGTGGCTACATTGTTAATCTTGAGTTCGTCGAGGACGTCGAGGTCATCTCTTCTGGCATCCTGCAGCTGGGCATCACCGGCATCGAGGGCAAGAAGATCTCGGTCTCGCGCCGTCGCGTGGTCGCCCTTAAGCGAGCACTCGGCCTCTAAGGAGCGTCTTCTCCACAATGCGTTTCGATATCGTCTCGGACACCCACGGGTTCTTGTCGCCTGACCTTCTGGATCAGCTGCAGGGGGCCGATTACATCGTCCACGCCGGTGACATCTGCTCTTCTGCCGATTACCGCACGCTCAAAGAGATCGCGCCCCTGCAGATGTGCCTGGGCAACAACGACTGGGCCTACGACTACGGCCCTGAGGTCAAAGATAAGAAGATTTTTTATGCGAGCGATTTCATGTGGCACGTGTGCCATTACCGCGAGCGCTTGGATTTGACCTGCTGCGATATCGCGATCTGCGGCCACACGCACAAGCCGTTTGTCCTGCGCGACGAGGCAACGGGGACGCTCCTCATGAACCCGGGCAGCCCCACCTACCCGCGCGGCTGCGGGCCTTCGATGGGCCGCATCATCACCGACGGCGACAAGATCGTCTCTGCAGAGATCATCGAGCTTTAGCTGTAAACGAGAAAGGCCTTCCGGCGAGTGACCGGAAGGCCTTTTGGTTTGGCTTGGTTTGGTTTGGCTGCGGTCGCGCGGCGTTAGTTTGCCGGGCTTTGACTGAGGTCCTTCTCGATCATGAACAACGGCGCGAGCACCTTGGTGAAAAACGCCAGCCACAGCAAAGAGACGCAGAAGCCCGCGATAACGTCCGAGGCATAGTGAACGCCCAGGTAGATGCGGCTGATGCCCACCATCACGATGATGACGGCAAACAAGCAGCACCACACGTGGCGCAAGATGTCGTCTTTCTCGTATTTCCAGATCATCCAAATGAGAAGCCCGTAGAAGGCCATCGAGATCATCGAGTGGCCCGAGGGGAAGCTGTAGCCGCTCTCGGTCGCCAGGCGAAATCCGTCGGGGCGCGGGCGCTGGATCATGAACTTGAGGGCCTGGTTGAGGACCAGCGCGCCGATGACGTTGGCGCAGACGCAGCGCCCGGGTGCGCGGCCAGGCGCGAAGGCCGAGACGATCAGCGCCATGACCAGCACGACCGCCACCGATGACAGCGACGTGAAGCCCTCCATGATGGGCGTCATGAAGTCTGAGCGCAGGTACTCGACAAAGAACATGTAGGCGTAGACGTCGAGGTTCATGATCTGGCCCTCGGCGACGTCTTCCAGAAGCAGGGCAAAAATGAAGGCCGCCGCGATGACGACAAGCAACTTAACGTTGTTTCTCAGCAGGTCGGCGGCCTGTTTGGCCAAAGATTTGAAGCGAGAAGAATTCATTACACCCATTCCTTGAGCTCGGACAAAAGATCGGCCTTGGGCATGTTGCCGACCATCGTGTGGACCGGCTTGCCGTCCTTGAAGAGGATGAGCGTGGGGATCGAGACGATCCTGAAGCGCGTGGCCAGCTCCTCTTCTTCGTCGACGTTGCACTTGTAGACGGTAAGGCGGCCCTTGAGCTCGCCGGCGACCTCTTGGACGACGGGGCCCAGCGCGCGGCAGGGGCCGCACCAGGGGGCCCAGAAGTCGACGAGGACGGGCGTCGTGGCCTCGGCGAGCGTTGAGTCGAACTCGGGCGCGGTGATCTGGGTGACAGACATGGCACATCCTTTGGACGAAGCAACATGTGCGTTGCGGTTGATTTCTTAAGGGGCCTTATACCCGCGAAGGGTAAGCTTGTGTCATTTTATATAGGACAAACCTGTGCGGCATGGGGCGGAGCGGAGCAGCCGATGGCCAATGTAAAAGAGGCTCGCAGAAGGGCCTGCATAGACAAGACGAACGCCGAGGTAGAGGCCTTGGAGGCCAAGGGCGTCGTCTTTGGCGGCAACGCCTTCTCGTCGATTCTCTTCGCGAAGGGCGAGCTTACCCCTGCCGAGAAGACCGGCGCCGAGCCGTACTTCTCTGCCGAGGGCCAGGCCCTGCAGGCTTCGATCAAGGCCCTGGGGTACGCGCCGGAGGAGTGGGAGACGCTTCTGACCTGCGACGCGGCCGGCGAGCCGCTGGACGCCCTGGTGCTGCGCGAGGCCGTGGCGACGCTTGACCCGGCGACCCTCGTTTGCTGCGACGAGGCCGCGGCCGCCGCGGTGCGCGAGGCCTTTGCCGACGACCTGGCCATTCTCGACTCCTTCGAGGAGGCCATGCTCGAGCCCGGCTTCGTCGCGCACGTCTGCGGGATGCGCGTCCTTAACCTGGGCGGATTTGCGGCCGCGCTGGGGGATTCTCGCCAAAAGCAGCTGATGTGGGCCCGTCTCAAGCAGATTCCGCCTTTGGCCGAGCCATATTAGTCGTTCGCGGCGCAAAACTTGACGTAAAATAGAGAACGGTATGTAGCTGAGCCGCCGGCCTCGCGCCGCGGCTCAATCTTAGAAAAGGACTGACATGTCAAAGATCGCTGCTCCCGTCGACGCTACTAAAACCCCTGCTTGGGAGGCCCTTGCCGCCCACTACCAGGACCTCAAGAACGGCGACTTTAGCCTCAAGGCCGAGTTCGCCAACGACCCCAACCGCGTGAGCGACCTGTCGTTCGACATGGATGACCTGCACTTTGACCTGTCCAAGAACCTGATCAACACCAAGACCGTCGAGCTTTTGTGCGACCTGGGCCGCGCCGTGGGCCTCGAGGAGCGCCGCGACGCCATGTACGCCGGCGAGCACATCAACACCACCGAGGACCGCGCCGTCCTGCACACCGCGCTTCGCCGCCCGGCTTCCGACAAGGGCCAGCTCATCGTCGACGGCCAGGACACCGTGGCCGACGTCCACGAGGTTCTCGACCGCATGTACGCTTTTGCCGAGAAGGTCCGTTCCGGCGAGTGGACGGGTGTCTCGGGCAAGAAGATCGAGCACGTCATGAGCATCGGCATCGGCGGCTCTGACCTGGGCCCCGTTATGGTTTACGAGGCCCTGAAGCCGCTGGCCGACGCCGGCATCGACTGCCGCTACGTCTCTAACATCGACCCCAACGACATGGCCGAGAAGACCCGCGGCCTCGACCCCGAGACCACGCTGTGCATCATCGTCTCCAAGACCTTCACCACCCTTGAGACCCTGACCAACGCTCGCGAGGCCAAGACGTGGCTGCTCGAGAGCCTGGCCGCCGCCGGCGCCATCGACGGCTCCGACGAGCAGGCCGCCGAGGCCATCCGCAAGCACTTCGTGGCCGTCTCCACCGCGCTTGACCTGGTCGCGGACTTTGGCATCGACCCCGAGAACGCCTTCGGCTTCTGGAACTGGGTCGGCGGCCGCTACTCCGTGGACTCCGCGGTGGGCCTGTCGCTGATCATCGCCTTTGGCCCCGAGCGCTTCAAGGAGTTTCTCGCCGGCTTCCACGACCTCGACGTTTACTTCCAAAAGACGCCGCTTGAGAAGAACGTCGTCGCCCTTCTCGGCCTGCTCAACGTCTGGTACGTGAACTTCTGGGGCTTTGGTAGCCACGCCGTGCTGCCGTACAACCAGTACCTGCACCGCTTCCCGGCCTACCTGCAGCAGCTCACGATGGAGTCCAACGGCAAGGCGACCCGCTGGGACGGCACGCCTGTCACCTCCGGCACCGGCGAGATCTTCTGGGGCGAGCCCGGCACCAACGGCCAGCACGCCTTCTATCAGCTGATTCACCAGGGTACCCGCCCCGTTCCGGCCGATTTCATCGCTTTCGTCAACACGGCCAACCCCGTGAGCGACAACGGCCAGGACGTGCACGAGCTGTTCCTGGGCAACTTCCTGGCTCAGACCAAGGCCCTGGCCTTTGGCAAGACGGCCGACGAGGTTCGCGCCGAGGGCACGGCCGAGTGGATGGTCCCGGCCCGCGTTTTCGAGGGTAACCGCCCCACGACCTCGATTTTTGGCATCGACCTGACCCCGCACGCCCTGGGCGAGCTCATCGCGCTTTACGAGCACATCACTTTTGTCGAGGGCACCGTTTGGGGCCTGGATTCTTACGACCAGTGGGGCGTTGAGCTGGGCAAGCAGCTTGCCAAGCAGATTACCCCGGCCTTCCACGACGACGAGGCGCTCGAGGCCCAGGACGCCAGCACCCGCGCCCTCATCGAGTACTACCGCGCCAACCGCAAGTAAACAGCGGGCGTTTCGCAGCGTTGAACAACCAAGGCGGCCCCTCTGGGGTCGCCTTTTTTGGGCCGTGGTTCGCGAACTCTGACTTTTCGCACATTAAAATCCGACTCGCCGAGTAGACAGGCTCCTGGCGTTGGTATTTGCCCAGTTGGCAGGGGCGCCGGGCCCTCGGCCTACTTGCCGGCTCGAGTTTTAATGTGCGAAAAGTCAGAGTTGGTGTTGGGGTAGCGCCCTAAACGTCGGGAAGGGTGAGCCAATCTGCGTCCAAGACCTCCTCGCGGAGGCGTTGCGTCGCTGCTCGAGACGCTTTGGACGGCTTCGGCTGCTCGCGTTCGAGCTTCGAGGCGATGATGCGCACGATGGCGTCGAACTGCCGGGGCGAGGCCAGCTGCTCGTAGGTGATCGGCAGCACCTCGACGCCCATAAGCTCAAGCGCGGTCTCGCGCGTGAAGTCCGAGAGCTGGTTGTCTCGCGCGGCGTGCCAGGTGACGCTGTGGCATTCGACGTCCAGCCCCTCGTCCCAGTACAGGTCGCACGAGCAGCTTCCCCGTTTGGCGATCAGCGAGGCGTCGGGGGTGAGCCAAATCCTGTGGTTGAACTCGAAGCCGCCCAGGCCAGCGCCGCCGCGCCTCCTCGACAGCCCAAGCAGGATGCCCGCTTGAACCTCGAGCGGAGAGGCGGCACCGGGGACCACGAGGTCGGCGGCGAGGGAGAGCCGCGCCCGCCCGCGGGCCGAGTCGCTTGTTTGGGCCAAGGCTTTCAGTTCTGTTGGGGTCGTGAGCGGCGGTCGCTTCCACAGGTTCGTGAGGCGCCCGTCGCTGTCGAGGCAGGGCTCCCAACCTGCGATCTTTGGCAAGGCATGGCAGTTGCAGAGCCGTTGGATCACGCCCGCGATCTCGGGCGGGGGACAGAACACGGCAAACTCGCCGCAAAGCTCGCTCGCAAGCAGAAGCGTCCGCTCAAGGCTCGCCCGGGCGGCAAGCTGCTGCAAGGTGAACGCTGGGGACGTGACGCAAAACAGCTCCGTCGCCTCGCATGTCCCGCCGATGGGCGCACCCGAGCTCCAAACCCGGGGTTCCACGAGGCTGGACTTTCGGATTTCGCGGCCATCTTTGGCCAGGACATCAAAGGGCCCGTCTCCGCAGAGGCTTAAGAGGGGAATCGCATCCATCACCGTGCGGTAAAGTTCACCGGCGTGCCCGCAGTGCGCCTTTGCCAGTTTGTCGCGGGCGGCGAGCGCTCGGGCAGAAAGGACCTCGAGGTCACTGGTGGTCAGGACTTTGGCCAGACGAACGTCAGCTTCCGGCGCAGCCGCCAGAAGCTGGGCCACGGGCGGGATTCGCCAGTAGCAAAAGGCCGTTGAGTCACAAATCTGGATGTCCATGGGGCGACTATAGAAGCAACTCTGGCCTTTCGCACTTTAAATTCCGCCAGGCGGAGTATGCGCTCCGCCGAGCGGTGCGTTTCCCCAGGTAAATCGCAGCGCACTGGCCTCGATACCCGGACAACCCGGATTTAAAGTGCGAAAAGTCAGAGTTTGGCGGTCAAAGGCCCGCCAGGAGGTCGCTCGGCGACTGGCCAGCCGGCTGCCTTCGTCCGCCTAAAACGGTCCCAGCAAAAAATCTATTGTGAAGAGACTTAGATAATGTATAGAATCAAAACGCAGAGGGCATAAGCCCAAATGTACAACGCAGCATAAGAAGTGCGCGCGGGACCAAAAGCCTTCGCGCGCAAAAAAGAAAGGACCATATCATGGGCAAGATTTTAGGCATCGACCTGGGAACCACCAACTCCGCGATGGCCGTTCTCGAGGGCGGTCAGCCCACCATCATCGTTAACGCCGAGGGCGCCCGCACCACCCCTTCCGTCGTGGGCTTCCGCGCCGACGGCGACCGTATCGTCGGTAGCGCCGCCAAGAACCAGGCCGTGACCAACCCCGAGAACACCGTGTTCTCCATCAAGCGCTTCATGGGCCGCCGCTACGACGAGTGCACCTCCGAGCTCAAGACCGTCCCCTACAAGGTCAAGTCCGGCACCGGCAACCGCGCCGTCGTCGAGATCGACGGCGAGGACTTCACCCCCGAGCAGGTCAGCGCCATGATCCTCTCTAAGATGAAGGCCGACGCCGAGAAGTACCTGGGCGAGCCCGTCACCGACGCCGTCATCACCGTTCCCGCTTACTTCAACGACGCCCAGCGCCAGGCCACCAAGGACGCCGGCAAGATCGCCGGCCTCAACGTCCAGCGCATCGTCAACGAGCCCACCGCGGCCGCTCTGGCCTATGGCCTCGACAAGCAGGACAAGGACCAGAAGGTCCTCGTCTTCGACCTCGGCGGCGGCACCTTCGACGTCTCGCTGCTCGACCTCGCCGACGGCGTCGTTGAGGTTCTGGCCACCAACGGCGACAACCACCTGGGCGGCGACGACTGGGACCAGCGCGTCATCGACTGGATG
>CAVAUD010000073.1:0-3775 GCA_963591565.1 bacterium
GCCCAGGTCGTCGCCGAGAACGACCCCGCCGACGTCGAGGCCCTCAAGGCCTGCGAGATGGACGGCTCCACCGTCGACGCCGAGCTCACCGAGATGATTCACGTCATCGGCGAGAACATGAAGGTCCTGCGCTTCCAGCGTCTCTCCGTCGAGAACGGCGCCCTGGCCAGCTACATCCACCTCGGCGGCAAGATCGCCAACATCGCCGTCTTCGAGTTCGCCAAGGACGAGACCGGCGCCGCCGACGAGTTCAAGACCTTCGCTCACGACGTTGCCATGCAGATCGCCGCTACCGCTCCCGTCGCCGCTTCCCGCGACGACGTGCCCGCCGAGACCGTCGAGCACGAGCTGGCCATCTACAAGGCCCAGGCCGCTGAGTCCGGCAAGCCCGAGGCTATCCAGGAGAAGATGGCCCAGGGTCGCCTTGAGAAGTACTTCAAGGAGTTCGTCCTGTGCGAGCAGGAGTTCGTCAAGGACTCCTCCGTCACCATCGACGGCCTTGCCAAGAAGACCTCCAAGGACCTCGGCGACGAGATCAAGGTCAAGAGCTTCGTCCTTTACCGCTTCGGCGAGTAAGTAGCTCAACCAGTCCTTTTGAGGAGCCGGTTACTTAAGGTGACCGGCTCCTTTTATGTGAAGAGCCTACCCGCTCACCTTAAACGCAAGGCAGCGCCGGGTTTGCTCTGATAGAATCACACAACGGTATGTTTAGTTGCGTGATTGATTTAGCGTGCCTATCCGAGTGGAGGTTAGCGTGTCTGATTTCAAGTACAAGCGCGTCCTGCTTAAGCTGTCCGGTGAGGCCCTCATGGGCTCCCAGTCCTTTGGTATCGATGCGGCCGTCCCGCAGCGCCTCGCGCGCGAGATCAAGCCTGTCTACGATGCCGGCGTCCAGGTAGCGGTCGTCGTCGGCGGCGGCAACATCTTCCGCGGCGTCTCTGGCGCAGCCGCCGGCATGGACCGCGCGCAGGGCGACAGCATGGGCATGCTCGCCACCGTCATCAACGCGCTCGCCCTGCAGGACACCTTCGAGCAGGCCGGCATGAGCTCTCGCGTCATGAGCGCCATCGAGATGCGCCAGATCGCCGAGCCCTACATCCGTCGCCGCGCCATCCGTCACCTTGAGAAGGGCCGCATCACCATCTTCGCCGCCGGCACCGGCAACCCCTTCTTCACGACCGACACCGGCGCCGCCCTTCGCGCCTGCGAGATCAACGCCGAGATCCTGATGAAGGCCACCAACGTCGACGGCATCTACGACAGCGACCCGCGCAAGAACCCCGACGCCAAGCGCTTCGACTCCATCACTTACAGCGAGGTCTTGAACCGCGACCTTAAGGTCATGGACGCCGCCGCGACCGCCCTTTGCCGCGACAACCAGATGCCCATCATGGTCTTTGACATCAACGCCGACGGCGGCTTTTTGCGCGCCGTTTCGGGCGAGAACGTGGGCACCACCGTTTACGAAGAGGAGAACTAGCCATGAGCCAGCACACCGATTTCGCCAAGGACAAGATGAGCAAGTGCATCGACTCCTTGAAGACCAACTTCACCCGCGTCCGCTCCGGCCGCGCCAACGCGCACATCCTGGACCCCATTAAGGTCGACTACTACGGCCAGCCCACCCCGATCACCCAGCTCGCGGCCGTGAAGGTCCCCGAGGCCTCCGTCCTCGTCGTCGAGCCCTGGGACAAGTCCTCCCTGCGCGCCATCGAGCACGCCATCGAGACCTCTGACCTCGGCATCACGCCCTCCAACGACGGCGTCTGCATCCGCCTGCCGTTCCCGCGCCCGACCGAGGAGCGCCGCCGCGAGCTCGTCAAGGAGTGCAACAAGCTCGCCGAGGAGGCCCGCGTGGCCGTGCGCAACGTCCGTCGCGACGCCAACGCCAAGATCGAGCGCGACGAGGAGCTGCCCGAGGACGAGCAGACCCGCGAGAAGAAGTCTGTCCAGAAGATCACCGACTCCTACGTCGCGCAGATCGAGGACCTTCTCAAGGCCAAGACCGCCGAGGTCATGGAGATCTAGTGGTCTACGATAAAGAAAAGCTCGTCGAGTACTTCTCAGACGCGCCCCAAGACATCTCGCTTGCCGACGTCGACATGGAGAAGATCCCGTCGCACGTCTCCATCATCATGGACGGCAACGGCCGCTGGGCCCAGGCCCGCGGTCTCGACCGCAGCCAGGGCCACGTCGCGGGCGTCGAGTCCCTGCGCGAGACCGTCACCACGAGCGTTCGTCTTGGCCTGGACGTTTTGTCTGTCTACGCCTTCTCGACCGAGAACTGGAAGAGGCCGCAGGAAGAGGTCAATCTCCTCATGCACCTCTTTGCCACGACGCTTTTGAACGAGCTGCCGCTCTTCCACCAGGAAAACGTCAAGCTTCGTTTCTTCGGCGACCTCGAGGCGCTGCCCAAGGAGACCCGCGACGTCTTCCAGCAGGGCCTTGACGAGACGGCCCACCACACCGGCATGACCTTTGCCCTGGCCGTGAACTACGGCTCGCGCGCAGAGATCGCCCGCGCGGCCCGCTCGCTTGCCCAGAGCTGTGTCGACGGCGAGATGGACCCCGCCTCCATCGACGCCGATGCCGTGGCAAACCATCTGTACACGCAGGGCCTGCCCGACCCGGACCTGCTCATCAGGACCTCCGGCGAGCTGCGCCTTTCCAACTACCTGCTGTGGCAGCTGGCCTACACCGAGTTCTACGTCACCGACACCTACTGGCCCGATTTCTCCCGTTGGGAGTTCTTGCGCGCCGTCAGGTCTTTCCAGAACCGTAACCGTCGCTTCGGGGGTGTTGTCGCTTCGTGAGCGCCGCTCAAGACAGCAAAAACGAGTCCTCGTCCAAGCGGTCCCAGCAAAGCGCGGCCGCCGGTAGCCAAAGCATCGGCCTCGACAAGCAGATCGATCGCCTCGAGGGGCTGAGAGACGCCCGCGAGGACCGTCGCGCCGCCGGCTCTTTGGCTGGCCAGAAGGCCCGTTCTAAGACTGAGAAGCTCCTTACCAGGACGACCTCGGGCGCCATCTATGCCCTGGTCGTCCTCATCTGCCTTTTCTGCGGGCCCTTCACGACGACCCTGCTCGTGATGTGCATGGCGTGGCTGTGCTGCTCGGAGTTCTACCGCATCTCGCGCATGGGCGGCCGTATGCCCAACGAGTCCATTGGCCTGGCGGCGGCTCTGCTCTTCCCGTTGACGGCCTATGCCCGCGGCCTGGTCGCGCTTGTCATCGTGACGTTTTTGCTGCTGTTCTGCATCGCCTGCTGGTACGTCTTCACGCCGCGCGCCAACATCGCCGACGTGGCCGTGACCGCGCTGGGGCCGCTCTACACGTCGCTCGCCTTTTCGACCATCGTGTTGATCCGCGCGTACGACAAGGGCATCCCCGGGGCACTTCTCGCCTTGGGTGTCATGCTCTCTATCTGGGGAAACGACGCCTTCGCGTACTTTGTTGGCTCTAAGATCGGCGTGCATAAGCTGGCGCCGCGCATCTCTCCCAACAAGAGCTGGGAGGGTTTCTACGGCGGCCTCTTCGCGTCGGTCGTCATCTGGGTCTTGATGAGCGTGCTCAACATCGTGGACATCTCGCTTCCGTTCGCGCTGTTCTCGGGCCTCGCCGTCGGCTTCTTTGGCGTCATCGGAGACCTCTTCGAGTCGCGCATCAAGCGCGGCGTCGGCGTCAAGGACTCGGGCAATCTCATGCCCGGCCATGGCGGACTTCTTGACCGATCCGATTCCCTTCTCTTTGGTTGTATGGCTGCTTACTTTCTTTTG
>CAVAUD010000073.1:4016-10470 GCA_963591565.1 bacterium
CGCCTCGATGAAGAACGACCCCAACCTGGCCGATCTGCCGGCCGGCTGCGAGCTTTCTTTTGGCGAGAAGGCCGTGACCGAGCTGGCCTCCCTCGACGAGGTCGACGTCGTGGTGAACGCCCTCGTCGGCTTTGCCGGAATCCACGCCGGCTACCAGGCGCTTCTCGCCGGCAAGTCTTTGGCCTACGCCAACAAGGAGTCGATCGTCTGCGGTGGAGACCTCTTGATGCCGCTCGTGAAGCCCGGCAAGCTCATCCCCGTCGACTCCGAGCACAGCGCGATTTTCCAGTGCATCGTGGGCGAGAGACCCGCTGACGTCTCGAAGATCTGGCTCACCTGCTCGGGCGGCCCCTTCTACGGCAAGACCCGTGAGGAGCTTGCCCAGGTGACTTCTGCCCAGGCCCTCGCGCACCCCACGTGGCGCATGGGCGCCAAGATCACGATCGACAGCGCGACCCTCATGAACAAGGGCCTCGAGGTGCTTGAGGCAAGCCAGCTCTTCGAGGTCGCGATCGACGACATCCGCGTGCTGGTCCACCGCCAGAGCAAGATCCACTCGATGGTCGAGTTCAAGGACGGCGTCGTGAAGGCCCAGCTCGGCGGCTCGGACATGCGGGCGCCCATCCAGTACGCCCTGAGCTACCCAGAGCGCTGGGAGGCCACCGCGGGCCGCCTCGACTGGTGCTCCCAGGACCCCTTCACCTTTGGCGAGGCGGACGAGAAGGCCTTCGGTTGTCTCGCCCTCGCAAAGGAGGCGGGGCGCATGGGCGGCACGATGCCGTGCGTCATGAACGCCGCCAACGAGGTCGCGAACGCCGCCTTTAGGGCCGGTGCCTGTGGTTTTCTCGACATTGAGGAGCTGGTCTCCAAGGTCATGGCCAAGTCTTCTCCCGAGAAGGTCGAATCCTGCGAGCAGCTCGTCGAGGTCGACGCCCGCGCCCGAGAGCTGGCCCGAGAGCTTCTTTCCGAGGTCGCCCAGTGAGTACCCTCATGAGCGTTGTCTCGGCCGTCTTCTGGGGCCTTATCGTCTTATCCCTGCTCGTCTTCATCCACGAGGGCGGGCACTTTTTGGCGGCGCGCGCCCTCGGCGTGCGCGTGACGGAGTTCTTCTTGGGCCTGCCGTGCCGTTGGCGCATCTCGCGCAAGAGCAAGAAGCTCGGCACCGAGTACGGCGTGACCCTGTTCTTGATGGGCGGCTACAACCGTATCTGCGGCATGGCCGGCCAGAACGACCCGCTGTTGGCGCCCGCGCTTGAGCTTATCCACGCCCGCGGTCGCATCACGGGAGAGGAGCTAGCCTCCGAGCTGGGCTGCGACCTCGAGGGTGCCTACCGCGTCTTCGAGACCCTCACCGACTGGGGCTCCATCCAGCCCTATTACAACCCGGATCTTGGCGAGGACCCCAATCAGAAGGATTGGCCCGCCGCCTTCGAGACTATCGCGCGCGACGCCAACCTGCTTACCGAGTACGACCGCGGCCACGACTTCACCCTCGACGGCGCGACCAAGGCCGGAGAGGCCCACCCCATCGACATGGAGGCCGAGAAGTTCCTGGCGCAGGAGCGTTCGCACACCTACCAGGGCGCGAACTTCCTCGGCCGCGTCTTCATGCTGCTCGCGGGCCCCGCGGTGAACATCCTCTTCGCGTTTCTCGTCGTCAGCGGCTCGCTCATGTACAGCGGCGTGTCCTATGTGAAGAACGTCTCGACCTTGGCTTCCGTAGACGCCGGCTCCTACGCCGCCGCGGCAGGCCTTGAGGCAGGCGACACCGTCACCGCCGTCGGCGAGCAGTCCGTCTCGACCTGGAGCGATTTCACCTCGGCCATCTCGCCCTACCTCGAGGAGGGCCGCGATTTCGCGCTTACCGTGAAGAGGGGAGAGCAGGAGCTCACCTTGACCGTCGACCTCCCCGACGGCGAGGCCACCTCAAAGCTCGGCGTCAACGCGATCGTCGAGGTCTATCACCCCACCTTCGACCAGGCCGCTCGCTACGCCCTGTCTTATGGCAAGACGGTCGCGACCTTCGCCTTTAGGCTCATCGTGCCCACGCAGACGATGGAGGTCGTCAGCCAGTCTTCCTCGGTCGTGGGCATCTCGGTCATGGCCTCGAAGGCCGCCTCTTCCGGCCCCAGCACGCTTGTCCAGTACGTGGCCGCCATCTCGATGTCGCTCGGATTCATGAACCTCCTGCCGATCCCGCCGCTTGACGGAGGCAAGATCTTGATCGAGGCGATCCAGCTGGTGATCCGCCGCGACCTCTCCCTTAAGGCCCAGAACGTCATTACCTATATTGGCCTGGCCTTTTTCCTCTTCATCTTTGTCTTTGCGCTGAGAAACGACATCCTTAACTTCGTGATTGGGTAGGTGTTCTTCGCATGAGCGACACAACCGAGAAGACCTGCGAGCAGCCCGCGCGCAACCTCACCCGCCCCGTGATGGTGGGCGGCGTCCAGGTTGGCGGCGGTGCCCCCGTGAGCGTCCAGTCCATGTGCACGACCGACACGGCAGACCCCGCGGCCACGCTTGCGCAGATCCGCGGCCTGGCAGACGCGGGCTGCGAGATTATCCGCGTGGCCATCCCCAACGCGAAGGTCCTCGACGGCTTCTCGCAGATCTGCGCGGAGTCGCCCCTGCCCGTCGTGGCCGACATCCACTTCGACCACAAGCTGGCCATCGAGGCGGCCCGGCGCGGCGCGGCCGCCATGCGCATCAACCCCGGCAACATCGGCGACTGGTCGCGCGTCGACGCCTGCATCGACGCGGCGGGGGAGGCCGGGATCCCCATCCGCATCGGCGTGAACGCCGGCTCGCTCGACAAGGCGATCGCCGAGGACCAGACGCTTTCCCAGCCCGAGAAGCTCGTGAGCTCGTGCGAGGCCTTTGTCGATCACTTCGAGAACCGCGGCTTCGACCAGATCGTGCTCTCCGCAAAGGCCCACGACGTGCCCACGACGCTTGCGACCTACCGCATGCTCTCGCAGCGCCTGCCGCAGTACCCGCTGCACGTCGGCGTGACCGAGGCCGGTACGCTTCGTCAGGGCACCGTCAAGAACGCCTGCGGCGTCGGCATCTTGCTTGAGCAGGGCATCGGCGACACGATGCGCCTCTCGCTCACCGCGGACCCGGTGGAGGAGGTCTACGTGGCCTGGGACCTCTTGAGCGCCCTCGGTATGCGCCGCCTGCGTCCCGAGCTCGTGAGCTGCCCCACCTGCGGCCGCTGCCAGGTCAACATGATCCCCATCGCCGAGGAGGTTTCTCGCCGCCTGCAGACGATCGCCGCGCCGATCAGCGTCGCCGTCATGGGCTGCGCCGTCAACGGCCCCGGCGAGGCCAAGGACGCCGACATCGGCATGGCGAGCGGCCAGGGCCAGGCGATGCTCTTCGCCAAGGGCGAGCCGATCCGCCGCGTGCCCGAGGACAAGATGGTCGACGAGCTTTTCGAAGAGATCCAGCAGCGCTTTCTCTAGCCTCATGTAATAGAATCGGTAAAGGTTTTCTCGGCAAAGTCGCGCGATTTATGCGCTGAAAGGTTGGTTTGGTTTGAAACGCTACCAGACGATGTCCAAGCTCTACGCCCCCACGTTGAAAGAGGACCCCAACGAGGCGGAGCTCGTGAGCCACAAGCTGCTGCTTCGCGCCGGCATGATCCGCAAGACCGCGGCCGGTCTCTACAGCTACCTGCCGCTGTGCTGGCGCGTCATCCGCAAGATCGAGGACGTCATCCGCGACGAGATGGAGGGCATCGGCGCCCAGGAGATGCTGACGCCGATCGTCACCCCCGCCGAGCTGTGGGAGCAGTCCGGCCGCTATGCCGCCTACGGCCCCGAGCTCATGCGCCTGCACGACCGCCACGACCGCCAGTTCGTGCTCGGCCCCACCCACGAGGAGACCTACACCGATCTCGTGCGCAACGAGCTGCGCTCCTACAAGCAGCTGCCCGTCACCCTCTACCACATCCAGGACAAGTTCCGCGACGAGCTTCGCCCCCGCTTTGGCCTCATGCGCGGCCGCGAGTTCATCATGAAGGACGCCTATTCCTTCTCCGCCACGCAGGAGTCTTTGCAGGAGTGCTATGAGGACGAGAAGGCCGCCTACGCCCGCATCGCCGAGCGCTGCGGCATCAAGGCCCTGCCCGTCGTGGCCGACTCCGGCCAGATCGGCGGCGACACCTCCGTCGAGTTCATGGCCCTGGCAGAGGCCGGCGAGGCCGAGCTCGTCTGGTGCGACTGCGGCTTTGCCGCGGACACCGAGGCCGCGACCGCCAAGACCGAGGTCATCGAGGGCGAGGCCGGCGAGCTGACCCGCGTCAACACCCCGTCTGCCGGCACCATCGAGGAGCTCGCCGCCTTCATGGGCGTCCCCGAGGCGGCTACCAGGAAGGCCCTGGCCATCATCGACGGCGAGGGTCGTCCCTGTGTGGTCTTTGTCCCCGGTACCCACGAGATGAACGACTGCAAGGCCGAGCACGCCTTTGGCGAGTACCACCTCATGAGCGACGAGGAGCTTGTCGAGAACGGCCTGGTCAAGGGCTTCATCGGCCCCGTCGGTCTGCCCGAGGGCGTGCGCGTTGCCGCCGATGTCTCGCTCAAGGACTCCCAGTACTGGCTGGTGGGCGCCAACGAGCGCGACTTCCACCTCAAGAGCGCCCAGCCCGGCCGCGACTTTGAGGTCGACGAGTGGGTCGACGTCATCACCGCCCGCGAGGGCGACGGCTGCCCCAAGTGCGGCTGCGGCCTGCACTCCGCCCGCGGCATCGAGATCTCCCAGGTCTTCCAGCTGGGCACCAAGTACTCCGAGTCCATGGGAGCCACCTTCATGGACGAGGACGGCCGCGAGAAGCCCTTCCTCATGGGCTGCTACGGCATCGGCGTCTCGCGCATGGTGAGCGCCATCGTCGAGCAGCACAACGACGAGAACGGCATCTGCTGGCCCGTCTGCGTCGCCCCCTACGAGGTCGAGGTCATCGCCATGAACGTCGGCGACGACGTGGTGTGGCCCGTGGCCCAGAAGGTCACCGAGGAGCTTGCGGCCGCCGACCTCGAGGTCGTTCTCGACGACCGCAAGGAGCGCCCGGGCGTGAAGTTCGCCGACGCCGACCTCATCGGCCTGCCGTACCAGGTCATCCTGGGCAAGCGCGGCGTGGCCAACGGCCAGGCCGAGGTCAAGGTCCGCGCCACCGGAGAGCGCTTCGACGTGGCCCTCGACGAGCTTTGCGCTTGGCTTGGCGAGAAGATCGTGCCGGCGCGCGCCTAAGGTTTTCTCACCGCCGTCATCTGACGGCTATCTAACGGTCCTATGCTTAATCGCGCCCCGGGGTTGTCCGGGGCGCTTCTTGTGAGGGGAGAAGACATGAACTACGCGGAGCTGGCGGCGGCAGCCAGGGGAAACATCGGCCCGTACTGCAGGGCCTGCGTCACGTGCGACGGGCGCGGCTGCAGGGCGCAGATCCCGGGGCCGGGCGCCAAGGGCTCGGGCACCGTGGCAATGCGCAACCACGAGGCCTGGGGCGAGGTCCTTCTCAATATGGACACCCTGCACCCGTACTTTGAGGCCACGACCAGCGTCAACGTGCTTGGCCGCGACCTGTCCCTGCCAGTGATGATCGGCCCCGTGGGCGACGTCCAACGACACTACGGCGAGAAGTACGACACCGTCTCGTACAACGGCTGCATTTTGTCGGCGGCGAGCGGCTTTGGCACCCTTGCCTGGACCGGCGACGGCCTTGACCCGCAGATCATGACCCGCTCCTGCGAGGCCATCGCGGGCCTTGACGGCGCGGGCGTCGTCACCGTGAAGCCCTGGGACGCAAAGACCCTCGAGCACAAGCTAGCGCAGGCGCTGGCGGCCCGCCCTGCTGCCGTTGCGATGGATATCGACGCGGCCGGCCTGCCCTTCCTCAAGGGCCAGAACCCGCCTGCCGGCGCCAAAGACGAGACCCAGGTCGCCGAGGTCGCGGCCGCCTGCCACGAGCAGGGCGTGCCGTTCGTCCTGAAGGGCGTCATGACGCCCCGTGCGGCCGAGCTTGCGGCCCGTGCGGGCGCCGATGCCATCGTTGTCTCCAACCACGGTGGACGCGTCCTGGACGGCGTCCCCGCCACGGCGAGCGTGCTGGGCAGCATCGCGGACGCGGTGGGGGAGGACATCGAGGTCCTGGTCGACGGCGGCGTGCGCAGCGGCCTCGACGTGTTTCGCGCTATCGCCCTGGGCGCCAAGGCCGTCCTCATGTGCCGCCCCTTCGTGGTCGCGGCCTTCGGCGGCGGCGAGCAGGGCGTGGCCGACTACCTGGCCCAGCTCCAGCGCGAGCTCGCCGACACCATGGAGATGTGCGGCGCCGCGACCGTCGCCGACATCACCCGCGACATGGTCTTCTCCGCGCCTTTTTAACGAACCGCGCGAGGTCGAACTTCAATTCCAGGGCTTGTCTGATACCTCCCTATCAGACAAGCCCTTATTT
>CAVAUD010000074.1:0-10433 GCA_963591565.1 bacterium
TCCCCCGCTCTTTCGGTCAGTTTCTTGTCGAATTTTGACCGAAAGGGCGGGGGATATTCTTATGGCGGCTTAAAGGCGCCGTTCCCCGATTGGGTTGTCGAAAGATGCTCGAGGTTGGGCATAAACCGCAGTCCCTGGGGAGGTGGTGGGCGTGAGTCGTGAGGTGGACAAGCAGATTGCGGAATGGTTGGCGGTGGCGGAGCAGGAGAAATGCTGCTATGCCCCTCAAAATGAGGTGGAGCGACGAAGCCTTGGCCGTCGTGTCGGCAAAGGCATAGTGCGCCCCGCAAGAGGCCTATTCGCGCGCGAGGACGTTTGGGAGAGCCTTGAGCCCGATGAGCAGGCGCTGCGCATCGTGCGTGGTATGGCGGGGCAACGGCCTGACGTCGCTTTCTGCGGTCCGTCGGCGGCGATTGTTCACGGTCTTGATGTGCCATGGCGCGACCTTGGGGAGATTCATCTTGCGCAAAGAGAAGGGGTCCACTCGCGCTCTCGGGGTAATTTGGTGCGTCATGAGTGCGACGCCGGGACACTCGATGTCGATGGTGTGAGGGTGACGGCCTTTTGGCGGACGGTTGCCGACTGTTTGCGTTGGTTGCCGTTCCCCGACGCGTTGGCGGTCGCGGACTCGGCACTTAAGGAGACGGGCTGCAGCGCAGAGACCTTGGTGGCGCGCGTCGAGGAAGAGACGGCAGGAAAGACGGGCAGGGCCAGGGCGCTTGAAGTTGCGGCCTGGGCGGACGCCGGGAGTGACAACGCGGGCGAGTCACTTGCTCGCGGGGTGATGATCGAGGCGGGGTTTGCCCGGCCGGTCCTGCAGTTCGAAGTGCCTGATCCGCTGGAGCCTTGGCATAGCTATCGCATCGACTTCGCCTGGCTTGATGCAGAAGGCGTGCCGAGGGTCTTCGGTGAACTGGACGGTTATCGCAAAACCGAGAACCCCTCGTATATGGGCGGGCGCAGTGCCGAGCGGGTTTTGCTCGATGAACGCCGCAGAGAGTCTCGCATTTCGCTTCTTGGGGTGCCGATTGTGCGGTTTACCCTTGCGCAGGCGCTTCGCGACTGGGAGTTCGAGTTGTTGTTGGACTCCTACGGGGTCCCTCGAGCTAGATAGGAGTTGCTAGACCATAATCCCCCGCTCTTTCGGTCAGTTTCTTGTCGAATTTTGACCGAAAGGGCGGGGGATTATTGCTGGGGCGAGGGCGCGGCCATATTCCGCGGCATTGAGGTTGAGGACGGCGTACTATTGCGGAGACAAAAACGGCGGCTGTCGCCTTGGAGTAGGGGAGAAGACCGATGAAATACGACTTCACGAGCATCTTGGAGCGCAAAGGCGACGACGCGCTGGCGGTTGACGCCGTGGGCGTCGAGGGCGGGGCGATCCCCGTCGTGCCCAAGCCCGGCTTCGACTTCATCCCCATGTGGGTCGCCGACATGAACTTCCCGGTGTGCCCCAGCGTGACCGACGCCCTGGTGGCGCGCGCAAAGGTGCCGCACTTTGGGTACTTCCGCCCCCGCGCGGAGTACTTCGAGAAGATCATCGCCTGGCAGGAGACTCGAAACGGCGTGCGCGGCCTCGAGGCCAAGCACATCGGGTACGAGAACGGCGTGCTGGGCGGCCTGATCTCGGCCGTCTCGGCCTTCGCGGCGCCCGGCGACACGGTGCTGGTCCACAGCCCGACCTACATCGGATTTACCCACAGCCTGGAGAGCGCCGGCTTCCACATCGAGCTGTCGCCGCTGGTCCAGGATGAGTCGGGCACCTGGCGCATGGACTTCTCGGATATGGAGGCCCGGCTCGAGAAGACCCATGCCCACGTGGCGATCTTCTGCTCGCCGCACAACCCGTGCGGCCGCGTGTGGGAGCGCTCCGAGGTCGAGCAGGCCATGGAGGTCTATCGCCGGCACGACTGTGTCGTTGTCTCCGACGAGATCTGGTCCGACATCATCCTGCCCGGCCACAAGCACGTCCCGACCCAAAGCGTGAGCGACGACGCGCGGGCGCGCACCGTCGCCCTCTACGCGCCGAGCAAGACCTTCAACCTGGCCGGCCTTATCGGCAGCTACCACATCATCTATAGCGACTACCTGCGAGATCGCGTGGCGGCCCAAAGCGAGAAGAGCCACTACAACTCGATGAACGTGCTGTCGATGCACGCGCTTCTCGGCGCCTACGAGCCGGCCGGACACGAGTGGGTCGACGAGCTGTGCCAGGTCATCGACGGCAACGTCTCGTATGCCTGCGATTTCATCGAGCGGCGCCTCGAGGGCGTGCGGGTTGTGCGTCCCCAGGGCACCTACATGCTGTTCATTGACTGCGCGGGGTGGCTGGAGGCGCACGGCAAGTCCCTGGACGAGCTGCTGCGCGCCGGCTGGGAGGTCGGCGTGGGCTGGCAGGACGGCCGCCCCTTCCACGGCCCCACGCACATCCGCATGAACCTGGCCTTGCCGCTCTCCCGCGTGCAGGAGGCCTTCGGGCGTCTCGACACCCACGTCTTCAACGTGTAGACGACAAGGCCTTCGCCCTGGCGAGATGCGCGTCTCGCCGTAAGTGGGGTATCCTCTTTTGAAGTGAAAACGTTTGATATAAGGAAGGCGGCGCCATGGCTGGCGGGGCCAATCACACAAAGGACGCGGCAAAGCCGGGAATCAAAGAGGTCGCGGCGGTGGCCGGGGTCTCGGCGACCACGGTCTCGCGCGTCCTCAACAATCGCGGCTACATCAGCCAGGAGACGCGCGACAAGGTGCACAAGGCGATGGAGAGCGTGAACTACGCGCCCAATGACGTCGCGCGCGCCATGCTCAACGGCCGCCTGAACCTCGTGGCGATGGTCGTTCCTTTTGTCAGCAGCCCGTTCCATGGCCAGGTCGTCCAGGCCGTCGAGCGCACGTTGGCCGAGAACGGCTACAAGATGCTCCTGTGCGATTCCGCCGCCCGCCCCGACCTCGAGCGCTCCTACATCGAGATGCTGCGGCGCAACATGGTCGACGGCGTGATCGTGAACTCGTTGAACGTCGGCGCCGAGGCCTACGCGCAGACGGGGCTGTCCCTCGTGGGCATCGACTGCGACCTTGGCGAGGGTTCCGTCCAGATCGCGAGCGACAGCTACCGGATAGGCGAGCTGGCCACGCAGCGCCTCATCGACGACGGGTGCCGCCGCATCCTTTGCCTGCGCAACAACAGCCGCATGCGCATGCCGGCCAACAAGCGCACCGACGCGTACCGTGACCTGGTGAGCGCCGCTGGCCTGCCGACGCTCGTGCGCGAGGTCGAGTTCGTTAAGCCCGACGACCAAAAGGAGCTCGCGATCGCCCAGATCCTGGCGGAGAACCCCGACATCGACGGCATCTTCGCCGGCGACGACACCATGGCCGCCGTCTGCCTTAACGTCATGCGCCGCCGCGGCCTGAGCGCGCCCGACGACATCAAGGTCGTGGGGGCCGACGGCGCTCGCCGCACGATGACCTTCATGCCGCACCTGACCACGGTGCGCCAGGACATCGATCGCATCGGCGACCTTGCCGCGCGCTCCATGATCGACCTGGTGGAGGGCAAGAAGCCCGAGTCGAACACGAAGCTGCCCGTCGAGCTCGTGGTGGGGCAGACCGCCTAGCCGCGCGGGCTTCTCGCCACACGCATCGAACCGTCCGCTTGTTGTAGCGGAGAAGGACCTCGCGCCGTTGGGTTGCGAGGCCCTTTCTTTTGGCCGCTCGAGCTCTCCCTCGACCGCTCAGGCCCTCCTTCGACCGCTCACCGGCATATGTCAACCGTTTGCAGAACTTTGCGCGGCGAGCGCTGACGGGCGATATGAAAACGTTTGACATATGAAAACGATTGACATACATTTGCCACGTCGGCAGGCAATCGAAAAGGACGGATGCGATGCACAAGATCTACTACCAGCCAGAGGGAATCTGGGTCGGCGACATCATGCCGTACGGCGAGAACGGCAAGTTCTACCTCTATCACCAGCGCGATACCCGCAACCCCGGGCCCTTTGGCGAGCCGTTTGGCTGGGCCCTGGCCACCACCGAGGACTTCGTCTCCTACGCCGATTTTGGCGAGAGCCTCAAGCGCGGCGCGGACGACGAGGTGGACCAGTACGTCTACGCCGGAACCGTCTTTAAGGCCGGCGAGAAGTACCACGCCCTCTACACCGGCTGCAACCGCGACCTGGTGAAGGCGCGCAAGATGAAGCAGGTTCTTCTCCACGCCACGAGCGACGACGCGATCAACTGGGAGAAGAACATCTCCGAGACGCTCCTTCCGCCCCAGGAGGGCTACGACGACCGCAACTGGCGCGACCCTTACGTGCTGTGGGACGAGGAGAACGAGGAGTACGCCCTCATCCTCGGCTCGCGCGTGGGCGAGGACAAGGCCCTCATGACCGGCCGTATCGTCAAGTTCACCTCTAAGGACCTCGAGAACTGGGAGTTCCAGGGCGACTGGTGGACCCCGGGCCAGTACACGATGTTCGAGATGCCCGACCTCTTTAAGATGGGCGACTGGTGGTACCTGGTCTTCTCGGAGTACAGCGACGGCAACAAGACCCGCTACCGCATGTCTCGCTCCATGAACGGCCCCTGGATCACCCCCGCCGACGACGCCTTCGACGGCCGCGCCTACTACGCCGCGCGCACCGCCTTCGACGGCGAGCGCCGCGTGCTGTTTGGCTGGGTCCCGACCCGCGACGAGGGCGGCGACCCCAGTTCCTACCTGTGGGGCGGCACCTTCATGCCCCTCGAGATCGTGCAGCGCGCGGACGGCACCCTCGGCACCAAGCTGCCCGACAGCATGGTGCCCGCGTTTGGCGAGGGCAAGGCCGTCGAGGCCTTTGAGCTGGGGTGCGTTTCGGGCAAGGCCGAGCACGTGCTTAGCGCGGACGCCGGTTCCACCTACCTTCTCGACGCCGACATCGAGCTGTCCGGCGACGCCGCGGGCTTCTCGGTCAAGCTTGCCGAGGACGCCGAGACGGGCCTTGGCTACGAGTTCCGCGCCAACCTGCGCGAGGGCAGGCTGGAGTTCACGGCCGCTCCGCAGTACCCCTGGTTCCAGCTCAACACCATGGGCCTCGATCGCCCGCTCTTCTTCAAGGGCGACGGCAGCCACCACCTGCGTCTCGTTGTCGACGACGACATCGCGACTGTTTTCGTCGACGACGTCGCGCTCAACGCCCGCTTCTGCGCGAAGAAGGGCCAGGGCGTCTCGCTTACCGTGACCGAAGGCACCCTGCGCTGCGCGAACGCGACGATCGCCTCGCTTTAAGGCGACCCGGCACCGACCCAGTAAACTGATTCCGACAAGGAACGGAGAGAGACATGGACTACAAAGCGGTATCCCAGCAAGTCGTCGACAACGTCGGCGGCGTCGAGAACATCGAGGGCGCCACGCACTGCGTCACCCGCCTGCGCCTCGTTCTCAAGGACACCTCGAAGTACGACAAGGCGGCGCTCGAGAACCTCGACGGCGTCAAGGGCGTGCTCTTCAACAGCGGCCAGCTCATGATCATCTTCGGCACCGGCACCGTGAACAAGGTGTTCGACGCGTTCATGGCCCTGACCGGCGTAAAGGAGATAAGCGCGTCCGAGGTCAAGGGCGCCGAGGCGGACAAGAAGGGCAAGTTCTTCTCGGTCCTCAAGGTGTTCTCCGACATCTTCATCCCCATCATCCCGGCGTTCGTGGGCGCGGCCATCATCATCGGCCTTAAGTCGCTCATCGTGGCCGAGGGCCTCTTTGGCATGCAGGGCAGCCTCGCGGACCAAAGCGAGTTCCTCAAGAACCTCGCGAGCTTCTTCGCCATCATCGCGACCACCTTTGATTACCTGCCTGTTCTTGTGATGTACAGCGCGGTGAAGCGCTTTGGCGGCAACCCGATCCTGGGCATCCTCGTCGGCATCGTGATGGTCCACCCGAGCCTCATGAACCGCAACACCTTTGTCCTTGACCCGACGGGCGTGGAGTACTGGAACTTCGGCCCGCTGGCCATTCCGATGGTCGCCTTCCAGGGCGGCGTCTTCCCCGCGATCCTGACCGCCTGGTTCATGGCCAAGGTCGAGAAGATCGCCCAGGACGTCATCCCCGAGGTCGTCTCGTTTGTCTTTGTCCCCACCATCACGCTGATCCTTGCCAACGTCGCGCTGTTCACCGTGTTCGGCCCGCTCGGCAACCTCATCGGCGACGTGCTCGGCGGCGTCATCGACGTGCTCTACAACCGCATGGGCGTCTTCGGCGCGTTCGTCTTCGCCGCGTTCCTGCAGCCGCTCGTCGTCACCGGCACCCACCAGTTCATCCAGGGCATCGAGGCCAACCTCGTGGCCACCACCGGCTTCAACTACATCCAGGCCATCTGGTCGGTCTCCATCATCGCCCAGGGCGGCGGCGCCATCGGCATGTACCTGATCCACAAGAAGCACTCCCGCGAGCGCAGCATCTGCATGTCCTCCTTCATCCCGACCCTCGTCGGCATCTCGGAGCCCGCGATCTTCGCGGCGAACATGCGCTACTCCATCATCCCGTTTGTGTGCGCCTGCATCGGCGCGGGCTGCGGCGGCGCCTTCGTCAAGTTCTTCGAGGTCCGCGCCATCGGCCAGGGCCTGACCGGAGTGCTCGGCCTGCTCATCGTCACCCCCGAGACCCTCGTGTGGTACGTGATCGGCAACCTCATCGCCTTCTTTGTCCCCATTGCGCTGATCTTTGCGTACAACAAGGCAAAGGGCGTCCCGACCACGGACGAGGAGGGCGGCGGCGCCGGCTTCGAGGTCAGCTTCTAGGCAGAGACGATCTGCGTCCGCTTGCGACGGGAGGCGCCTGGCAGGGATGCCGGGCGCTTCTCGCCGTTGGATGAGAAAGGCGAGTGAATGTTTGACCAGAGAAACACGGTGACGCGCGGCCAGTATGAAGAGTGGCGAGCGGAGCAGGACGGGCCTGCGCGGCGTATCGCGGCCGATCCCGACCGGCTGGTGGTTCATGTGGAGCCCGAGCTCGGGTGGCTGAACGACCCCAACGGCCTTGTCCAGGTCGGCGACGTTTACCACGTCTACCACCAGTACGACCCCTTTGACGCGAAGCACGGCGGGCCGGTCCTGTGGAACCACCTGACGACCAGGGATTTCTTGGAGTACGAGAACCGCGGTCCGGCGCTTTTCCCCGACTCGGGCCTGGACTCGAGCGGCGCGTACTCGGGCTCGGCCTTTGTGCGCGACGGCAAGGCGCACTTCTTCTACACCGGCAACGTCAAGCACTTCGATCGCGACGACTACGACTACGTGCTCGCGGGGCGCGAGCAGAATCAGATTCACCTGGTGGTGGACGCCGAGGAAGGCATGGACGCGCTGGGCGAGCCCGGTGCGGCGGGCGGCGGCGAGAAGCGCGCGGTCCTTACTCCCGCGGATTATCCCGCGGACATCGGGACGCACGTGCGCGATCCCAAGGTGCTTGAGCACGACGGCGTGTACTACATGGTGCTTGGGGCGAGGACGCGCGACGACCGCGGGTGTGTGCTTGTCTATACGTCTCGCGACCTCGACAGCTGGCGGTATGCGACGAGGATTGAGCCCAAGGCGCCGTTTGGCTACATGTGGGAGTGCCCCGACCTTTTTGAGCTCGACGGCGAGCTGTTTCTTGTGTGCTGCCCGCAGGGCGTGGCGCCCGAGGGGTGGCGCTACCACAACCCTCACCAGTGCGTTTGGTTTCGCGTGGAGGCGGACTGGGACGGCCCGAGCTTTAGGCTGGTCGAGGACGGCCGCCCGGCGATGGTCGACGCTGGTTTCGATTTTTATGCTCCGCAGACGTTCGAGGACGCGAGCGGCCGCCGGTTGATGATCGGCTGGTCGGGATGCCCCGACGCGACGGTGGAGAACCCGACGGTCGGGCGCGGCTGGCAGTGCGCGCTCACGGCGCCGAGGGAGCTTTGCGTGCGCGATGGGGTGCTCTGCCAGTGGCCGGTGCACGAGCTCGCGCGGATGCGTGGCACGGGCCAGGGTGTTCTTGCGGGCGAGAAGGTCGACGGGCCGGGTCGCCTGTTCGACGCCGTGGTGCGTTGCTCGGGCGTGTCTCGCCTTGAGCTCGAGCTGCGCGAAGGCGTCACCCTGCGCTATGAGGACGGGATGCTGACGCTGGACATGCGCGCCGAGGGCCATGGCCGCGACGTCAGGTCCGTCGAGGTGGGAGACCTGCGCGACGTGCGCGTGCTTTCGGACACGACGATGCTCGAGGTCTTCGCGAACGGCGGGGAGGCTGCGATGACGACCCGCGCGTACTCGCCCGCTGTCACGGCCATGGAGCTTCGGGCGGACGGCGAGGCGGAGATGGACTTCTTCCCGTTGGCGCGGTAGACGGCACGTCATGGGGCCTGGACGGCCCCTATCGGCTACAATGGCTGAGAAAAGAAGCGCACGTGGAGGCCGGGGTTCGTGGGAATCCTGGCCTTTGGGCGTGCGCCGCCGCGCCAAACGCGAAAGGCCGCCCACATGTTGATCAACCGCGTCGCCAACCAGCTGCTTAAGGCCAAGAGCCTGGCGCCCGCCCTTGCCGAGTACAAGGCCGGCAACGACATCACGTTGGCGGTCGCCCAATCGGCGCGCCCCCTTGTGCTGGCGAGCCTGTGGGCGCGCGACCCCCGGCCCTGCCTGCTGGTCGTCTCCGGTGAGGAGGCCGCCGACCGCACGGCCCGGGCCCTGGCCGCCTGGCTGGGCCAGGACCTCGTGTGCCGCTACCCCATGCGCAAGGACCGCCCCTGGGCCGAGACCGCGCCCGACGACGCCGTCGTTGGCGCCCGCTGCCAGGCCATCGCGCGTCTCTCGGCCGGCGAGAAGTGCGTCTGCGTGGCCTCGGCGGCCGCGCTGCTGCGCCGCGTGCCGCCCGTGGGCTCGGGCTACTTCGCGTCGAGCACCTTCGCGATCGGCGACGAGGTCCCGTTCGACGAGGTCCCGGCCCTGCTCGTGGGCATGGGCTACGTCGACGACGGCGAGGCGTCGACCCCCGGCACCTTCAACGTGCACGGCGACGCCGTCGACGTCTTTCCCGCGCAGGCCACAAGCCCGGTGCGCCTCGAGTTCTTTGGCGACGAGATCGACCGCCTGCGCCGCGTCGTGGCATCGACCAAGCAGACCATCGGCGAGCTTGAGGAGGTCAGCATCTCTCCGTGCCGAGAGATGGCCTTGACCGACGACGTCGTGGCCCGCGCCCGCCGCGCGCTTTTCAATAAAGCCCAGGAAGACAGCCGTATCGCGACCGATCTCGAGCTCATAGAGGCGCGCTCGTCTCAGCCTGCGCTCGAGCGCTACCTGCCGGTGCTGTACGGGGACACGGCCAGCCCCATCGACCACATCAGCCGCGACGCCCTGGTCGTGCTGGCCGAGCCGCGCGCCCTCTTTGACGACTGCATGCGCGCGATGGACGAGATAAACGTGGCCGCCAACTCGGCGCGCGTCAAGACCGACGGCCTTTACACCAACCCGCGCGAGATGGACTTTGGCAAGCAGCAGCGCCTGTCGTTCTCGTCGATCCTGCGCGCGGGGGCGGGCAACGTCACGGCCGAGCTCGAGGTGCGCCAGCCGGGCATCGCCGGCTCGGACTCCAAGCTGCTGGGGCGCGTGCGGCAGCTGTTGCAGGACGGGTCCTCGGTGATCTTCGCGATTCCCGACCGCGCGGCCCGCGAGGCCCTTGAGCTGCGGTTCAATGACGAGAACATCCCGTTTGGCGAGTCGCTGGGCGCAGCTCCCGAGAACGCCGGCGCGGCAGACGACGTGGCCGCCTGTGCCGCAGCCCCCGCGCTGCCCCGCGACCGCGTGACCTTCACGGACGCCCCGGTGCCCGCCGGCATCGTGGTGCCCGAGGCCCACCTGGGCATCCTCTCGGTCTCGGACCTCAACACGCGCACGGCCAAGTCGCGCCGGCGCCGCCGCGTCGACCCCACGACCGTCACCTTCCCGTTCAAGCCGGGCGACTACGTCGTCCACGCCACGCACGGCATCGCGCTGTTCTCGGACATCGTGCGCCAGGAGGTCGACGGCAAGGAGCGCGACTACTTCCTGCTCGAGTACGCGGGCGAGGACAAGCTCTTTGTCCCGCTGGAGCAGGTCGACCGCCTGTCTCGCTACGTGGGCCCCGACGGCGGCAGCCCGCGCCTTACCCGCCTGAACACCGCGGATTGGAGCCGCGCCACCGGCAAGGCCCGCCGTTCGGCCAAGAAGCTGGCGTTTGACCTGGTAGACCTCTACACGCGCCGCTCCTCGGTGACGGGCATGGCCTTCTCGCCGGACACGCCGGTCCAGCAGGACATGGAGGCGGACTTCCGCTACGACCTCACGCCCGACCAGAAGAACGCCGTCGCCGACATCAAGGCCGACATGGAGTCCAAAAAGCCGATGGACCGCCTGCTCTGCGGCGACGTGGGCTTTGGCAAGACCGAGGTCGCCCTGCGCGCGGCCTT